>SBAX01000036.1 GCA_005240095.1 Phycisphaera mikurensis
CACCATGTCGCTGGACTCATTTGACGTGGTGATCGACATGTCCGGAGTCTGGACCGATCCCGCCGGGACGCTGGGCGACTTCATGCGCGCGGGGAAGACCGTGATTACTGCAAAAAAAGCTCCTGCGGCATTGGGGATTGACTCAAATCCCACGGTCCAAGCCTGGATCGGCGCTAGCGCACGCGATGTCGGTGTTATGGACCTCGTGACCGTGGCAAGCGACCCGATCCTGGGAGACATCCAGCCGGGTACGTTCATCACCGACTGCGGTGCGGGGGTCTGCCTCGCGTTGTGTGACACAGTGGGCCATCCTGGCGCCAAGGTGCTGGCTGCGTTTGTCGACGATCGAATCGGAATCATGCGGAACGTCTGGGAAGGGGGCGTCTCGGTTTTTATCACCGATAACATTTCGCCCGCAGGCGAGGATGGCCGTGAGATCATCCTGAACGCGGTGCGGGCTCGTGAGCTGACGATTCCTACCGTCGGGCAATGGGGGCTTTTGGTCATGGGGCTCGCCGTGGCGGCGGGCGGCAGCGCGATCATGATGAAGCGGAAGAGGAACGGCCTTGAAACGCGCGGCGAGGGAAGGCCAGGATATAGGGAGCGCGCATGTGAGACAGCGCCAGCCAGCGATCGTCATCCTTCTTTTTGCGCTCACACCGCAAGCCCTTGGCGGCGGCAAGAACGTGGCCATCGTCGACAACTTCGGTGCAGAGGGTCAAGGTTGGTGTGACTTCTTGATCAAGAACGGGCATTCCTGCACTCTGTTCCCCAAAGAGGGTCCCACCGCGCCGCTGGATTCTTTCGACGTCGTGGTCGACATGTCGGGGCACTGGAGTGATCCCGGCGGCAGCCTCGCCGACTTCATGCGCGCCGGTAAGACCGTCATCGTGGCGAAGAGCGCTCCGGGGGCCTTGGGCATCCAGTCGAACACTACGGTACAGGCGTGGATTGGCGCCAACGGAGTCGAAGTTGGCGACCTCGATCTGGTGACCGTCGCACGTGATCCGATTCTGGGCGACATCCCCCCGGGAACCTTCATCACCGACTGCGGCGCCGGCGTTTGTCTGGCGCTTTACGACACAAGCGGACACCCGAATGCCAAGGTTCTCGCGGCGTTTACGTATGGGCCCGACCCAGACCCGATCGGTATCATGCGCAACGTTTGGGAAGGGGGCGTGTCGGTATTCTTCACCCATAACATCGGCGCTGACCCGATGCTACTCAACGCCGTGAACGCACGTGCCTTGACCATCCCGGCGGTCACGGGCTGGGGGGTCGCCACCATGGGCCTGGTGATCTTGGTCATGGGCAGCGCGATCCTATTGCCGCGCCGCCGAGCAAGGAGGAACAGCGACTGGGGGCCCTGATTGTTTTCCGGCGGGATTCTTGTCCAAGCAGCGTTCATCTGGTACATGATCTGGCATGGAACGAAGGTCACAGGGCTTGCGCCCTGTGCTCTGAATTGGGTTGATACACGAGCGGACATGGAACAGACACTGATTATTCTGAAACCGGATGCGGTGCAGCGGCGGCTCATGGGGCGGATTATCCAGCGCTTTGAGGAGAAGGGGCTTTGCGTGGTGGGGATGAAGCTGATGCAGATTTCCCGGGAGCTGGCCGAGCGGCACTACGCCCCGCACAAGGGCAAGCCGTTCTATCCCGGGCTGATTGACTACATCACCTCGGGGCCGGTGGTGGTGATGGTGCTGGCGGGCAACCGGGCCATCGATATCACCCGCACAATGATGGGCAAGACCTTCGGCTACGAGGCCGCTCCGGGCACGATCCGCGGGGACTTCGGGGCCAGCCGCTCGTTCAACCTCCTCCACGGCAGCGACGCTCCGGACACGGCGAAGACGGAGATCGCCCTGTACTTCCGCGAGACGGAGCTACTCGACTACGCGCCCAGCGATCAGGCCTGGGTGTATCCGCGTAACGACGTTTGAACGCCGTCGGTGTACACCGCGAGCGGGCGGCTGCTTCCCTGCAACACGCTTTCCCACGATTCATTCGGTTCTAAGGGCATCACCACAAGGTCGGCCGCCTTGCCGGGGGTGAGTGAGCCGGTGGCGTCGGCAAGGCCTAAGGCTACTGCGCCGCGGAGGGTGCCCATGCGCACGAGTTCCAGGGCGTCCACATCACGATAGCGCTCACGAAGGAAGCGCAGCTCGTCGAGCACGGAAAGGGAGGGGTTGGAGGCGAGGCTGTCGGTGCCGATGGCGACGCTCACTCCGGCGCGGAGCATGTCGCGGAAGCGGTGGGGGGCGTGGCCGAAGGCGGCGTGGGTGCGGGGGCAGTAGGCCACGCTGGCGCCGCTCGCGGCAATGAGGCGGAGGTCTTCGCCGCAGACGTAGTTGGCGTGGGCGAGCAGGGTGCGGGGGGTGAGCAGGTCCGCCTTGCTGCACAGCTCGATGGGTGTGCAGTGGGCTGGAGTAATGTGCTCATCCCAGACGCCGACGTCCTTCAGGAACGAGGCGAGCCTTCCCGAAGCGGTCTGGGTGAACTCCATTTCGTCGGTTGATTCGGCCGCGTGGATACAGAGCGGCGCTTGAAGCTGTCGAGCAGTCTCGGCACAGGCAGCAAGAGCGGAAGGCTCTACGGTGTAAGGTGAGTGCGGGGAGATGCCGCAGCGGATGGAGTCGGTCTGCCACTCCTGCGAGGCGGCCGCGGCGAGGCGCTGGTCAAGGCGTGCGCGTCCGGCGCCCATAGCGATGACTTCGCCGAAGGAAACCGCGCGGATCGGCGATCGGGCGAGGACGGGGCGAGTCCAGGCCGGTGAGCGTGTGACGTCGCCGATGGTGGTTACGCCCGCGGAGAGTGAAGCCAAAACTGCATCGCGAACCGTGGCCTGGACGTCGTCTTCCTCCACCGGCTCGGTCACGAGGATATCCACGAGTCGGTAAAGCCAGTCCACGAAGTCATTGCGCGGGGGAACCTTGCCGGCGAGGTAGCTCAGTTCCAGGTGGGTGTGGGCGTTGACGAAGCCGGGGAGGATGACGGCGTCGCCATAGTCGATGGGGGGCGCACCGCCGACGTGATCGGCGCGCCCGACGGCGTGAATCGTCGCGCCGCGGATCTCCATGGCCGCGTTTTCGATGGCCGGTCCGTCGCCGGGCACGATGAAGCGGGCGCGGAGTTTCATAGAAAAAACTCATTCGAGTAGTGGTAGGCAGGTGCGCGTTGTCGCCCGTCGTCGAGATTAGAGCGCCCCTTCTATGAAGCCGGGTCTGTCAAGCGCCAAGGGTTCGATCGGCCTAACCTTCTATCCGAGCTTTCGTGAGGGGCTCCGCCGACGG
>SBAX01000390.1 GCA_005240095.1 Phycisphaera mikurensis
CGGATCGCCCGAGCACGTCGCATCCTCGAAGGTGCTGAAGTTCGGCGGCGCACAGCACGGATCGTTGGCCGGCACCGGGTTCTGCAGATCCATCATGGTGATGCGGATGGCGGAGGTGCCTCCACCCGTGGCGACCACGGGCGGCACCATTCTGAAGGTCAGCGCCCGAGTGCGAGCTTGGCAATTGGCGTTGCCGAGACCGCCCGGACAATTCCAGGTGGGCGTGGGTGGCGGCGGCACCAAGTCGCACGCGCAGAAGCCGGCCACGCATGGGTACGCCTGGCCCGTCGCCGCGTAGCAATCCGCGCTCGTGGAGCACGAAACCTGTGCGACGCCGGCGCCGCGGCAGGCCCCGCCGTGGACCGGGCAGTGGTCGTTGTAGGTGCACGAATCGTTGTCATCGCAGAGGATGTCGTGCGTGCAGCGCTTCGTGTCGGCCGAGCACGTGTCCGTCGTGCAGGGGTTGCCGTCGTCGCACTGGGCGTTGCTGGAGCAGAACTGGCAGGTTGTAGGTCCGCACTGCGTGCCGCCGCCCTGGAAGCAGCCCGCGCAACCGGCGAAATCAGTGGTATCGCAGGTACCATCGATCTGACAGCACGCGCCGGTGGTCTCCAGCGGCACGTTGGCCGGGTGGGAGACGAAGGTGATGTTGGCGATGTGGACCCCCTGGCCCGGGATGGGCGAAGTATACAGTCCTTCGCAGCCGGCGAAGTTGTAGCGGTCCTTGGGCAGGACCTTTTCGATCTCCGCGGCCACGCGCAGGGCCCGCTGGTTGTAGAGATATTGTCCCCCACCGATGTCGATCTCGTGGTAGACGTCGAAGAAGCTGTCTGCCAGGCGCGGCTGGCCGATCTTCTCGACGATGGCGCCATAGGAGCGGCGCAGAACCGCACCGCCGGGGGTGACGACGCCGCCGCCCGCGGTGAGGGTCGCCCCGCCTCCGGAGAGGCTCATGGAGACCATCTCCGTGTCGATGACCTCGGCGTGACCATCCACAGGCGCGGAACCGGGATACTGGACGGAGTCGTCCAGAGTGCCGATGCGGCTGATGGTGGCCGGGCCGGACATGACCAGGGTCAGGTCGGCGCAGCAGTCGAAGTCCGTGTCGATGCCGATGAGGGCCTCGGTGGGATCGAGCACGTCGGTGCCGTCCGGGCAGGTGTCGACCCAATGATCCCCCGGTCCGCAGAGGGCGCTTTCGCAGCGGTCCGGGATGCAGTTGCCGTCCGCGTCGGGCACGCCGATGGGCGGCGTGTCGGTATAGAGCTCGAAGGCCATGTTGGGGTAAGCGCACTTGGGGGTGATGTTGTCCCACGGCCCGTAGAGCCACTCACCGCCCGGTCCCATGGTGACGGTGGTATCGAAGGCCCCCTTCATGCAGTCGTTGACCGTGGTGTGCCAGCCCCAGAAGTGATCGAGGGCGCTCTTGCCGGTGGTCACTTCGACGCATTCGAGGGTCTGTTTGTCCTGGTAGTAGCGGTGTCCGACGACGGCCTGGATATCGATGTGATAATCCATGCACTTCTCTTCGCGGAAGGCCTGTTTCGTAGCGGGGATGGCCCCCGTGCGGCTGTCCACGTTGGCATGAACGAGGCAGCAATCGTCGAGGTTCACGAAGTAGTCGAAGACCTTGTGCTGCTGGCAATCCGGGACCTTGCTGGCATTGATGTCCACGACTTTCACGTCGCAGTAGTACAACGCCAGCGGAGGGGCGATGGGATCGAACTTCTGGAGGTGTTCGTGGAAGCTGATAAACCAGCCGTCGATGCTGTTGTCGCACTGGAACGAGCCCCACCACGTGCCCCATCTTCCTTGTTCTGCGGCGCATGCGCCCGGTCCAGCCCCACCGAACTGGGTCTCGGCGTATTCCTGCACGGTCCAGAACGTGTGCAGGTCCCGGGGGTCAAGAACCGTGGCGCTGTAATCGCCCCAGCGGTTGCGAGTTCCGGTGAAGAACTTGCTATAGGGATGGACGCCGGCCTTCAGGAGGCTTACCGGCTGCATGGTGCCCGGCGGGTCGCTGGCAAATCGGGCCGTGTAGTAGCCGCTGGCGAAGGTGGTTGTGCTCGAACCGGAGAAACCGAGGGCGGCGCACTCGTCCTTGTTCACAGCAATAGACGGGTAATAGTAGTAGCGTGTTGGATGATTGACGCGACCTTCCTGGACGCTGGCTCCGCCGGGGAACGCACCGGCGGCGGCTGGGTCAAGTTCATACCACGCGACTTCGGTCTTGCCACCGGCCTCGACGGTGTGTGTGGTCCAGATTCGGTCGCCCCACAGCACGGCATTCAGGAGCCGTGCGTCACCGGCGTCGATCGTGTTCGGGCAGTTAGGCTGCGGTGCCCCAGGCAGCGCCACCCCGAATGCCGCGACCGATAACCAATCATTGCCGCCGTTACACTGAATGACCGCATTCGACCCATTGCCGCTGATGGTCTTCGCGCGGAGCAGCCCGCTGTTCCACATCTGCACGAGGTAGTTGCGGGAATTGACTGTGGTTTGCCCGAAGGTGTGGCAGGGCTGGAAGGTGCCTCCGCCCGTGCCGCATGGGTTGTGGACGAGGGCATAGTCCGTGCCGAGTACAAGCGGGCCGGCCGCGGCGATCAAGGAGGCTTTGCTGATGATCCACACGTCGGCATGCACGAAGGCCGGTGCGGCAGCCACGGTGAACATGTTGTTGGTGATGACTACGTTGTTGGGGTCGACGCCCAGGCCCGGATAGTCGGCCCAGTGGTTGACATGCGCGCCGACGTTGGCCTGAATCGCGTAAAGATTCCAGAAGCCGGTCGGTGAATTGGTCTGCGAAATGCCGACGAGCACCCAGGAGAAGTTCGTGCCGTCGCGATTGTTGGGGTTGCCGTCGGAAGTTACGACCCAGCGATCCGAGTATTGATCGAAGATGATTTTCGGATCGAACGGCGTGCTGGCCGGCGAACCGGGTGCAATGCCCAGAGGCGACCAGAACGCCTGCAGGCTGATCTGCGGAGCGACCACGCCACCGCCGCGGTCATAGATGGTCAGCCCGCTGTTGAGGATTTCGACGATGTGGTCGGGGCCAACGGCACCGTGAGTGTCCGGCGGAATCCGCGTTCCGTCGTCAATCGTGCCCTGGAAGCTGTTGGTCAGCGGCGGGGCGGCGACGTTGGATTGCGACTGATCAGTCGGCGCCTGGCCGGGCGGCGTGAGGTCTGCCGGCTCTGTGCGAAGCACGCTGGGATCTCGCGGGGCGCCGAGCTTGACGCCCTGGTCGCTGCGATCGTCGGCGCGGGCCATCTGCGCCCAAGTGCCCGTGGCGAATTGAACGGGTGGCTCCGGCGTGGCTCCCGGCGCAGCGGTCGGCTGGTTTCGCCACAGCGCCGCGATCAGCCCGACATCCAGCGACGGTTCAGGAGTGACCGCCGCCGTGTCAGCGCCGGTAACGCTGGTCGCCGACTCCACAGTCAGTCCATCTCTGGCGCTTGCGCTGAGTGCCGGACAGTTGCTGGCGCAACATCCCGTACCCGGGCCGAACCACTCCAGGAAGCACTTCGAGCCGGGCTGCTGGAACTGGCAATCGGCGTCGGTCTGACAGCTTATCCCGTGGCAGGTGTTCAAGTCGGCGCAGTTCGCCTGTCCGCCGGGGCGAGGCATGCATTGGCAGCCGGGGGCGGCGCCGCACGGTCCAAAAGGATTGTTGCAGTCTTTGGAGGGTTCGTACGGGAAGTGACAGGACGATCCGACGCGGATGCCGGAATCCATACCGTTCTCGTCGAACATGATGGTGAGGCCCGGCTTGCCGCAATAGGGCGGGTCCGTGGGCGTGGGGGGCTTGTTGGTGATGTCCGTCTGCTTACGACGGGCGTCGTTGTTGTGGTAGAGCTGGCCGCCTGTTTCGACCTCGAAGAACACGTCGAAGTGGCTGTGGGCAGTTCCCGATGCGGCGAACGGCGTGACATCCAGCACACCCGGCGTGTTGTTGGCGTTCTCCTCGATCATCCCCACAGTGGGCATGAAGGGCGGGCTGGTGGCCGGGCGGAGCCTGACGGTCATGGGACCGTAGAGGCTGCTGATGCCGGTCAGTTCCAGTTGCACCATCTCCGTGGGGACTTCTTCTCTGCCGTTGAAGTTTGTGTCGCCCAGACTGGACAGGAACACGTGCACGGTCGTAGGACCGGTGAGGGTCACGATTTCCGTTCCCAGATCGGAGATGACCTCGATTTGGGCCGTGGAATTGGGGAAGTAGTCGATTTCCACGTCATCGGCCTGATCGTTGCGGTTGCTGCCCCACCATCGGACTGCGGTGATGGGCCGCCCATCGGAAATGAAGTCGTCGGCGGCGACCTGGTTGGGAATCATGTCGTTCCAGTCGAGGTCAGACGGATAGTCTTCGCCCTCGAGGGTGATGTTGCAGCAGGCGGCGGGCGGGAAACCTTGCTGCCGGCACTGGGCCGCGTTGGTATCGTCGTCGTTGATCACCCCGTCGCAATTCACATCGCAGGAATTGACGCAGTTGCTGCAACCGCCTGCTGCGGCGCAGTCGCCGACGACCAGCACGTCGAACGCGCTGATGACCCCATCGTTGTTCACGTCCGCTTCGCACTCGCAGCCCTGGCTTGGCTTGGGGGGCTGGCTGAACTTCAGGTAGTGCTGGCAGGTGTCGGGATAGCCGTCGGCGTTGAGGTCCTGATCGAAGACGCAGGGGTCGCACTTGGTCTTGTGCAGTTCGAAGCCGTCGAGGAAGCCGTCGCCGTCGGTATCGGGGTTGTTGGGATCGGTGCCGGTGCGGCACATGTTGTGATCGCCGGCGCAGCAACTGTTGGTCTCGAAGATGTCGGCGATTCCGTCGCCGTCGGCGTCCTTGCAACTGGTGCCGTCGCCGAGGTACTCGCCCTGGCAGTTGATGGCCTCCTGGATGCTGCACGATCCGTCGGCGGTGTTGCAGCAGGCGCCGTGCGGGCACGGATTGCAGGTCTGGCGGACAACGTGCAGGTGCCCCGGCCCGGCGTGGCCGATGGTGACGCAGCACAAGTGGGGCAGGACGGCGGTGTTCGACCCTTGGCCGCTGTCGCCGATGCCGGGCACGAAGTTGGGCGTGGAGCAGGGCAGAGGGATTTCGCCCTCGGTGTCGTGAACCCACGGCGATCCTCCGAAGCCGTCGAGCAGGACGGGGGGCATGCCCATGGCCCCAGTGTCGAGGGTGCGGACATCGAAGGGATTGTTCACGTTGGTAAAGGTAAACACGGGTTGGACCCACAGGGTGGAGTCGAAGGTGCCGCCGTTGGGGTGGGTCTTGGCCACGGCCATCTGACCGACGGGAGCGGGAGTCGCGGAGAGTTGGGCGGTCACGTCCCACAAGGTCTTGATCGGATTGGCGACGTTGCCCCCGATCAGGACGGAGATGGGCTGGCAGCTTTGAAGATCAAGTTGGACGAGTTGAATCGGCGCGGTGTCCGTTTCGCCGAGGTCCGGAGCCATCGCCTGCATCCGGGCCACGATCGTGTCTACGCCGCCGGTTGCGCCTCCGAACTGAATAACTCCCTCGAACGGCAGCGACCCCGGGCCGAAGAAGTCCGGCGGGATGGGGTTCTCGCAGAAATCCACGGAGGTGCCGTCGCCGCAACTCGTCGCCCAGCAATCGTCGCCCGGCGGGATGCACCGCCCGTCCTCGGGGCACGCCTCAACGACGGACCCGCCGTTGATGTTGCAGTCCGGCGGGTTCAGCGGCACGCAGTTGCCGTTAGGCAGGCAACAGGCCGTCGCCGAGCAAACGACGTTGCCGCAGTTGGTTCCCGGCCCCTGGGCCACGCCGCCGGGCTGCAAGGCGCAGTCCTTAGGCAGCATGTCTGCGCAAGCTCCGCCGGACAGGCAGCAGGCCTCCGGGAACTGCGGGCAGCAGGTTGACGGCGGGAATCCCTGTACGCGACATTGGGTCGCGTTGATGTCGCGATTGTCGATCACCCCATCGCAGTTCACGTCGCAGGAGTTGATGCACTGCGAGCAGTTACCGTTGTTGACGCAATCCACGACGATCGCCTGGTCGATGGCGTTGGGTGGACCGCCGCTGTTGTTGACGTCAGCGTTGCAGGGGCAGTTGGCCACAGCGTCGGCAGCGGAGCCGACCAAGCCAATTGAGCCAACGACAAGAACCCAACCAAAGCGATGAGCAGACGTAGTGAGGGCGTTCATTTTTCAACCTCCTGTGCCGGACTCGGCGCGGACTTGCGTGCCTGGGAAGTTTTCCCGACCGATGCGAGTGCCCTGAGCTGGACAACTCACGTGACGCTCCACAAACGCAGCCGGCAAGCCCGACGACCGTGGTCGGACCGGCGTCGGCTGCGTTTCGACGACCACGAATGAGGGAGATGGGCCCTTAGCGGAGGGATCAACCAGTCCTAGAAAAAGGCCTTTGGAAGCCCTCCGTAGGGCAATCAGCCTATCATTTTGAGCCGGATAAGGCAAGAACAATCACGCGAAAAATGGCCATTCTGTCGCGGGTTAGTGCGGGTCGCCGCGCACTGGACAACGGTGTTCGGTGGGACAGAATCGGCGGCTGGGGGAGCTGGTATGTGGAGGCACCTAGATGTCGTGGGTTGAGGCGATTCCGGTTGCGCAGTGCCGCCGGGAGGGGGGCACCTTTGTCACCGTGGCCGGGCGGGAACTGGCCGTCTTCGTCCTCGACCAGCCGAGCCAGGTCGTGGCCATCGATAACCGCTGTCCTCATGCGGGAGGCAACCTGTCGGGAGGAGAGGTGAAGGGGCACATCGTGCAGTGCCCGTGGCACCACTGGGAATTCGACCTGGGCACGGGAGTATGCACGCACTCCGATCTGGCGCGAGTGCGCTGCTATCCAGCGGAGGTCCGCGACGGCATGGTCTTCGTGGACCTGGGGAATGTTGACGCGGCCGCGCCGAAGGAATGCAATCGTAGCACGGGCCTGTAGCTCAGCGGTTAGAGCAGGCGACTCATAATCGCTTGGTCGGGGGTTCGAATCCCTCCAGGCCCAATGTCATCTTTGCCCATACCGAGCTTCAGCGAAGGTCGCCTGAGAAAAGGAGCGAGTGATCTTCGGCTGAGAGCCCGTTCTTGGCCGAACCTACGTCGTTGCGATCGCGGCTACTGGGTACATCTCCCGCACTTGTCGCGGCAGAAGCCCTGCGTGTTGCACGTGCCCGTGGTGCACGTGCCGCCATCGCACTGGCCGTTGTTGTCGCAGGGGATACCCGGACGGGTACCGCCCACGCACATGCCGCAGTGCTTGTTCGACGTA
>SBAX01000281.1 GCA_005240095.1 Phycisphaera mikurensis
TAAGCTGAACCTGGGCGATCCACGCGATCAGCCCGTCGACACTGGGCCAAAAGCCCGAAACTGTGTCAAGGCGACCCGGCTTTCATAGTTTCTTCAGGGTTGCGATGTCTAATCAGGGCGAGGTCCGGGGGCGGCGCTACGCTTGCCCTAAGGCTACTGTAGCGCAGGCTTTCAGCCTGCCTGATCGGCCGCGGGACGCTAAACAGGTACGCAAGGGAGAGGGGTTGGGCCGGCATTTTCTCAGCAGGCACGCAGGCTGCCTACCGCGTGTTGGATGTCTACAATAAAGTGCGGCCTACAAGCGGCGTTTGGCCCTGTCCGTCGGAGGTGCAGCCATGCGAAGTGTCACCCAGCCCCTGACCGATCACGATGTAGCTCGAATCGCCGAGCGACAGATGCGCAACTGGGAGTTGGCCCGGGCCCAACACCCGGCCGACGAGGTGCGTGGCACCGCCGAGGTGGCGGACTTCATCTGCCTGTCGCGCGACGTGAGCGCGGGTGCGGCGGAGATCGCGGCCCAGTTGGCTCACCGTCTCGGCTGGCCGGTCTTCGACCAGGAGATCCTGCACTTCATGGCCGGCGACGACGCCACGCGGGAGCGAATCTACGCCTCCATGGACGAGCGGGACTTGAGCTGGTCCGAGGAGGCCCTGCGCTCCATGATGGATCCCGCCTTCGTGAAGAACGACTACTTTCACCGATTGAGTCATACCGTGCTCCTGCTCGCCAGGAAGGGTAGCGGCATCTTCATAGGTCGCGGAGCGGACCTGATTCTGCCCCGCCAGCGGGGACTTCGCGTGCGTTTGGTTGCTCCGCGAGCGGCCCGGGTGACGCGGCTTGCCCAGCGGCGGGGCCTTTCGGAGGCACAGGCGCGCATCGAGCTGGATCGCCTAGAGCAGGAGCGCAGCCGTTTCATGCGCCAGTACTTCGGCCCCAAGGCCGATGATCCCGGTCGGTATGATCTGGTCATCAACTTGGCGCGTATCGCGCCGAGCCAGGCGGCCGAACTGATCCTGGAGACACGGCGGCTCATAACTGCACGCACGACATAAACGATCCCCGGCCGGAGGCGACGGCCTCCTCGTCCTCCAACTCTTCCCAGCTTCACTCCAGCGCGTCGAGAGCTTGCGCCGATAAGAGCCTTTAGTGCCGTCGCCAGCACTGGCGGTGGCTTGAACTACGCTGTGCCAACCGAGCGCGGTTGCTTTATGCGCTTTCGAGAGAAAGCTCCGAGAAGGAGTCTCGGCAGGATCGGGGCTGGAAGCGACTCGTTATGACCAGGGATGTCGGTCCACCATCGCCGCGCTCGAAGGTTCTCTCCATGCTGGGGCTCGGCGTGTGCCTGTTCCTCTGGGCGGCATTGCTGACCTTCGACATGGGCGATTGGCCCAGCGCCCATCAGTTCCCTCACAACGCGCCCGCTGCGAACGCCTGCGGTCTTGCCGGCGCGTGGTGCGCATACTATCTGCGAAGCTTGCTGGGGGATGGTGGGTATCCCCTGGTTTTGTTTGCGACCCTTGCGGCCATGCTCAAGCTCGCCCGCGGCCGGATCGGTTGCTTTGGTGAACGGGTATTCGGGCTGGCCCTGGTTGTCGCCTGCACGTCGGCATCCGCCCATCTGATTTGCGGGCCGGGCGCCAGAACATTGCCTGCAGGTCATGGCGGCCTGGCTGGATACGCCCTGGGTCAACTCCTTACCGAGAATCTGTCGCGATTCGGCACGATCATCGTTCTCGTCTCGAGCTGGACCGTGGGTCTGATCTTCGCGACGCAGGGTTGGGTGCTGAAGCTTCCCACGTTCGTGGGTCAGGTGGCCCAGGCCTCCTCCGCTACGGCGTCCGTAGCCCGCGGGCTCGCCGCTGCGGCTACGCAGCGCGTGGCCCCCACGGTGCAACCCGCCCAGCAGGCCGTCGTGGCCGCGCCGGCTCCGTCGCGGACATCCGCGCCCGTGATCCGGCGCAACGGCAAACCCTCCGTGGACAAGCCCATGCCGGAAGCAGCGGATGAGAAGGCCGAGAGTGCAACGCAGGCGACGGCGGCACAGGTGGCTCCCGCGCCGCGGTCCGTCGCTGCAGAGAAACCGGCCGAACGGCCTGTCGCCGCGCCGGCCTCTGCCAAGCCGGTCACTCCCAAGCCGCAGGCACCACCGATCGTCAACTTCCCCACGCCGCAGAAGGCGGCGGCTGCGGAGCCCTACCCCCGGCAGATCGAGAATTGGCGCCTGCCGGGCGTCGATCTGCTCCGCGAGCCCGAATACGGCTTCAACGAACAACAGGAAATCGTGGTCCGCAAGCAAGCTAAGGTGCTGGAGGACACGCTGGAGGAGTTCCGCGTGGACGCCCGCGTGGTGGAAATCGACACCGGGCCGGTCATCACCATGTTCGAGCTGCGACTCGGCGCGGGGATCAAAGTCTCACAGATCGCCACGCTTTCCAACGACATCGCCCGGGCGCTCAAGGCCCATGCCATTCGCGTCGTGGCGCCGATCTCGGGGAAGAACACGGTGGGCATCGAGGTGCCCAACGTGGAGAAGGAGCGCGTGCGGCTCAAGGAGCTGATGACGCTGTCGGGAAAGAAAGCGAGCGAGATGGAGCTGCCCTTGTTTCTGGGCAAGGATGCGGGCGGCGCGGCCCTGGTCACGGACCTGACCGCCATGCCGCACATGCTCATCGCGGGGACCACGGGCTCGGGCAAGAGCGTATGTCTCAACGCCGTCATCCTCAGCGTGCTGATGACCAAGCGCCCCGATCACGTCAAGCTCATCCTCATCGACCCCAAGATGGTGGAAATGAGCCAGTTCAAGGACGTACCGCACCTGATGTGTCCGCTGGTGACGGACATGGCCCGGGCGGAAAAAATCCTCGAATGGGCGGTCACGCAGATGGATGAGCGCTACGAGCTGCTCGCCGAGGCACGGGTCAAGAATGTCGCCGGATTCAACGCTCTCACCCCGGAGGAGATCTTTGAGCGCTTTAATCCCTCCAGCGAGGAGGAGAAAGCGCGGATCCCCACGCGTCTGCCCTACATCGTCATCGTGATCGACGAGCTGGCCGACCTGATGATGACCGCGGCCAAGGAGGTCGAGCACCATCTGTCGCGCCTGGCGCAGAAATCCCGGGCGGTGGGCGTGCACATCATCGTGGCCACGCAGCGTCCGGAGGTGAAGGTCGTCACCGGGCTGATCAAGTCCAACCTGCCGGCGCGGATCTGTTTCCGCGTGGCCTCACGTATGGACTCCCGCATTGTGCTGGATCAAAACGGCGGGGAAGTGCTCATGGGGCAGGGCGACATGCTCTTCCTGCCGCCGGGCTCGCACAAGCTGCTTCGAGCCCAAGGCACGTATCTGGAAGAGGATGAAGTCCGCGCCATACTGGAGGACTTGGGCTCGCGGGCCAAACCCGATTTCCATCCCGAGCTGATGCGCCTGAAGACCAACGACGCGGAAGTCGACGAGGGACTGCGCGACCCGCTCTTCGACGAGGCCGTGCGCATTGTCATCGAGACCAAACGCGGTAGCGTCAGCCTCCTGCAGCGGCGGCTCAACGTCGGCTATTCGCGGGCCTCGCGCCTGATCGACCAGATGGCTCTGGCGGGGATCGTCGGCGATTACAAGGGATCTCAGGCTCGCGAAGTCGTCATGACCCTGGATCAATGGGACGCCATCCGTGCGCAACGCGAGGCCGAGGAGGCCGCTGAACAGGATGAGGCCGCACGCCCCGTGGCCGCCGCCGACCGATGGTACGACGCGCCGGACACTACGCCCGAGACGAACTCCTAGAGGCCTGAGAGCAACTCCGATACCTGAAGCCCCAGCGAATTGCTGATTCTGGCCAGCGCCCAGATCGACGCCGCATTCTTGCCCAGCTCGACCTGCGAAAGCTGCGAGGTCGTCAGGTCGGTGCGATCCGACAATTGTCGCAGCGTGAGATTCTGGCTGAGTCGATGACTGCGGATGCGCTGTCCGATCAGACGATTCAGCTCATGCTCATCGGTGTAGATGATGCCCATGCGCTGCGACGCTCGATCGATCGCGGCGATGAGCTCCTCCTGTTTGAAAGGCTTGGCGATGTAGTCGCAGGTTCCACGCCGCATCGTCTCGGTGGCGCTGTCCAGGTCGGGATAGGCGGTCATCACGATGCAGCTCATTCGTTCGTCGATCTGTTTGAGCTTTTCGACCACTTCCACGCCATCCATGGCGGGCATGCGCAGGTCAACAAGAGCAATCTGAAACGACTCTTTTTCGGCGGACTTTAGGGCTTCGTCCGGATCAGTGTACGTGCGCGGGCTGTAGCCGTGATCTTCCAGAAGAAGACCTACCGTTTTGCAGATCGACGGGTCGTCGTCGACGACCAACACTTTAATGTGATGTCTTACTCCCATTGGTAAACCCCCTTGCATTCGTACTGGTCATGCGGACGTTCCACGTACGCTTCTAGACCATCCGCTCCCTGTGTTCGTCCTGTCTTGCGGCCAAGCCCCCCCGATGGCTGGTACTCTAGCCGGAACTGGAGGCTGGTGCATCATCGGATGATAGCAGCACTGGACGGGATTTCAGCATAGGGCGAAAAAACCGGATAAATTTCGGCTCGGGTGTTTTCCCCTACGAAAGTCGCTTTGTTAAGATAGTGTGGGACTGCAAACCGTTGCAGCGTAGGATTAAAATGAGCGGGAAGCGGTCGCCGCCACGGCTCGAATACGAGCGCACCCCCGGGAATTGAAAGGGGTAGAGTACGAGGAGCGTCTTGGATGATTGACGATGGCGATGCCCCTCGCGGAAGAGTTTGACGCCGAAGAGGTGATCGAAGCCGTTCAGGGCGGCGATCGGTACGCCTTTGAGGAGCTTGTCCGCGTGCAGGGGCGGTGGGTGCGCGGCGTGGTGTTCGGTGTTCTCGGCAAGCGCGAGTGCGTCGACGACGTGTGCCAACAAGTGTGGACGGCGGTATGGCAGCGGATTGGCGAGTTACGGGACGTGCGAAGCTGGCGGGGCTGGCTGTACCGCATGGCGCGGAACCACGCCATCGACGCGGGGCGGGACCTGACGCGACAGCGTGCGCAAACGCGGGAAGTGTCGCTGGGAAGGTTCGCCACGACAGCTCCACAGAGTGGGGACGACGGCGATTCAAGGCCTGCCTGCGCTGTACCGCGAGCCGTTCGTGCTGCGGCATTTGAACGATTGGTCATACAAAGAAATCGCCGGCGTGATGGGTCTTCCGGTGGACTCCGTGGAGACGCGACTTGTACGCGCGCGGCGCCTGTTGCGCGAAGCCCTGGCCGGTGAAGGGAACGTGCGGGATGTTTGAAGTAGATGAAAAAACAGAACGCCTGATCAACCGCTCCCTGGACAACGAGCTGTCGGCTGAAGAGCAACTCGATCTTGACCGTGAGCTGATTCGCAATCCTGCCGCGCGGCGGATGTTCGAGGTCTATGCGGGGAACGACAGGCTGGCGGCGGCCGAGTTGGATCGCGCACTGAGTTCGACCATAACGGTGGCTGCGGTAGTGGCCCAGGAAGGAAAACGCCGCGCCAAACTGCACCCTCGGGTATGGTGGATCCTGCCCGGGGCTATCGCCGCGGCCTTGCTGGCGATGATCGTTCCGTATCCAGAGGCCCGGCGACCGACTCCTTCCGGACCACCGCCGGTGGTGAGCGCCACGCGAGATTCGGGTCAAGCGCCCTGGGATAGTCAGTTTCGGGAAGTGGGGCATTCGCTCAGAGCAACACCCCTGCTGCGTCGCGACACGGGCCGGGAAGTCATCGGGGTAGTCGGAGACGACGGCAATCTCTATTGGATTGAAGTCGAGCGGACGCGCACCACTAGGCTGCCGCCGCAGGTGCGGCCGCAGGATTCGCTTT
The DNA here is from genome assembly GCA_005240095.1 of Phycisphaera mikurensis. GTDB lineage: Bacteria > Planctomycetota > Phycisphaerae > UBA1845 > UBA1845 > SBAX01. The sequence goes on from SBAX01000281.1 coordinate 5,855, forward strand.
AGGAGAACGCGCTGCGTGGGGCGTTGCTCCGCGGCAGTCGTCGTAGGCAAAACGAAAGGAGTTTCGGCATGAAGTTGGCTCTGATTCATCTGCTTCTGGCCGGGGGGCCGCCGTGGTTGATTTGGAACCTGACCGCCACGGACGGGGCGGAGGTCCGCCCCGCACCTGTTGTCGTTGTGCAGCGGGTCTCCGGCGGCGAAGAGCAATTGGAAGCAACCGTGACGACGGACGAGCAATCGCCGGGCGTGGTAGTCGTGCGCGCCGAGGTGGCTCCCGGATCGGGCGACGGGCGCAGCGAGACGGCGCAGGTTCGCGTAGTGCAGAAGGGCGGGAAGGAGGATGCCCAGCGCGGATGGTTGGGCGTCTCTATCGAAGAGGTGCCCGATGCCTTGGCCGATCAACTGGATACGAAGGGGCGCGGCGTGCTGGTCTCCAATGTCGTGGAGGGAAGCCCCGCAGACAAGGCGGGCTTTCTGGTCCATGACGTGATCGTGTCGGTGGACGGCGAGGCGGTGGAGGGGGAGTCCCTCCGCGCGGTTGACCTGATCAAGTCCCGCAAGCCGGGCGACACGGCCAAGTTCGGCGTCCTTCGCAACGGCGAGGAGATCTCGCTCACCGCGACGCTAGGCTCTCGCGCGGAGGCGCAGGGGACAGGCTTCAGCTGGAAATTCGAGACCGCTCCAAGCGCGGAATGGAAGGAGCACGTCCAGACGCGTGGCAAGTTCATCCGCCGGGGGCCCGGCGGCGAATGGACCGTTCAGGACCTTGGCGATCTGGAAAAAGACCTTGCGGAGCTCCCGCAGAACATACGGGTTTTCGTCCCACGCGGCGGCGAAACCTCGACCCAGGTGTTCGTGGAGGACGGCACGAAGACGATCCGCACGCAGGTCGAGCAGGATGGAAGCTCCATCGAAATCGAGCAGAAGGACGACGGCCCGATCACGGTTCGGCGCACGGACGAGGATGGCAAGGAGACGACGTCGACCTATGAGGATGAAGATGCCTTGAAGGCCGCGGATGAGGAAGCCTTTGCGATCTATTCGAAGGCCGGCAAGTCCATCATCATCAACCTCGAGGGGCACGGAACGCTGCTGGATGGCAACTTCCACTTTGATAGTGACTTCGATTTCGAGTTCGACAGTGAAGCCTGGAAGGACGCGATGGGGCAGTGGCAGGAGCAATTGGACAGCAGCCTGGAGGGAGCACGCGAAACCTATGAAAAGGCGATGAAGGAGGTCCACGAGTCGATGGCCAAGCTCAAGGAGAAGGGTTTCGACGGCCAGCTCCAGTTCGAGCATCTCAAGAGGGAGCCGGGCGATTGGCCGATGGCGATGGGCCTCATGCACGTCGGCAAGCCCAAGTATTCGTTTGAAGTACGCACCGACGGCACCATCGAAGCGCGGGTCCGCAAAGGGGACTCCGAGCTGGTGCAGTTGTACAAGAACGCCGCCGACCTTCAGCCGCGGAACCCTGACCTTTACAATCGATATCAAGAGCTTCAGTCGATCAAGGAATAACTCCTAGCCGCCTCCCGGGGAAACGGCGGGCGCTGCACACGAGGGCGGCGCCCGCTTTCTTGCGCGCATTTCGAGCAGTATAGTCATGACCCGGCGGCAGGGCTTCGCAACGAATGACCACATGCTCCGCCCCCAAGGAGATGCTATGAGCGTCAGCGGCCATCGGAATGCATCCTCTCGAAAGAACGCCCTGATCCTTTTTGTCTTCATGTTGTCGTGCATCGCGGCAGCGCGCCCGGCCGAGGGGGGCGGTGGAGACCGCATGACCGGGCGGTACTTTGCGAGCCGCTCGGAGGTCGTGGCCAAGCAGGCGATGGCTTGTACGAGTCAGCCGCTGGTCACGCAGATCGCCGTCGACATCCTGAAGAAGGGCGGCAGCGCCGTGGATGCGGCGATCGCGGCCAACGCTGCGCTGGGACTCATGGAGCCTACCGGCTGCGGGATCGGCGGCGACCTCTTCGCCCTGGTCTGGGACGCAAAGACCCAGAAACTGCACGGGCTCAACGCCAGTGGACGCAGCCCGTACAACCTGACCCTGCAGCATTTCCGCGAGAGGAATCTGACGCGAGTGCCGTCGCACGGTCCGCTGCCCATTACCGTTCCAGGCTGCGTCGATGGTTGGTTCGAGTTGCACAAGAA
>SBAX01000331.1 GCA_005240095.1 Phycisphaera mikurensis
CCGCCACTCCGCCGCCCCGTCCGCGGTGATGCCGTCGATCGGGACTCCCTCGCCGAAGTGTTCCTTCAACAGCTTGACCGTTTGCTCCATCCGTTTGCGGCTGGCCGGTTTCAGGTCCGATCGCTGGTCAAGGTAGCGCTTGAGCCAGACCGACAGCGCTGGAGCCGCCGGCGCCGGGGTTCTCGGTTCCACCAACCCTACGTCGGCCAGCTTCGCGTACGTCGCGTCCGGCAGCCCTGCCAACCAGGCCGATGTCGGCGGATCGGGCAGCGTGTTGGTGATCGCGCAGGACCGCAGCGCTTCGACCTTGTGCTTGAACTCCCGCGTCGCATCCAACCCCCCCTTGCCGAGCCGGATCGTCCGCCGGAAGCCCTCCGAGTCGGTAAACTGGATCGCCCGGCTTGGCATCCTTCCGCCGCTCGTTTTCACCACACTCGCCACAGTCGTTCCTACCCTTTTGCCTTGCCCCGCCGGACAGGGCGCAACTCCAACCCCAACGCCTTGCATAGTCGTGACGCCGCGCCCGTGGACAGGTCCACCGTCCCGGCCGCGAACCCGTGGCAACTCGAATACGCGACGCCGCTTTCGTCGGCCAACCGTTTGATCGACCAACCGGACCGCCGGAATGCCGCCCGGATCGCGTTGCCGAGATCGTTATCAGGGTTGGACTTCACTACCATCACCGTATCGGCTGAACGATATATGTCAAGCCCTTTTTTTGGATTCCTTCGAATACCTTGACCGCGCGCACCTAGCCTCGCTCATGCCGGCGGTCCTCCGTTCGTTTTCCGCGATTCAATCCAGAGCTGAAGGTCGGCGAGCGCGTAGCGGTACTGTCGGCGCCCGACCGGGACGCGAGGTAGGCGCAAACCCCAAAGCGTTCGCTCCGATAGCGAGAGCAGTCGTGCCGCCTCCCGCGCCGTCAGCAGCAGCGGGCCGAATGGTTGTCCATTCGGGCCGGTTTTCCCGGGGGCGGGCTTCATGCAGATTCCTTCAATCGGTTGATCTCAGCCTTCGTTCGTCGATGCGCCATCTTGTTGCCCCAGGTCTCATAAGCCCGACGTCACTCCTTGCGTGTCGGTTGGTGCTTCTCACTCTGCGCGCACCGCCATTCCCCTGGCGTCTGGCCGCCTGCGCCCGCGCTGGTTCCGTTACAGCAGCTTGCGGACCTTCAGCGTCGCGTCCGCAAGGCCCATGCCACGTCACCGATCGCTCGGTGCCGCCCGTTCGTCGCAGGAGCCGTCCTCCGGCTCCGCCCGCCTTTTTTTTGATGGTTTACGCCTTGTGGACCCGGACGGATGGCGGATGCTGGAAGCGCGCCGATCAGGCGCGCGGTTCGACTACCAGCCCGGAGCCGGGAAAACTGTCCCAAAAGGTTACAGAAAGGCGGTTTCGCGAGGCATTGTTGCGGGTCAGGCCGGGCCCGCCGCTTATCGCGCGAACGTGCCGCCGTTTGTCTTTTGGGGTCGCGGCCGCCCCAATCCCGGTCTAACGTGCCGGTGGTCACGACCGTGCTGCGACGGCTATGTCGAATCCGCCGGAGACTGTTCCCCGACCGGAAAATGGGTTTGTAAAAAGACCGTAATTCGTCGCGTCCCTTCCGTTTGCTGAAAAAAGGCCGCTCTCGTTTGGGGTGCCGATGGTCAGCCCATCGCGGTCGCGTGCAATGGTGCGCCCCCCAATGCCTTCGGAAAGCGGGCCCAGCAGCCTTGTAAAGTGATCCGAACTTGCTATACTTCACGGCGTTCAACGGTTTCCTCTTGCGAACGCCCGTTCCCGCGGGCGTTTCGCGTTTCTAGGGTCACTTCGCGTTTGGCCACGTTGTCGACTCCATGGTTGTTAGCGCCGCGCGCTCCGCGAGCGCTCGGCGAACAGCGTCTACGTTGAACAATCGCCGATGTCCGATGCGCAGGCAGGGCAGGCGTCCGGCGTCGGCCTCACTGGCAAGCCATTCCCGCGGAAGCCTCAGTTCGCGCGCTAGCCCATGAATGTTTCGCAGCGCATCGCTCATCGCACCCTACATGATGCGCGATCGTCCTTGTGACACGGTGTAACGGTGAGTTGTATTTGCGTTGTATTTCAGGATATGGGCGGGATCGACAGCCGTTTGGTGCCCTTGGTAGAGCCATCAACGATAAGGGTTCCCCATGCAGCGTTATCCCGGAAAATGTCTGCCAGCCGACTCGACTGTGCGTCCACTTCCTCAAGTAGAGTTTCTGCACCAACGTCGGGCGTCTCGTTTTCCCACGCGCTCCACAGAAGTGCAACGATCGGAGCCTGCATTTTGGTGAATGAGTAGGTGCGACCGCTCACAGCCACCGATCGAAAGTCCGGACCGTGTGTTGCCGTTTGGTCGCCTGACTCGGTCTCACGGGGAGTCCTTTCGGCCGAGCCGGGCCCCAAGCCAGCCACCAGGCGTAGGCCCTTACGGATTGCCTCGATGCTCTTTGGATCAGATGCCGGGCTGGGCGGCATTCCTGCCCCATGAAAGTCGAGACGCCACTCTAGTCCTAAGGCGTCGCCCAGGATGCGGACTCCGTCTTCCAAATCCGCCGGCCAGGGTCGCATGGTCTCGGGCGAGGGCCTCAAACAGACCAGCTCTTCAACCCGCTCAAAGAGCTCATTGTGAAAGTGAGCCGGCAGTAGACCGGCGATAAGCCTCGACTCCAGCCAGGCTAGGGTCATCTCAGCGGCCTGTCGAGCGAGATCTTGATCCTTGCGAAACTGACGATCCTCGTACTCACGTTCCCATACAGGGTCGTCCCTTGCAGGATCGTAGTCGTCAATATGCACTTCACGTGCGGGGAGCCGTTTGCCAACCGAAGTTTCATCGGGCATGCGCGACATCCTTGCGGGGCGTCGCCCGAAGGCTGCACGTGATATCGCAAACGCGCAGCCCCCGGCGACAAGCGGCAGTGACCCGCCTACCCCATTCGGGACATTATATCCAGTCTCGCCGTTCGCAAACAGTCGGGCTGTCAGCAAGCACGCGGGGGCCAGCGACGGGCCAGAGCCATTCTGTGCAGCCTGTGAATTGCTCGTCGGTGTAGTGGCCCGAGCAAGACCGACGTGCATCCAAGCGAAGAATGCGTAGGTCGATCGGAACGTATCCCTGCTGCTCCATGAAATGCACGCCAGCGGGGATACGCACTCGACAGTCAGGCACGCTGCCGCCGGTTCCGAGTACCATCGGGGGGACCCAAGCCCACTAGTGTCATCGCGTGGCACGCTTCGCAAACCGCTCCAAAACCAGCCTGAAACGCGCCTGAAAGTCCGCTCTTCGCCCTGCGTGCCATTGCGTGACACGGTTTTTGCTACAACGGACCCGTTGTAGAATTCTCCGTGCCAGCGCTTGACACTTCCAACAGCTTGAAGTATGTTGAAGGTAGATCGATGCGACGTGCATCGACAAAGTGAGCCCGCGACGCGCTAACGTCCGGGCTCGTGGTCCGAGACTTACGAGGAGTCCCGAACATGTCTACCGTACCATTACTTTCCCCATCGGACAACGGAAGCCCAGCGAAAGACAAGGCGAAAGCCCTGCGGGCGCGGATCGACGAGAACGTCGAAGCGCTCGCCAAGGCCGTGGACGACGTGCGCGCGTCGGACACGTTCAAGGCCTATCTGGACGTGCAGGCGCGCTTCCACCAGTACAGCTGGCACAATTCGATGCTAATCATGTTTCAGCGGCCGGACGCGACCCGTGTGGCTGGCTTCCAAACGTGGAAGAAACTCGGCCGGTTCGTCCGGAAGGGCGAGCGCGGAATCATGATCTTCGCCCCGTGCCCCTTCCATCGCGAGGAGCGCAACGAAGCCGGTGAGCTTGAAGCCGTGGACGGAATGTTTTTCAAGCCGGCTCACGTTTTCGACGTGACGCAGACCGACGGGAGGGAATTGCCCGACGTGGAATGCCCGACCGTGGAAGGCAGCGCTGACGGGCTCTTGACTGCCCTGGAGCGCGTGGCCATCGACCGTGGCATCGAAGTAAAGGCCGAAGCCCTGCGAGCCGGTCAGTATGGCTACGCCGACGCAGGCGAGCGCATCGTCATCGACCCCAACCACCCCACCGGCCAGCGGGCTACGACCCTCGCCCATGAGCTGGCGCACTGCGCCCTGCATTTCGGGAAAACCGCGGAGTCTACGGTTCTCACCCGCAACATGGCCGAGCTTGAAGCCGAAGCCGTGGCCTACGTGGTCTGCCGACACTTCGGGCTGGACACCGAAGTCCGGTCATCGGCCTATATCGCGCTCTGGCAAGGCGACAGGAAGGGCTTGCGGGCCAGCCTGGAGCGTATCGCCACCACCGCCCGGACCCTCATTGACGACGTGGAAGCGCTGGACGGCGCCGAGTCGGGAATGGCGGTGGCCGCGTGACCATCGACCTACACACATTCCAAGGCGCTGCTGTCCAGTTTGACGCCAAGCCCAGCGAGGCCATGCGGACCGCGCTACGTTGCCAAGGCTTCCGATGGAATCCGCAAACGCGGACCTGGCATGCTCGCCGTTGGACCGCTGCCGGAATCGAAGCGCTGGAGAACCTGGACCGGCGCGAGCGCGGCGAGCCTAAGCCACCGGATGGGCCATGCTGGCGTTGCAAAGCGCCCGGCCACTTTCGGGGCTGGGGCGCTGCGACGCCGGTCTATTGCGACGCTTGCGAGGACAACGCGAGGCGACTGGACGCGATCGACCGCGCCCGGTGTTCGGCGAATCGTTCGAGGGAAACCCGCTACGTGGTTTGGGATTCCGATTCTCGGCGCTACGCCGTGACCGATGATCGGGAGCTTGACACCTACTTCGCGGGCTGCAACCCCGTGCATGTCGCCGAGCCGGAAGGGGGTGCAGCATGACCCCGACCGAGCGAGCGACATGGGACTTGGCTGTCGTGACCTTGGAAGACGTCGCCGAATGGCTGGAGAGTATTCCCGCCGAGACGACTGGCAGGGTCAACGGCATGGGCATCAAGGCGACGCAGGCGCTGGGCGTGGTGAAGGACTGCGCCGCCAAGATGGGCAGCGCCCGATACTCGCGGACCACGGCACCAGACAGTCCGGCGTTTCCCTCCCACCGCGCGGATCGCGCAGGGGGTGCCGCATGACCACCGTATCCGTTGCCAAGCGGGAAGGGCTTTCCCCGTTCTTTGAGCGGTCTTTCGATGATGTTTCGGAGGCCGCGCGGTTCGCCGAATCGTGGTCGGGCATGTACGTCACCGTCCGCGACGAATCCGGCCAGCCGATCAATCCCTACAGCCTGATTCGGGCGAACCAGCCCGGCGAGCCGGGTCTACTGCCCGACGAAAGCGCCGCCGACCCTGGCCCGCTCTGTCCGTTCTGCGGCGCGCCGGAGGCGGTCATCCTGGCGGACGATGAATTGCTCCATGCCTGCGAAGTCTGCGACCGGGCATGGTACATCGACGAGGACGAGAACGTCCTACCGGCCGATCGGTGCCCGTCCTGCGAATCGCCCGACGTGGCCGTGGACGACGACGGGGCGCGGACCTGCGCCGCCTGCGGTCATCGCTTCTTTTTCGACGGGCGGACTTTCGTTGACCCGACCAGCGTCGCCAACACCGAGCCGGAAAGCGAGGTGCGCCCGTGACCCTGGAACAGAAACACCGGCCGCAGACGTGGGAGCAATACGTCGGCCAGCCCAAAGCCGTGGCCAAGGTCCGGCGGATCATCGAACGGCCCGGCTTCGACCGCGGCGCATTCTGGATCGAAGCATCCGGGGCGAACAACAGCGGCGTGGGCAAGACGACGCTGGCCTGGCTGATTGCCCGACAGCTCGCCGACGATTTCTTCATCACCGAGCTATCCGGCTCCAAGGTGGACAAGCGGGCCGTGGAAGACATCGAATCCGCGGCCCACCTGCGGGCCTGGGGAAGCAAGCCCTTCAAGGTCTGGATCATCAACGAGTCGCATGCAATATCCCAAGGGGCCGTGGACGCTTTCCTGACGTTTCTGGACCCTTTACCGCCGCATTGCGTGGTCATTTTCACGACCACGCGGAGCGTCGATGAAGGGCTCTTTGGCGACCACGACAGCGGGCCGTTCGCTTCGCGCTGTCATCAAATCACCCTGACCAATCAGGGCTTGGCCGAAGCCTTCGCCGCCCGAGCGCGGGACATCGCCATCGCCGAAGGGCTGGACGGGGAAGCGCTGGAGGTCTACGTCAAGCGGGTCAAGGCGCGCAAGAACAACATGCGGGCCGTGCTCATGGACATCGAAGCCGGGGAAATGCTCACCGAGTAAACAAGCCGATGGGGCGGGCGGTTGCACGACGGGCCGTCCGCCCCTTGACCATCGAAGGATTCACGCCATGAAAGCCATCGGATACACGCGCTGCTCGACCAACGAGCAAGCCGACAGCGGGCTGGGCCTGGACGCTCAAGCCGAGCGCATCAAAGCCTATGCGACCATGCGCGGCTTGGCGCTGGTCGATCTGATTACCGATGCCGGGGTTTCCGGCGGCAAGCCGCTGGCAACGAGGGAGGGCGGGCAGCGGTTGCTCGGCATGCTCAAGGACCGGCGGGCTGAGGCCGTGGTCATGCTCAAGCTGGACAGAATGTTCCGCAACGCCGGCGATTGCCTGACCACCGTGGAGCGCTGGGAGAAGGCCGGGGTGGCCCTGCACGTCGTGGACCTAGGCGGAAACGCCATCGACACGACCAGCGCCGCGGGGCGTTTCATGCTCGTGGTCCTGGCCGGTGCCGCGGAGATGGAGCGGAACCTCACCCGCGAGCGGACCCGCTCGGCCATGGCCGTCAAACGAGCCAACGGCCAGCGCGTCGGGACCGTGCCCTACGGCTACGACCTGGCGGCCGACGGCGCGACCCTCGCCGAGAACCCCGCCGAGCAAGCCGTCATCGCCGAAATCCGAACCCAGCGCTCCGCTGGCCGGACACTGGAGCAAATCGCGGCCGACCTCACCGCACGCGGCATCCCCACCAAAACCGGCAAATCGGCTGGCTGGACGCATCAAGCCATCGCACGAATCCTTAAGCGCGTTTCCGTTTTCGGCGCTTTCGCTTCGGTGTCTTTTTCTTGAGTCTCGCTGCTACCTCTCGAAGAACGTAGGTGCCTGCAGCAGGTGCTCGGCGATGTCCAGCAGGTGCTCGACTATATCTGGCGATGGCCGATAGCCACGATGCGAAGCTGCACTCCCTGCATCCAAGGCGGGGACTAATATTTTTTTCTGATGAGAACTGATGAGCTCCTTGTCAACCAAAGCATCGAGCTTTTCCTCGAAGGTTCCCACATCGCCAACTTTGTCGTTTGCGACCTCGTCTATGATCGCGCGGGTTCCCATTGCGACCAAGGCGCGCGCGTCAGCCGCGTGCGCTGAGTAGACCTCCTGGATGAGATTGACGAGCGACGCTGGCAGATCGTAAACCCATGACGGTGGACGGCGCGTTTTTCGAGGCGGCCAGATCGTCGTCTTTCCGCCCTCATCGTCCTCAGAGCAAAACTCCCTGAGTCTCAGAGAGACTTCGTCGCACCCACAACACTGGACCATCTCGTAGCTTCCCGACCACCACAGGTCTGGGTCATCCGGAGCGTGAACCGTCTTCTCTCCAGTTCCCAGAACAGAATGATTCGTCTCCTGGAGGCATTCGTTGCACCAGCTCCTCGTTTGATCTCGTTTTTTCATGACTCTCCACCTACTGGCCGGTTGCCCCGCCGGCGCGCTCCGTTTCCAGCTTACAGGCGGCGGGCAAAGGGGGCGAAAACCGGCCCCAGCCGGTGGCTCCTTGAATGAACGGCTGGCCGGCACGATGATGTTTGCCAATCGAACGCACGAACCGACCCATCACAAAGGTGACTGTCATGGAAACGGCCGCGCTGGTTGCCAGGGGAGCCGGAGCTCTCAACGAATTCGGGTTCCGCGTCGGGGAGCGGGGAACGCACTCGACGCGCACCATCATGGTGCGCGAACTCACGACCCTGCTCAACGATGTCCCGGCGCGCGGCACCAAGGACGACTACCGGGCCGGCGTCGAAACCGACAACGTGCTCGGCAAGAAGACCGCTTCGACACGCAGCCTGACATTCAAGCGGCTCAGCGAACTCTACGCCCTGGATCGTTCGGTCACCCTGTTTCGCGTGTTGCGGGAATGTTGGGATTGGAATCAGGGCGACCGGCCGGTGCTCGCCATCCTCTGCGCCCTCGCGAGGGATCCGCTGCTGCGCATCACCGCCGACCCTGTGCTCTCGGCCCGGATCGGCACGATCGTCACCAAGGCTACCCTTCGCGACGCCATCGCCGAAGAGACACACGGCCGATTGAACTCGGCCACCGTGGACAAAGTCGCTCGCAACGCGGCATCGTCGTGGACGCAATCGGGGCATCTTCAAGGCCGCGTGCGGAAAGTTCGCTCCCAGGCCCCGGCTGGAGAGGCGGCGGTCGCATACGCGCTGCTGCTGGGCTATCTTGAAGGCGTCCGGGGGACCGCGCTCTTCGACACGCTATGGGCGCGGGTCCTTGACCGCCGTCCCGACGAGCTACATCGTCTAGCAGCGGCCGCGTCTCGATCCGGCAGATTCACCTACCGCCACACCGGCGCCGTTGCCGACATCCGCTTCGACACACTTCTGACCAAGCGAGAACGAGAGCTGACCCATGAACCGCATTGAACGGCTGATCCATGACTTCGACTCATTCGTCGCCCTTCCTTGGCCGAGGAACCTCGCCGGACCCCAGCGCGTGTGGTTCGCGGTCTACGACGAGAATGACGAACGCAAGGTCCGCGCCCGCATCGATGAATTCGCAATCGCAACCAAGAGGGCGGGACATCGCTGGCAGTACCTAGACCTGACCGACGCTTTCCCGGAGTGGCTGGCCTCCCAGGATTACCGCGACGAATACTTTACCAACCCAGCCGATCTTAAAGCCGCCGTTCGATCGCTACGGGCCGAGGTCACGGCCCGGCTGCGGGCCACGTTGGAGGCCGCCGACGAGCAAACCGTGGTCGCGGTGGGCGGAATCGCGGCCCTTTTCGGCTTCCTGAAGGTCTCCGAGCTGATCCACGACGTCGAATCTTCAATCAAGGGCCGTTTGCTGGTATTCTTTCCCGGCGAACACGAAGGCAATAACTTTCGGCTCCTCGATGCCCGCGACGGGTGGAACTACTTGGCCGTCCCGATCACGGGCAAGGAGAAACCGGCCCCATGACCACGAACCGCGAGCTGTACCTCAACGATCCGGGCGTCGCCGAGTTGCTCAACAACGGCGTCGCCGAGGTTACGGACTCGCAGACGGACAGCGCCTTTCGAACGCTGCGGTACGAACTGCAAAGCTTCGTGTGCGAAGGTCAGTACGCCAAGGGCCTGGAGCGGATTCTCAACTCGTTCCTCAACAACCTCGACAAGCCTGAGCAGCCCGCGGTCTGGGTCAGCGGCTTCTACGGAAGCGGCAAGTCCCACCTGGTCAAGATGCTGCGGTACCTCTGGGCCGACTTGGAGTTCGCCGACCGCTCCACCGCCCGCGGCCTGGCGACCGTGCCCCCCACCATCAGCGACGCGCTTAAGGAGCTATCCACGCAGGGCAAGCGCTCCGGCGGTCTCCATGCCGCCGCCGGCAAACTTGGCGCCGGTGCTGGCGATAGCGTGCGGCTGGCGCTGCTGGGAATCGTCTTTCGATCGGCGGGCCTGCCCGAGGAGTATCCCAAGGCTCGTTTCGTCATGTGGCTGCGAGAGACCGGCCTGCACGACGCCGTCCGCGCCCACGTAGAGAAGAAAGGCAAGTCCTTCGACAAGGAACTCGATCACTTGTACGTCTCGCCGCACATCGCGGAGGCCTTGCTCGCCGCGGATCCCCGCTTTGCAGCAAGCCCTGGCGACGCCAAAGCCCTTCTGGCCAAGCAGTACGCCTTCGACGAGGACATCACCACCACTCAGATGGAAGAAGCGATCAATGACGCCCTTTCCAAGGACGGCCGATTCCCCTGTACGCTGATCGTCCTGGACGAGGTTCAGCAGTACATCGGCGACGATTCACGCCGGGCGCACATGATCCAGGAGGTTACCGAGGCCTGCTCGAAGCGCTTCGCCGGTAAGCTGCTCTTTGTCGGCACCGGCCAGACAGCGCTGACCGGCACGCCCCAGCTTCAGAAGCTCAAGGATCGATTCCGCATCCCCGTGGAATTGTCGGATTCCGACGTGGAAACGGTCATCCGCCGGATCGTGCTGGCCAAGCGGCCCGATCGCACGGCGGAAATCGAGAAGGTCTTGTCGGCGTGCAGCGGCGAAATCTCGCGACACCTTGTCGGCACTCGGATCGAGCCGCGTAGCGAGGATCGTGACGACCTGGTGCCGGACTACCCGCTCCTGCCCGTTCGACGCCGCTTCTGGGAACGGGTGCTTCGCGCCGTGGACACCGCGGGCACCGCAGGACAGCTCCGCACCCAGCTCAAGATTGTTCACGAGGCGGTGCGGGCCAACGCGGACGAGCGACTTGGCAACGTCATCGCCGGCGACGCCCTCTACGACCAGAACAAGACGGACCTGTTGCAGACCGGAGTTCTGCTTCGTGAAATCTACGAGCTGATCGAGAGACTCCGCGACAACACCCCCGACGGGATTCTGCGTAGTCGGCTGTGTTCGCTCGTGTTCCTCATCGGGAAGCTCCCCCGGCAGGTCGGCTTGGATGAAGGCATCCGCGCCACGGTGGATACGCTCGGCGACTTAGTTGTCACAGACGTGAACACCAGCAGCACTGAGCTTCGCCGCCGGATTCCCGAGCTTCTGGAGGGCCTGCTGGAAGAAGGCCGGCTCATGCAGGTGGACGGCGAGTATCGCTTGCAGACCCGGGAGAGCGCCGCCTGGGACGGCGAGTTCCGCCGGCACCAGGCCAAGTTCGCCAATGACGACGCATGGGTGGCGAGCCATCGCGCCGACGTTCTTCGCGGCGAATGCGGGGAGCGGCTACGAGGGGTCCGCGTCCTCCACGGCAAGAGCAAGGTACCCCGCAAGATAGATCAGACTTTCGGGAGCACGGCGCCCAAGCCCACCGGGGGTGCTGTGCCGGTCTGGATCCGCAACGAATGGGACGAGGACGAAAAAAGTGTCCTCGCGGATGCTCGCGCTGCCGGCGCGGACAGCCCGGTGGTTCACGTTTTCATCCCGCGGCGCTCGGCCGACGAACTGAAAGCGGCCCTCGCCGCCATCCATGCCGCCGAGCAGACCCTCAATGAGCGCGGCAAGCCGACGACCTCGGAGGGCATCGAGGCCGGCAAGTCGATCGAAGGCCGGCACGAGGTGGCCAAAACATCTTTGAGTACCGTCCTGGCCGACATCTTTGGCGGCACGAAGGTGTTCCTCGGCGGCGGCAGCGAAAAGACAGGGATGACCCTCGACACGACGGTCCAGGACGCCGCCCAGGACGCCCTGGCCCGCATGTTCCCCGAGTTCGACACCGGCGACGATCCGCGTTGGGTCACGGTGAAAGACCGCGTTCGCAAGGGCGACGGGGACGCCCTCGATGCCCTGGGCTACAAGGGCAACGTGGAGCAGCATCCGGTCTGCGCCGCCATCCTGACCTTCGTGGGCGCCGGCCAGAAGGGGCGCGAAGTTCGCAAGCACTTTGAAAACCCGCCCTATGGCTGGCCGCAGGACACCATCGACGGCGCGCTGCTCGCGCTGGTGGCCAGCGGACACATCCGTGCCGTACACAGCGGCAATCCCGTGGATGCCCGCCAGCTCGATCAAACCAAGATCGGCGTGGCCGATTTCCGGGTCGAGACGGCCACCATCAGCACCACGCAGCGAATCGCCCTGCGTAAGCTCTTCCAGGACGCTGGGATCACCTGCAAGCCCAACGACGAACCCAACGCGGCGATCAAGTTCCTGGACGAGATGAAGCGCCGTGCGGACGCAGCGGGTGGCGATGCGCCGCTGCCCGCGCGACCGCGCAAGACGCACTTGGAAGACATCGGCAAGCTCGCTGGCAACGAGCAGCTCGCCGCGCTATGCAAACAGGCGGGCCAGTTGTCGAAGGAGGCCGCCGCCTGGCGGAAGGCCGCCGAGGCGATTGAGAAACGCCTCCCCCGATGGAAGGCCGTGAATCAACTTGCAAAGCACGCCGCCGCCTTGCCGGTCGCGCAAAGCGTCGCTCTGCAGGTTGCGGCGATTGAGACGAACCGTGCGTTGCTGACGGAGCCCGATCCGGTTCCCCCGCTGGCGGACCAATTCGCCAAGGCCCTGCGGGAATCAGTGGTAAAGGCGCACGGCGAGTGCAAGCAGGTCTTCGATTCGAACATGAAGGCACTATTAGAAAATGACGTGTGGAAGAAGCTCGCGCCCGCGCAGCGACAAGGCATCCTCGACGAGTGCGGGATCCGGCCGCTTGAGGACATCCGAGTGGGCACCGAGGCCGAATTGCTGGCCGCCCTGGACAAGCGGCCGCTGGACCAATGGGCTACCCTGCGCGACGCCCTGGCCCAGCGCTTTGCCAACGCCCTGACCAAGGCGGCCAAACTCTTGGAGCCCAAGGCCTTGCGGGTTGACCTGCCGACGGGCACGCTGCGCACTCAAGAGGACGTGGAAAAGTGGCTTAGCGCCGCCCGCGACCGGATCATGACCCAGCTCAAGGACGGTCCCGTCATTGTCTAGCTGTAAGGAAGGGAAAAGCGCGATGCCGGTGCTCGACAAGGACCTGCGACGCCAGCTCGAAAAGGTGATCGTTGAGGCCCGCGACGTGGCCGAGGCCGGCGCCGAGGCGACCTTGCGGGCTCTCGCCGTCGATCAGAAAGACCCCTTCCCTCATATGGTGGATGTCGCGCAGCGGGCGCTACGCAATCGGCTCCGCGCCCACGCCCGTCAGCTCGGCGATGTCCGCGATCCGCACAGCGGCCGGCAAACCATCGAGCGCTTGCGCCAGGAGTGCGCCTACGAACACTGGCACCGCATGCTCTTTGCGCGGTTCCTGGCCGAGAATCACCTGCTCATCCATCCCGATGGCGTACCCGTCAGCCTCGCCGAGTGCGCGGAGCTGGCCAAGGCCGAGGGGGTGGACGGCTGGACGCTGGCCGGGCGCTTCGCCTCGCGAATGCTTCCCCAGATCTTCCGTCCCGACGATCCTGCGCTCGCCATCAGCCTTGCCCGTGAGCACAAGGTCGCCCTCGAAAAGCTGCTGGAAAGTCTTCCCCCGGCCGTGTTCGGATCGGAGGACGGGCTGGGCTGGGTCTACCAGTTCTGGCAGAGCAAAAGGAAGGACGAGGTCAACAAGTCAGGCAAGAAGATCGGCGCCGACGAGCTACCCGCCGTCACCCAGCTTTTCACCGAGCACTACATGGTGCTCTTCCTACTGCACAACACTATCGGCGCATGGCACGCGGGAAAGAGACTCAGCGACGCAGCGACGAAGCGACCTAGCGACGAAGCCAGAATCGAAAGCGAAGTGCGGGCGCTGGTCAACCTGCCTGATTATCAGTTCGAGTACCTTCGCTTCGTCCGCTCCCCCTCTCTCTCCCAGGGAGAGGGCCGGGGTGAGGGCGACGGGTCTCCCTCTCCCTCTCAGGGAGAGGGTAGGGGTGAGGGTAAGGGCATGGGCGAATGGAGGCCTGCCGCGGGCATCTTCGACGGCTGGCCGAAGCGCGCCGCGGACCTCAAGGTCCTCGACCCGTGCTGCGGCTCGGGGCATTTTCTGGTCGCCTCTTTCGACCTGCTCGTGCGCCTGCGCATGGCCGAGGAAGGCCTGCCCTTGCAAGAGGCCATCCGGGCCGTGCTGCGGGACAACCTGTTTGGCCTGGAGATCGATCAGCGGTGCTGTCAGATCGCGGCCTTCAATCTGGCCCTGGCGGCATGGAAGTGGGTCGGGCACGTGATCGACTTGCCGCCTCTGAACATCGCGTGCAGCGGCATCGGGCCGCAATCCCCGGAGCAGCAGTGGCTCAAGCTCGCCCACCAGTCCGGCGTGCCCATGCCCAAAGTCGGCCGCGAGGCAATCGAGAACGGCTTGCGCAACCTGCACAGGCTTTTCTCGCAGGCCCCCACGCTTGGCTCGCTGATTGATCCCAGCCAGCTTCCCGCCGACCTCATCGCCGCCGACTACGAGACGCTTCAACCGTACCTAGCCGCCGCGCTTTCGACCGAGCACGCGGACGACGAAACCCACGAGCGAGCCGTCGCCGCCGCTGGCATGGTCACGGCGGCCGATCTCCTATCAGGAGAGTACACGCTCGTTATTACGAACGTCCCGTACCTCGGCCGCGGCAAGCAGGACGATACGCTAAAGACCCACGTGGAGAAGCACTACAAGGAGGGCAAGGCCGACATCGCAACCGCCTTCGTTCTTCGCTGCCTGGACCTCTGCGCCAAGGATGGCTCAGCCGCGCTTGTCACACCTCAGAACTGGCTTTTCCTTACAGGCTACACCAAACTGCGCGAGTCGTTGCTGACTGATCGATCGTGGCACATTGTCGCACGACTCGGCGAACATGCCTTTGAAAGCATCGCTGCGGCTGGAGCTTTCGCAGCGATGCTCGCACTGTCTGTCACAGGTCCGGGCACAGCGTCGATGATGGCTGGCATCGACGTGTCCGCCGTCAATCAACCGGCAGAAAAGGCCGCACTTTTGGCCGGCGATCTTCCATCGGCGACGATCGTGGTCATTCCGCAAGCGGATCAGTGTAGGAATCCGGATGCACGGGTGGCATTCTCAAGTCAATCTCGCGCCTCAGAACAACTCAGTGCAGCTGTGGAGTGCTACCAGGGAATTCGGACTGGGGATCGGGATCGGTTTGTGTTTTCGTTTTGGGAGGTAACCGACTTTGCCGATGTCTGGGAACCCCTGAGGAATACCACGCAATCTAACAACCCGGCAGATGGCATATCTGAAGTGATTAGATGGGAGCAGGGCATCGGAGCCCTACATCAGTATGCTGCCGAGACGCGAGAAAAACTTCACGACATGCACGAATCCGGTA
>SBAX01000005.1 GCA_005240095.1 Phycisphaera mikurensis
AATTTCTGGAATCGCTCGCTGAGGTGGGTGAGGATCTCGGTGGACGTCATGCCAGATGCGCGTCGGGGGTGTGCGGGACGGCCAACTCCTCGGGACGCTGCGAGACGCCGGTGGCGCCGGCCCACTCGCCACGCTCGATCTTTGCCTGCAGTTTCATCAGGCCGTCGAGGACGTTCTCCGGACGCGGCGGGCAGCCGGGGATATAGACATCCACCGGAATGATCGTATCGATCCCCATGACGGTGGCGTAGTTGTCGTAGAAGCCGCCGGTGCAGGTGCAGACGCCGAACGCCACAGCCCACTTCGGATCGCACATCTGGTCGTAGACCTGCTTGAGCACCGGCGCCATCTTGTGGCTGATGGTGCCGACGACGAAGAGAACGTCCGACTGGCGCGGCGAGAAACGCGGGAAGCCGGCGCCGAAGCGGTCGACGTCATAATGCGAGCAGGCGGTCGCCATGTACTCCATGCCGCAGCAGGCCGTCACAAACGGATACTGGAAGATCGACCACTTCCGCGCCCAGCCGATCGCCGCATCGAGCTTGCTCGTAAAGAATCCGAACTTGCCGAGGTCAACCGCTCCCATGAACCGCTCCCCTGCCCAAGCTTACCGCTTGATCACAAAGCCATACCGATGGGGTCAGGCACCTTCGGAGCCTGACCCCAATGTCGCAACGAAGCAGTCACCATCGCCTCATTCCCACTCTAGCGCTCCCTTGCGCCAGGCGTACAGATAACCGAGCGCGACGACGAAGAGGAAGAGGAGCATCGAGACAAAACCGACGACCCCAACCTGCTTAAACACAACGGCCCACGGGAAGAGGAACACGAGCTCCACATCCAGCACGATGAAGAGCATCGCCATGATGTAGAACTTGACCGGAAACCGTCCGCCGGGTAGCGACAGCGGCGCCCGGCCACACTCAAACGGTTGCGCCTTGACCGGGTTCGGCCGCTTCGGCCCCAGGAGCATCGTCAGCCCTAGCAGCAATGCCGCCACCGCCGCCGATGCTCCGAAAAAGATGAGAATCGATCCGTATTCGATCATGGAACCCTTCGGCTTGGAAGGAGTGTATTATAACGAAGGCCGAGGTAGGTTGTCTACGACGCTGCGAGAAGCCGCGGAACTGCGCGGAACAAACGCGGAAGTCATGCGGAAGCGTACTCAAGAAGGCACGCACAATCGTGATCGCTCAGGAGGGTAAGAGTCAGATAGCCGGGTCGGGTAAACCGGCGGCAAAGAAGGCGACGCGGCGCTCTCGACACTTGTTGCACCGACCGCAGTGTCGTCTGCCGATCGGCCGGAGACAGGAGAAAGTGTACGCCAGCGGCAGGCCGTGCCCTCGACGGATGACCGCCGCCTTGTCGAGCCGCTCGTACGGCCGGATGATCCGCAGCGGCGTGCCAAGCGCCTGCCGAATCAATGGCTCGTACAGCCGAAAGAACCTCGGCTGCGCATCGGCAAATGGGTTGCCAGCGAGCGTGCCGAGCGCGAGGGTACCGATCCGATGCTGAACGCAATAGACGGCCGCCTTGGCGATCAACAGCAGATTGCGGCCCGGCAGATAGACAGCCCGATCGGGCGATGATGCTCCCGGTACGCGCCGTCCCCCCATGCTCCAATGGGTGCCGTAGAGGTCTCGCACCGGTAGATCGAGCACCACGAGCGGCGTGACGGTCGGCGCACACAGCGCCCGCAAGAACCGCCGCAACCAGTAGCGCTCAACGTCCTCCCAACGCAACCCTTGCCGAATCGTGATCGGCACAACGCACTGGGCTTTCCGACCGAGCTCGCCCACCAGCACGGCGCTGTCAAGTCCGCCCCCCACCAGCACCGCGACATCGCCTAACGCTACTCTGCTCATCCTGCAACCCTTCTGGCTTTCAGCTATCAGCGTTCAGCTATCAGCGTCCCATACAACCTCTCCTGGTTGAAAGCTGACGGCTGACAGCTGATAGCCGGATGCGTTACGTATCTTGCCCACACAGCGGGCATTATAGTATGATCGCCACGCAATGACACTGAAGGGAAAGGTCGCTCTCGTCACCGGTGCCGCCAAACGCGTGGGGCGAGCCATCGCGCTCGATCTGGCCAAACGCGGGGCGCACCTGGTGATTCACTACAACACCTCGCGGCGCGAGGGGGAGGCGACGGCCGCCGCCGTGCGCCGATTGCGGCGGCGAGCCCTGACCGTCCAGGCCGATCTGACCGATGACGACGCGGTCCGGCAGATGGTGGCGACGGCCCGCCGGACGTTCGGCCGTGTGGATGTGCTTGTCAACAGCGCCGCCATCTTCCCCAAGACACCGTTCGCCACGCTCTCCGAGTCCGACTGGGACACCGCCATTGATGCCAATCTGAAAGGGCCGTTCCTCTGCGCGTTGCACATCGGACGCGCCATGCGATCCTCCGGATGCGGCAAGATCATCAACATCGCCGATTGGGCCGGCATCCGGCCGTACCGCGACTACCTCCCCTACTGCGTCGCGAAGGCCGGCGTCATCGCGTTGACGAAAGCGCTGGCGAAGGAGCTGGCGCCGAAGGTGCAGGTCAACTGCATCGCGCCGGGGCCGGTCCTCTGGCCGGAGGATTTTTCCGCTGCCGAGCGGCAGCAGATCATCCGTCGGACGCCGCTGCGGCGAGCCGGCTCACCGGCCGACATCGCCGAGACGGTCGCGTTCCTCATCGAAGGCTCCGACTTCATCACCGGCGCCACGATCCCGGTCGAAGGCGGCCGACTACTTGCATAGTGCGTGCTGCAACCGGAGTGGGGTCTGTCCCCGCAGGGGACTGACCCCACTGGCAAGAAGCGGACTGAGAGGCAAGTCATGTACAAGGTGACGAAACAGATTCTCTTCTGCTATGGGCACCGGCTGCTGAATTACAGCGGGAAGTGTCGCTACCTGCATGGCCACAACGGGAAAGTGGAGATCGAGTTACAGGCCGAACGGCTCGATCGCCGAGGGATGGTGGTGGACTTTAACGACATCCAACGGGCCGTCAAGGGCTGGATCGACCAACAGCTGGATCATCGGATGTTGCTCAACCGGAAGGACCCGTTGCTGCTGATGATCCGCAAGGCGGGCGAGCCGCTCTACGTGATGGAGGAGAACCCGACCGCCGAGGCGATCGCCCGCCTCATTTTCGAATACGCCCAGTCGCAGGGATTTCCCGTCACCGAGGTGCGTCTCTGGGAGACCGAACACTCCTTCGCGACGTTTAGCCAACGTCAAGCGACTATTTCCAGACACAACGTCAGACGTAAGGTATAGAAAAGATCACGTAAGACAACTTGAACTAGCTGCTTGGCGTGGTCGAGGTACTCGGTAATCGTCCGGAGGTCGGCCGATGGCTCCTCGGGATGCTTC
>SBAX01000094.1 GCA_005240095.1 Phycisphaera mikurensis
CCGTCGCCGTTGCCGGCGGAACCATGGTGAAGGTCAGAGCCCGAGTGCGAGCCTGGCAATTCGCGTTGCCAAGACCGCCCGCGCAATTCCACGTGGGCGTGGGGGGCAACGGTAGCGCGGCGAAGCCGCCACATCCGACTGTCGTGATGTTGGCTCCCTCGTCCAGCAGGAAGCGGTAATAGACCTTCACATTGTCCATCGTCATCAGGGCATCGGGCCGAAGAACCAAGGTGCCTACGTAAAGGGCCTCTTCGCATGGTTCCACGCCCGCCGTATTGGCGACCGTGTTTCGGAACACCACGTCGGCGGCCGCTGCGATTTCCAGAGTCCCGATGGAGAAATTCGTGTGAGGGGCCGTGTCGAACAGGGCATCGGCATCGGTACCGAAGCCTTCGTGGGTCGGGCCGAGGTCGAGGCCTGCAACTTCAAGATTCTGTTGCAAGGATTCTCCATCCAATGTCACCCGACCGGTCGTCCAGTCGAACAGGCTGGGAGAGGTAGCTTGATTGTCAAAATCACCCTGGAGGAACACGCCCACTGACGACGCATTGAGGGACTCCACCACGCCAATCATGCTCAGCGCATCGGCGACGCTCAGCGTTGCGCTCTCGATGAGCGACACCATCGGCGGAGGAGTCACGCCGCTGACGTTGCTCGGGGCGGCCCCCATCGACCCTTCGATGATGAAAACGCCGGTGGAGGTGAACGAGATCGACTCCTCGAGTTCGACGCGGCCTCCATCGAGGCATGGCGGCGTGGGACAATCGCCGCCCAGGACTCGAACCTCAGCGGCGGTCATCGTGGAGGGATCGCCGGCCGAGGTACAGGGAGCGGTTTGAAACTTGCCGCCCGCGCGGATGGTCAGAATGGGGGGAGTATTCCCGGCTAGCCTGCACGATTCCATGGTCAGGGTTCCATCGACCTGAATGGTCTGGTCCACGTCCAGAAGGGTGTCGTGGGTGATCATTTGCAGTTCCGCACCGCCTTGAATCCACAGGTTGGGAATCACCACGCTTTCATCGAGCACGACGATCGCCCCATCCGGCAAGGTGACGTGGATGCCCGCGGCGCTGTCCTCGTTGTCGGGGTACAGCCCGTCAAGGTCCCAGTTGTCGAAACAGGTCCAGTTTGGGTTCGGAGCGCATCCCCCGGTGAAGGAGGCGCATTCGTCAGGGATGCCGTCAAAATCCAGGTCCTGTGACGTTGCGTTGTTGATGTCGCAGGCGTCGAGCGCGCCGTTGAAGTTGCAGTCCTGGCATCCGTAGAACTCCGCGCCGGCGCAGTCGTCCGAGTCGCAATCCGGATCGATGGTGCAGAACTCGCCGTGGTTGGCGCCGCCCACACAGGTCTCGGGAGTGGGGCAGGTGGCGATATCGCATTCGTCGGGAATGCCGTTTTGCTGCCAGAATTTGCCGCCGCCATCGCAGTCCTGGCTGTTGCCTTGGGCGATATCCGTCGCATCCGGCACCCCGTTGGCGTTGCAGTCGGTGAAGTATTCATAGGCGCCATGGTCCACCATCCCGACGAAGCGCTGCTGGCCGTCCAGATCAAGAGGAGTCTGTTCGTTGGTGATGCCGTCGCCGTCGAGATCGCCGGCATCAGCAGGCACGAAAAGCGTGTTCCCCGCGTCCATCGCGGGCGAGCCGCTACGCAGACGGAGATTGTCGTCGATGGTGCCGGGGACGTTGTCCACGCCGTCGGGGTCGAAAAAGATCGGATCGGAGTTCAGGTTGTTCGAACCGCTGCCCGTCCATCCCCCTTGGACGGTGCTGAAGAGTACGCTCGGGTTGCCGCCGCCGTCAGTATGAATCTGCGCGGACTCATCCGTGAAAGGCCCTCCTGAAGTCGCATCGGCGTCGTCGATGTTGCCCCAAAGAATACAGTTTCTGATCCCTGGGGTGGACGGAGCACCCTGATTGTATATCCCCCCACCGGTGTTGTTCGCCCGATTCGCGCTGAGAGTGCAGTTCACCAGCGTCGGGCTGCTGGAAATGTTCCACAACGCCCCTCCGTCGAAATCCGCCGAATTCCCGCTGAACGCGCAGTTGGTGAGGGTCGGATTGGCCTGCTGATTCGCCATCCCGCCGGCGCTGAACCCCACGTTTCCCACGAACGTGCAGCTGATCACGTTCGAATCGCCGCTCTGGTTGTTGTACATTCCGCCGCCGAGGGTCGCGGTATTGGCGCGAAAGGCGCAGCTGACCACGGTGGGGTTGCTGTCTACGTGGTTGAACATTCCGCCACCGGAACTGCCTCTGTTGTTGCTGTAGGTGCAGTCGCGGACAACGGGGTTGCTGGTCTCGTTGAACATTCCGCCGCCGGAGTCGATTGCAAAATTCCGGGCGAAGGTGCACATACGCAAGGCAAAATTGCCAAAATTGCTGTACATCCCGCCCCCTACGGAAGTCCGGTCGGCGAAGACCCCGTTCGCGTTCCCGCCGGTGATGGTAAGGCCGTCAAGGACGGCCGTAGCGCTTGCTCCGCTACCACTCAGAACGTGATAGCTGTTCTCGTCGTTGTTGGTCCTGATCATGCAGAATCCGCTCACGCACAGACCGCCAAGGGAATCGCAATCGGGCGAGTCCTGTATGCACGCGAAGGGAGCGTCGTTCCCAAGCAGATCGCCGCTGAGAGTGGTGACGTTGACGGCCGGATCGCGCTGAGTCAGCAGGGTCTCGCCGCCCGCGAAGCCGCCGTAGATCGTAAGAGCGTCGAGCAGTTGGAAGGTGGCGCTGCGGTCGCCCGTTCCGTTGACGTGGGCGCCGCCAGTCGGCGTGCGTCCGCCGTCGGGCATGTAGGTACCATCCGCAATCCAGATTTCCGTGATCTGGGGGTGGGTCGCGGCGAACGCCAACGCGTCTTGTAAACTGAGGAACGCGTTGAACCAGGAGGAGCCGTTGTCGTTGCCGAAGGCGCTAGCGTCTACGTAGACCACGTTGGCCGCAGCGGCGTCGACTTCGTAGGCGCCCATATCGACGATGGGCGCCGGTCCGGGGCCGGTGTCCGCGGCGAAGGGGTCATCCGCTCGTCGGGGGTTCTCAGCCAAATCGTAAGGGATTTCCTCCGCGGTATCGCCGTCCCCGTCGAGGTCGGCCACGTCGGCCGACAGGTGCCCGTTGTTCCCGGCGTCGGCGGCCGGCGATCCGGGCGTGAGCCGCAGGTCATCGTCGAGCGTGCCGTAGACGTTGTCCGGACCGTTGGCGTCGATGAAACGCGGATCGGCCGCAAGGTTTCCCGGTCCGAACGCCCCAGTCCAACCGCCCTGAACGATGCTGTAAACGACCAGCGGCGTGCCGGAGGCGGTGTGAATCTGTGCGGATTCATCCATGCCGCCGCTATCGCTGTTTTCCCACAGAATGCTGCTGCGTATGGTCGGGCCGCCGACGTTGGTGTAGATTCCGCCGCCTTCGAAGCCGGTGGCGATGTTTCTGCTGAACGTGCAATTCGTCAACGTCGAGCCGTAGTTGACCAGGTAGGCGCCGCCGCCCTGAGCGGCCGAGTTGCCGCTGAAGGCGCAGTTGACCACCGGGCCAGTGCTGTTGTTGGTTATAGCCATGCCCCCGCCGGTGGACGCCAGGTTGCTGAAAAACGCGCAGTTGATCACCGTCAAGGTGCTGCTGTTGACCGAGTAAAGCCCGCCGCCCGCGCCGCCGCCGACGCCCTTGGCGACGTTCTCGCGAAACGTGCATTTCGACACGGTCGCGGTGCTGCCCGAATTGTTGACCATGCCGCCCCCGCCGCCGTTGCCGCACGAGTTTCCGACGAAGGTGCATTCGGTGATCATTGCCCCGTTGGAGGAGTTGTACATTCCTCCGCCGCTGGAACTCGCGAAATTCCGCGTAAACACGCAGTTGACCACTGTGGGGCTGCCCCCGTCGGTGGTCATTCCGCCGCCGCGATCGTTGGGAGCGCCGGCGTTGGCGTTGCCCGCGGTGACGGTGAACCCATCGAGAACGGCCAGGGGAGCGCTGGTTCCCGTCACGACGTGGAAGCTGTTGTCGCCGATGTTGTTGGAGATGTTGCACGTTCCGTCGAGGCAATTGTCGCCGAACCCCATGCAGTTCGAATCGAAGGTGCGGGCACCCGCCGTATCGTCGCCCGCCAGATCGCCGGTGAGGATGGTTGGGTTGGCTGCGGCGTCGCGCTGAGACAGCATCGTCTCGTCGCCCGCGAAGCCACCGTAGACCGCTACGTTGCTTTTCAGCTGGAACGTTGCTATTCGGGCTCCCGGAACGACGCCCGGGCCTTGATCGGGTTTGTACGTGCCGGCGGCCACCCACACTTCATCCCCGCCCAACGCGTCGGCCAGGGCGGCTTGCAGAGTTTTCTTTGCGCTCCCCCAACTCAGGCCATCCCCCGCGTCATCGGGACGGGTGGCGTTGACGTACCGGACGGTCGCCCGCGCGGGAACGGCGTGAGCGCCCAAGGAGATTGTCACCGCTGCGACGTAGAACCACCTTGACCATCTGGACATCTGGCACCTCCCGGCAACCCCGTGTTGATTGCCCATATTGTCAGCGAGCCGGCCTGAACCTCGGGCAAATGGTCGCACCCGAAGCAGGCCTACGCCCTTCTAGAATGCGAAATCCTTGAGGGAGCGACCTCACCCCGCCGTGGAAAAAAGTGGGGTGAACAGAGAATGGCCCGAGGAATACAAGAAGAAAATGCACGCCCGACTGAAGGGGACAAGGCCGCCCTGGTCGTCGATCCTCAGACCCCGCCGCGCGAGGGCGTGCCGAGCAGTTCGGAGCGCAAGGTCAGGAGCTGTTTGTAGGCCAACTTGGAGGCTTTCCCCCCGATGAACCCGACTACGGCGAGCACCTTCCGCAACGGTCGCGGCAGAAGCCCTGCGTGTTGCAGGTTCCCGTGGTGCACGTGCCGCCATCGCACTGGCCGTTGTTGTCGCAGGGGATACCCGGACGGGTACCGCCCACGCACATGCCGCAGTGCTTGTTCGACGTA
>SBAX01000211.1 GCA_005240095.1 Phycisphaera mikurensis
ATGTGGCCGTGATTCCGGGAGCGTACACCCCCACAGAGATGGAGACGGCGCACCGCTGCGGCGCCGACTTCGTCAAGGTCTTTCCCGCGCCGGCGGGCGGTGTGTCCTTCATCGAGGCGGTGCTGGCTCCCCTTCCGCACCTTCGACTCTTCCCCACGGCGGGCTTCACGGCGGAGAACTTCGTCGATTACCTTAAGGCCGGCTGCGTCGGTGTGGGGTTCCCCAAGGCGCTGTTTGACCCCGCCGACCTGGCCTCCGGCAACTTCGCCGCCATTCGTGACCGGGCCGCCGGCATCATGCGCCGGCTGCAAGCGTGGCGCGCGGCGTCCTGACATCCAGCCGCCGGACCCGCGATCCCTTGCCGAAAAGCGACGCACCGCGACAATGGCTCCCATGAATGACCTGCTTCTGACGCGAACGGAAAACCGAGTCGCCATCGTGACGCTCAACCGCCCGGACGTGCTCAACGCCCTCTCCGTGGAATTGATGGACCGGCTCATCGAGGCCATGGAAGGGTTTGATCGCGATCCTTCCATTCGGGTGATGGTGCTGACCGGGGGGGACAAGGTGTTTGCGGCGGGGGCGGACATCGCGGACATGGCCCAGGCTTCGGTCGTGGACATGATGCAGCGCAATAACCTCGCCCGCTGGCTGCGGATCAAGGCCATTCGCAAACCCATCATCGCTGCGGTCTCCGGCTACTGCCTCGGCGGCGGCTGCGAGCTGGCCATGCACTGCGACATCATCATCGCCGCGGAGTCAGCCAAGTTCGGGCAGCCGGAGATCAACATCGGGGTCATGCCCGGGGCCGGCGGCACGCAGCGGCTCACCCGAGCGATCGGCAAGTTCAAGGCCATGGAAGTGATCCTCAACGGACGATTCCTTTCCGCTCAGGAGGCCTTCGACGCAGGACTGGTGACGCGCGTTGTCACCAAGGAACAGTGCCTCGCGGAGGCCGTGCGCCTGGCCGAGCAGATCGCCCAGCGCCCCCCCGTGGCGCTGCAGCTTGCCAAGGAAGCGGTCCTCGCCGCCGATGAGATGTCCCTCTCCGCGGGGCTTGAGTACGAGCGCAAGCTCTTCTACTCGCTGTTCTCCACCGACGACCAAAAGGAAGGCATGAAGGCCTTCCTGGAAAAGCGCAAGGCGACCTTCCAAGGGCGATAGCGGCCCTGAGGATCCCGCAATGTTACGATCACATTTGCCGGTTTCTGCGCGACCGAGTTTTCGAGGGCAGGTGATGGCCGTCAACCGCGTCGAGCGATTGTTGCGGAAAGCCACGGCGGCGCTGGAACGCGGCAATGTGCCGTACGCGGTGGTGGGCGGAAACGCCGTGGCTGCGTGGGTCGGTTCCGTAAACGAAGAAGCAGTCAGGGCCACAAAAGACGTTGATATTCTGCTTCGCCGTGAGGAGTTGGCGGCAGCGGCGGTGTCCCTGCGCCGCGCAGGGCTGATCGAGCATGAGGTCCTGGGCATTACCGTGTTCCTCGATCGGCGCAAGCCCAATCCACGAACGGGCGTGCACGTGATCTTCGAAGGAGAAAAGATCCGGCGGCATGATATCCTCCCCGTGCCGCCAGTCAGTGCGGCCGTTCCGTCGGACAGCGGTTTCAAGGTGATCGACCTACCGGAGCTGGTGCAGATGAAGCTCGACGCCAATCGCGATGTGGACCGCGTACACATTCGCGACCTGCTGGCCGTGGGTTTGATCACACCACGCGTTATCCGAAAACTCCCTGCGCCGCTCGCGCAGCGGTTGCGCGGAATCCGGGCGACACGGTAATCGCTCGCCGTTCAACCGCCCCATGTTCCGTACGGAATCTATCGCGTGCCGTCCGCGCAACTTGCCAAACCGCCGAGCGGCTCGTAGGGTCGCTTGGCGGATCAGCAGGGGCCGATCGTGCACAAGCTGACATCGGCGGAAATCGTGGTTCTGTTCCTTTCCCTGGGCGTGCTGCTGGCGACGGCACGCTTGTTCGGGGAGGTCGCGCGCAAGCTGAATCAGGCGACCGTCTTGGGGGAGCTTCTGGCGGGGATTTTTCTGGGGCCTACGGTCCTGGGGGCCTTGTTTCCCGAGGCGGTGCAATGGCTTTTCCCCCGAGAGGGCAGCGTGGCCATCGCGCTCGACGGGCTGACCACCGTGGCGATCTCCCTCTTTCTCCTCGTCGCCGGCATGGAGGTCGACCTGTCGAGCATGTGGCGGCAGGGTCGGGCGGCGATCGCGGTGAGCATTTCGGGCATCATCCTGCCTTTTTCCGTCGGGTTCGCCGTAGCCCTGCTGGCCCCTGATTGGATCGGGCACGAACCCGGTCCTGACCCGCTTCTGTACGCCCTGTTCTTTGCCGCGGCGATGTCCATCTCCGCACTGCCGGTGATCGCAAAGACACTGATGGATCTGGACATCTATCGCAGCGATCTGGGTATGATCGTTGTCGCCGCCGCGGTGTTCAACGATCTGATCGGTTGGTTGACGTTCGCTCTGATCCTGGGTCTGGCGGGCATGGCGGGGCTTCACACGGCCTGGCCGATCGGCTGGACGCTGGTCATGACCTTGGGGTTCACGGCGGCGGTGCTGGTGGCCGGAAGGTGGGCCGTGCATCGCAGCCTGCCGTGGATCCAGGCACACACGGCCTGGCCGGGCGGCGTGCTGGGTCTTGCCTTGGCCTTAGGGCTGCTGGGGGCGGCGTTCACGCAGTGGATCGGCGTGCACGCGGTTTTCGGAGCATTCCTGGTGGGCGTGGCCATCGGCGATTCGTCGCACCTACGCGAGCAAACCCGCAGCATCATTCATCAATTCGTTTCGTTCATTTTTGCGCCGCTGTTCTTCGCCAGTGTCGGGCTGAAGCTCGACTTCGTGGCGAACTTTGATGTGTGGCTGACGGTCGTGGTCATGGTGATCGCATGCGCGGGCAAGATCCTCGGCTGCGGATTGGCGGCGCGCTGGGGCGGTATCGCCCGGCGGGAAGCGTGGGCCATCGGCTTCGCCATGAACGCCCGCGGGGCGATGGAGATCATCTTCGGGCTGCTGGGCCTGCAAGTAGGGCTGATCCGCGAGCGGATGTTCGTCACTTTGGTCGTCGTGGCGATGGCCACGTCGATGATGAGCGGGCCGCTGATCCAGAAGATTCTGCGGCTCACACGGGCGCGGCGGCTGAGCGATTTCATGGCGGGCAGGGCGTTCGTTGCCGACCTTGTGGGGGACACGACCGGCGAGGCCGTCGGCGAGCTTTCGGCGGCGGTGTCGCTGGCCACGGGGTTGGATGCGCGGATGATCGCGGCTCGGGTGCTGGAGCGAGAATCGCAAGGCCCCACAGGTCTGGGCGACGGCGTGGCCGTGCCACACGCCCGCCTGGAGGAGATTCGATCGCCGGTGGTGGGAGTGGGTCTGTCGCGCGGGGGTGTAGACTTCAACGCTCCCGATGGAAGCCCGGCGAACCTTATTTTCCTGATCCTGACTCCGCGGGATGATGATGGGGCGCAGGTTGAGATCCTCGCCGACATTGCCCGCACTTTCCGCAGCGATGAGGTGCGCCAGCGGGCGGTGGAGGTTCGCTCGTTCACGGAGTTTCTCGCCCTGGTCCGGACACAAGGACTTGCAAAGTGAGACCGGCTTACCGATGTACGCAGCCCGGGGCCATGGCATGAGCAAGTCAGTGGTGAGCGCGCCTCGCGCCGTTGGTCTGTTGCTGTCGACAGTGGCTTGGGCAGCGTGGGGCTGCCATCGACCGCATTCCGTCCCCTCGTCCCCTGTGCCGCCCTCCGCGATCGAACATGAGGTTAGTGCAACGGAGCCTGGCGATGAGCTGGCCCGTCAGGCCGCTGAAGACCCTCTGGCCTTCTTGAATCTGTGCCGGGAGCGATACTTGGCCACGATCCGGGACTATCGATGTATCTTTCACATTCGCGAGCGCCAGGCCGATAGCGCCGAGCTGGGCCCGGAGCAGGAAATCGCCATCCGCTTCCGGGAGCAGCCCTTCAGCGTGGACATGCGCTGGACGAAGAACCCCCAGCAGGCGACGCGGGTGAACTACGTGGCCGGACGCTGGCAGCGCGGCGCGCGGGATCTCGCGCTTATCTACCCGAGCGGCCTGGCCGGTCTTCTCACTCCCGCAGGCGTGCGGTTGGATATTCACGCACCGGAAGTACGTGCCGCCTCGCGCCGGCCCGTGGATGACTTCGGATTCCGCCGCACGATGGAACTGATCATCGAGAACTGCCAGAAGGCTCGCGGCGATTCGGCCTACGACCTTCGCTACATTGGAGAGGGAGAAATCGACAGCCGTCCGTGTTTAGTCCTGCGACGACTGTTGCCCTACCAGGGTCCGCAGGGGCCATTCCCGGACCGCTTGTTGCTGATCTACGTTGACCGCGAGTGGCTCGTTCCCACGGGGTGCTTTTCTTTCACCGACGATGCCGGCGAGCAGCCCCTGGGCACTTACGTGACCACGGATGTGAAAATAAACGTCGGACTTACCGATCAGGACTTCTGAAGCACGCCCTCAACACCGGCACAAGAAAGAAGCGCCGCAAAAGCGGCGCTTCCTGGCATGCAGATGGCAGTTCCTCTCCGAAAGGGACGACCGTTTAGGTTCCTTCCGCGTGGGCGCCGACGGGTTCGGGCTTTTCGTCGGCTACGCCTTCGAGACGGAGCTTCGCCTCCTCATCGTCGCTGGTGGGCTGCTGGACGCTCACCTGCACGCGGCGTTTGCCTTCGAACTCCCCGCGGAGCAGCTTCTCGGAGAGGGCGTCTTCGAGGTGGTGCTCGATGGCCCGGCGTAGCGGGCGGGCGCCGAACTTTTCGTCGGTGCCCTTCTCGATCAGGTAATCTTTGGCATCCTGCTGCACGTCCAGCTCGATGCCCTTCTCGCGCATCCGCGACGCCAGCTTGCCCAGCTCCAGATCGACGATCTGGACGAGGTTCTCGTGGGTGAGCTTGCGGAACACGATCATCTCGTCCAGACGGTTGAGGAACTCCGGACGGAAGTGCTCCTCGAGCTCGCCCTTGAGCATCTCCTTCATCTTGTTGTAGCTGACGTTCTCGGTGCGCTTACCGAAGCCGAACTCGTCCTGCAGGGTGATGCGGTGGGCCCCCACGTTGCTGGTCATGATGAGGATCACGTTCTTGAAGTCCACGTGACGTCCGAAGGAATCCGTCAGGCGACCTTCCTCCATGATCTGCAGGAGCATGTTGAAGACGTCCGGATGGGCCTTCTCGATTTCGTCGAGCAGGATGACCGAGTACGGCCGGCGGCGGATGCGCTCGGTCAGCTGTCCGCCCTCTTCGTAGCCCACGTAGCCGGGCGGAGCGCCGATGAGACGCGACACGTTGTGCTTCTCCATGTACTCGGACATGTCGAGCACGTAGAGGGCGTCCGGGTCACCGAACATGAATTCGGCGAGGCATTTGGCCAGATACGTCTTTCCGACGCCTGACGGGCCCACGAAGATGAAGCTGCCCATGGGGCGATTGGGGTCTTTCAGGCCGCTGCGGCTGCGGCGGACCGCACGGGCGACGGCGCTGACCGCTTCGTCCTGGCTGACCACCCGCTTGTGCAGCTCGTCCTCCAGGCCCAGGAGCTTGTCGGCCTCGTCCTGGCCCATGCGCTTGAGCGGGATGCCGGTCATGGAGCTGATGACCTCGGCCACCACCTCTTCATCCACCACCCCGTCGATTTCCTTGCTCTGCTCGCGCCATTCGCGCTGCAGGGATTTCTTCTTGAGCTTGATCGACTCGAGCTTGTCGCGAATCTGAGCGGCGCGCTCGTAGTCGGCGTTCTTGACGGCCTCATCCTTCTCGGCATTGAGCTTCTCCAGCTCATGCTCGAGTTCGGTAAGGTCCGGCGGCTTGGTCATGCTCTTGAGCCGCACCCGGGCCCCGGCCTCGTCCATCACGTCGATGGCCTTGTCCGGCTGGACACGGGCGATGTAGCGGGCGGACAGCTCGACGGCGGACTCCAGCGCCCGGTCGGTGATCCGCACGCGATGGTGAGCCTCGTAGCGGTCGCGCAGCCCCTTAAGGATCAGTATGGTCTCGCTGTTCGTGGGCGGCTCGACGATTACCTGCTGGAAGCGGCGCTCCAGGGCGCTGTCTTTCTCGATGTACTTGCGATATTCATCGAGCGTGGTCGCCCCGATGCACTGGATTTCGCCGCGGGACAGGGCAGGCTTGAGTACGTTGGAGGCGTCGATGGCGCCTTCCGCGCCGCCCGCACCGACCAGGGTGTGCAGTTCGTCGATAAACAGGATGACGTTGCCCGCACGGCGGACTTCGTTCATTACCGCCTTAATGCGTTCTTCGAACTGCCCACGGTACTTCGTGCCGGCGACCATCATCGCCAGATCAAGCACCACGATGCGGCGGTCGGCAAGCAGTTCCGGAATGTCGTTGGCCACGATCCGCTGGGCCAACCCCTCGACGATGGCGGTCTTGCCCACGCCCGCTTCGCCGAGCAGCACGGGATTGTTCTTCTGACGTCGGCAGAGGATCTGGATGATGCGTTCGATTTCCTGCTGGCGGCCGATCACCGGGTCGAGCTTGCCCTGGCGGGCGATTTCCGTCAGGTCGCGCCCGAAGGAGTCAAGAGCCGGCGTCTTGCTCTTGCCCTTCTTCTGCTCGCCGGCGCCGGCGGTGGCGGCCTCTTCGCTTTCCTCGCTGGCGCCGAGCAGGTTGAGAACCTCCTCGCGCACATCCTCCAGACGGAGATTGAGGTTCATCAGCACCTGGGCGGCCACGCCGTCCTGCTCACGGAGCAGACCGAGGAGCAGGTGCTCCGTGCCCACGTAATTGTGATTCAGGTTGCGGGCCTCCTCGATGGCGTACTCAATGACCTTCTTGGCCCGGGGGGTCTGCGGGAGCTTTCCCATGGTGACCGTCTCGGGGCCGCTCTTGACCAGCTTTTCGACTTCCAGCCGGACCTTGCGCAGATCGACATCGAGGTTCTTGAGCACGTTGGCGCCTACGCCCGAGCCTTCCTTCACAAGCCCCAGCAGAATGTGCTCGGTACCGATGTACTCGTGGTTGAAGCGTTGGGCCTCCTGGTTCGCCAGGGCCATGACCTTGCGGGCGCGATCCGTGAATCGTTCAAACATTTCCCCGTTCTCCTATGGCGAGTCGCCGCTTACAAGGCGGCAACGCCGCTTACGCGCTTTTGTGGTTGCAGCCTCCGGCCGGCAGCGGCACGCCGAGGTTACAACCAAGCAATTGTAGCGTCCAGCCGCTACGCCTTCAAATTACAGGACTTTCCCACTACGGCCTGCACGACTCTATCGACTGACGAAACCGCTCGTATGATAATGAGAGGTGCGAGACCGCCGGCACGCGGCTCGGCCGACGTTCGATAACGTGCGCATACGGGAAGCTGCTGTTTGTACGCGTGCTGGCCGTCGTGGGTTCGAAGCACACGGGGGTCAGCCGAAGGAGATCATTCGGGACAATGCTTAGACCGTATATCGTCTACTACAAGTACAAGATTCCCACGGAGAAGACCCAAGGAGCGGTCAAGCAGTATCGAGTATACGCGACGAGCCTGGAGGAGGCCCGCCGCCTCGCCTCGCGGCATGCCAACTATCCGCATGTCGAAGTGCTTAACGTGAAGGCCGCGTGAGACCGTTGGTCGTACGCCCGGCGCTGGATCGGCAAGTCGGGTTAGCCGAGTGGCCGTGCCCAGAGGGCGGCCAGCAGGAACGCGAGAATCGTAGCGAACCAGAGCCAGAACGGATGGTGCACGTCAATATGAAAGTGCGGGCGATGGTAAGCGATCGTCATGGCACGCCCCTTTGTTTCCCGGGCGCGTATCCGCGTGGCCCGGGCCCTTGGACGTCTCTATTAAACCATACGACTTTGCCGGCCCGCCGGCCAGCGGAATTCGGACCTAAATAGGCAAGAATTCCGGGTCCTGCCCGCAGCCGGTAGGATCGAGGGCATGAGGCAGGCCCCGCAGGACATGCTGAGGCTGGCTGAACGGCTGGCGACTGCGGCCGCGGAAGTGACCCGTTTGCAGTCGGGCAGGATCGCGGCCTCTCGCAAGCCGGACGACACTGTCGTGACGACCGTCGATCACGCCATTCAGCAACGCATCGTTGACGCCATTCGGGGGGAGTTTCCCGACCACGGCATCATCGCCGAGGAGTCAGCTGCCCTTGACGAGCCCCTGCCGGACGCAGCGAAGGCACGGTTTGTGTGGGTCATCGACCCTCTCGATGGGACGCGAAATTTCGCCGCCGGCCTGCCGTGCTTCGCCACGGCCATTGCGGTGCTGGACCGCGGGGAGCCGATCGTCGGAGTGATTTACGAGCACAACCTCGGGCTGCTCTACAGCGCGAGCACGGGGGAGGGTGCAGAATGCGATGGGCGGCCCATCCGAGCCACCGCCGACGCCGAATACCACGATCACCTCGTCGGCATACCCTCCAGCAAGGACGACTTCGCCGTGGGCGTGCTCCGGGCGTGGGCGCCTAAAAAGGGCGTGATCTTTCGCAGCTTGGGCTCGGCGTCGGTCCACCTGGCCTTGGTGGCTTCAGGTTCGATGTCGGCGGCCCTGGGCATCCAGGCGAAGATCTGGGATGTGGCTGCGGGCGCGGTACTGGTTCGCGAGGCCGGCGGACGAATCACCGCTCCGGACGGCCGCGACCTCACGCCTTTCGACCTGACCGCCGATCCGAACCACAACATTCCGTTCCTAGCGGGAAGCGCCAAGGCGCACCCCTACTTCCTGGACACGGTTCGGGGCATCAGCGGCAGAGATTAGGGATTGCCCGCATCCGGCTTGCAAGCTTTGCACGGCGTGCGTCCGGCGGATTGGGCCTGCGCCGCGGTCTCGAACGAGACGCGGTTTTCGGCTTTTATGCGCGCCGCGTGGGAGCAGCTCGCGCGGTGATACACGCCGCCGCTTTGACTGCCCACAAAAAGGCTCTCGTTCGCCGCGGCGTTGCTCGGCGGCGCAGCCGCCACGACTTCCGCTTTCGCAGGCGCGGGTGGCACGGTCACAGGTTTGAGGTCGGGTCGTCCGGCTTCCTCCCAGGCGCCCACGATGAGATTGACGGCCAGCAGCGCGCCGCTTTCCAGCTGCATCTTCATGTAGGGCAGAGCGGCTGTGGGCAGGCCACCCCATTTGTGCCCGCATGCAGGATCGGCGTCCACGGCAAAGGCCCGGGCGGTGGTCTCCGGCTGGCCACAGCGATAACTGCTTGCGAGCACGTGTTCGAGCGAACCGTACGCTTGTGTGGCCGTCGCAAACGCGTCGTCCAGCGGGCGCGCCGAGGGCGTGACCCGATCCGGATGAATGCGAATCTCGAACGCCAGGACTTCCTGAAAGGCGGTGAACGTGCGGTGATAAAGCCGCCGAGGGCCCTCCGCCGCAAACGGCTGGCTGCAGGATTCGACCGAGAAACAGCAAGCGCTCGTCTGTGGCGGCATGGCCGCATCCGCGCAGTAGTGCAAGAGCTCCGCGGCCGCTTGGAGGGCCTGCGGGCGGTTCCCCGTGCGAAGCGCGTGCTCCAGGTTCTGGTAGCGCTCTTCGATGATCCACGGCAGAACGCCGCCCGGTGACGATCCCAGACGCTCGAAAAGCTCCTTGGCTTTTTCCTTCTCCCGCGGGAAGCGGCCCACAGCCGCGCTGCGCTGCGCCGCATCGGCAACCGGCGCCTCGATGTCCAATTCCACGTAGTGCCAATGACGGGCGCTGGCGGTCTTCTGCTCGCGGATCTCGGCCTCTACGTCCGCAATAACGAGATCATGGAACTCGCTCCTATTGTCCTCAAGGAATGTGCCAAGTGGCGGCGGAAGAATCGGCACGACGGCATCGATGGTCAGCTCATAGGCCGCCGGCGACTCCATTCCGGTGCACTGCTGAACAAAGCGGTAGGGGACACCCGCGGGCAGAAGCAGGAGGATGATCAGGAGATGAGTCATGGCCATAGCTTTTTGCTCGACTATGAGCCCGGCGGCGGCGTGTGCCAGCCGGCGGC
This sequence comes from Phycisphaera mikurensis, assembly GCA_005240095.1. Classification (GTDB taxonomy): domain Bacteria; phylum Planctomycetota; class Phycisphaerae; order UBA1845; family UBA1845; genus SBAX01. The sequence goes on from SBAX01000211.1 coordinate 9,964, forward strand.
GAGGATTTCGGACAGGATGCGGTCTTCCATAGCCGGGTCACGGCCGAGGTCCAGCCAGCGGTCGTGCTCGGTGGTCACGCGATAGTGGCCCGTCGTCGAAGGCAGGCTGTCGCCGAAGTATTGATACGCCGCGCCGGTGCTGTTGAACTGTCGATCCGGCGAGGACAACCGCTCTTTGTACACGGCGACGGCAAGGTTCTGCCAGGTTCCCTCCCCCGGCGGCGTGAGCGTCACTTCCGCGCGGCGGCGGATGGGGTTGAGCGTGGACTCCCATGTGTCGCGAGCAGTGGCTACATCGCGACGCCAGAATTCGAACAGCTGCTTCGACATCTCCGGCAGCGTAGTGACCACCCCGGCCGGGCGATCGACCCGATCGATCTGAAAGCCGTGACCACGCAGTGTATCGAGAATCGAGTTCCAGAGCCGGTCCGCGTCGGCGGATGGCTCCGCCACCACGAGGGTGCTGGACGATCGCCACTCCGCGTGCCGTGAAGCGGCACAACCGGCGGACATGACCAACGCGCAAGGCAGAAGCATGCAAACCGGACCGCGCATGGGCGAACCATAAGTCGCCCGACCGGGGTGTCAAGAGGTCGGCAGCGTCACCGTGACGGTGGTTCCTTTTCCGGGGGTGCTGTCCAGTCGCACCGTCCCATTCATCGCCGCTACCGCGTGCTTGACGATGGACAGGCCCAGGCCTGTGCCCCGCTCCTTCGCCACGCCGTCGGCGGCCCGCGATGGAGAAATCTGATAGAAGCGTTCGAAAACCCGGGCGTGTTCCTCGGGCGGGATTCCACACCCGTTGTCTCGAACCTCCACGGTGATCCCCCCGGCGGGGCAGCTGACGTGGAGTCTGACTTCACCGCCGGGCGCGGTGAACTTCATGGCGTTGTCCAGCAGGTTGTCGACAACCAGCTCCAACAGCCGCGGATTCACGTTGATCGTTGTGCACTCCGGGCAGACTTCGCATTCGAACCCCACGCCCTTTTCCTCGGCCGGCGGCAACCAGCGCTGCCGGATTTCGCCGGCGAGCCGATGCAGTTGAAGCGCGGTCCGCTCGAAGCTCCCGCCGGGCGATTCAAGCCGCGACAAATCGAGAAGGTCGCTGACCAGCGCCTCCAGCCGGCCCACGTGACGGGCAATCACATGGAAGAAACGCGGGGCCACTTCGTGCTCCTCGCGCAGGTTCATCTTCAGGAGTGTCTCCGCGGCGGCGCGGATGGCGGAGAGGGGTGTGCGAAGCTCGTGGGAAGCATTGGCTACGAAGTCCGTCCGCAGCCGGATCGCCTTGGTGAATTCAGTGACGTCCGTCAACACCAGCAAACGCCCCTTGCGCTCGCCGCCGGGGCGAGTCGTCGAATCCGGCAAGGCGATGTCTGAAGCCCGTGCGAGAACGGACACCGGTCCCCCAGCAGTCGACAGGTCAAGCCGTGATTCGTTCAGGCTGGGTTCGGCGCCGGTGGCATGAGGAAGGAGCATCCGCTGGAGATCGTGCTGCGGTACACACTGCTCGACTGTCCGGTTGGCCATGCTCGCCGTGCCTGAGGTTTCGGCCGGCAGGTTCAGGAGCCGCGCTGCAGCAGGATTCAACAAGACGATGCGGCCATCGCTTCCGGCTACTACGACTCCCTCGCTGATCGTGGCCAACAACGACTCCAGGGTTCGCCGCTGCCCGTCGATGGTGGCCATTTGGGCGCTGAGCCGATCGGCCATTCGATTCAGGGACCGGGCCAGCAGGGCCATCTCGTCCGAGCCGGAGGAATCCAGGTGCGTCGTCCAATCGCCCCGCGCCAGCGCGTTCGCCGCCGCGGTGAGGTGGGTGACGCGCCGGCCCCATAGAATCGCCAACCCCAAGGTCAATCCGAGCGCGGACAGGAACCCCATGACCCCGGTAGTCGTGACGATCCGGCGAGCGTCACGAAAGCCGGCGGCCGGAGACCGCGCCGCTTCGCCCTGAGAGTCCTGGGGAGCGGCCGGCTTGGGCGACGTCGCCGGTTGCACGCTGTCAAATTGATTCAACCCCCTCAGGATAACGACGACGCCGGAAGCCCAGAGCACCGCCAGCAGGACGGCGTTAGGAATGAAAAGCTTCCAAAAGAAGCGCCCCCTTCTCATCGCGCTCTTTCGACAGAAGCAGCTTGTCCGGGCAGGTCGGGGGCCTGCGGACTATTGCGTCCGGGTCTCATGAGGTTCGCGGAAAGCATAGCCCACGCCACGAACGGTGTGTATCCATGCGGCGCCCTCGCCGAGCTTCTTGCGAAGCGAGGCGATGTGGACGTCAATGGTGCGGTCGGTGACGGCAACGGCTGCGCCGAGTACCAAGTCGATGAGCTTGCTGCGATCCAGGACCCGCCCCCCGGCGGACATGAGTGTCTTGAGAATGCGAAACTCGGTCGTAGTCAGAGCGATCGGGGCTCCGTGAACCTTGACTTCATATCGGCTTTCGTCCAACTGAATCGGTCCGGCGGAGATCTGCTCGACTGGCGAGGCCGTCTCGCTGCGTTTGAACGCCGCGGCGACTCGAGCCATGAGTAATTTGATGGAAAACGGCTTAGTCACATAGTCGGCAGCGCCCAGGGCGAAGCCGACGAGCTGATCCGACTCCTCCGCCTTGGCGGTGAGCATGATGATGGGAACACGGGAGGTCTGTGGCTCACGCTGCAAGGCCACGGCCACTTCATCGCCTGATTTCTTCGGGAGCATGCGGTCTAGGATCACCAGATCAGGCGGGAGCCGCCGGGCTTCACTTATGGCAGATGCGCCGTCGGTGGTGCAGCGACATGAATAACCTTCCTTCTGGAGGTTGTAGCAGAGCAACTCCGAAAGGTCGGTTTCATCCTCGACAACCAGGATGGACTTTTTTGCGTTCACAACAAGCGAGTGCAGCCGGCCCGGACTGCTGGTCACTGGGGCGTACTCTGCTGGGCGCATTTTACTTGGGGATACCCGCTTGCCCAGTCCCCCCGGAAAACCTCAGGAGCGGACACAACCTACGCTTTGGTAGTGCCAGTGGACTTTTTCCGGACCGACCGGTGCTTTTCCTGTTGCAAGAAAAACGGGCCTCGGATAACGTATGAGACGGGGTTTCTATGTCGTCAGATCCAGTCGTGGGGAGAAGGGGCGGGGCTGCGCCCGGTGTTTCGACGGTTTGCCGCCTGTTCCGCCAAATCCCACGGCGAGCTTTCGACAACGTTCCGTTTCCGGGCGGCCCGCCTGAGGCCACGGTGACGGTTGCGGCATGAGTTGAGGAGGCGGTCATGCCCCGTGGGGTACAGCACATCAAGGCGTGGGGATGGAGTAGCCTGCTTTTGCCGGCGTTCGTCTTTCCGGCGATCGCCGAGGAGCCATCGCCAACGCCACGGTCGCTGCGCTTCGCCGACGGCCAAGTCATGTTCGAGTTTGACGCGGCGGCGCTGGCGGCGCGGGGTTGGGAACTTGCCGTTCGCGACAGTGATCCGCAGATCGACAGCCTCTGGCACTTGAGTTCCCCCACCAGGCTCGACTCTCGCGTCGAGGTGGCCGCTGGCGCCGAGCTGGTTGACGTCCAGGCGGCGGACATCTCCACTGTCGGGGCAGTCCTGCTGGCCATCGGTGACCGGCGGGAGGTCATCGGCGATTTGTCGATTCACTACGCGAACGGCCGATGGTTCGTGATCGACGGGCTTGGGCAGCGCGAAGTGTTCGAACTCGGGTCCGTGACCCTTGATGCGCCGCGCTGGGCCCAGGCGATGCGCCTGGCCGCGGAAGTTCTAGTCTCGCGGACATGGGCTCAGGAACTTGGCGAGCCACGATATGCCGAAGGGCCTATAGGAAGGCTAGTCCTTACCGGAAACCTGCGAACCGCGGGCGAAGAAACCGTCGGCCTGGCCGAGGGGGCGAGTCCATCCAACACAGGCAGCACGGCCGGAGTCATCGGGCCCGATGTGATCGTGGGCAATCTGCACCAGAGCGCCAGCTACGGCAGCTCGGGTGGCATCTCGGCTTTCGCCGTCGGCACTGTTTCCTGCAACGTCGGCGACGTGTGGCTCAACTGGATCAACAACACCAATCAGCACCCCGTCATCGGGCAGAGCATGTATCGCCTCAAGAACGATCGCTTCGAGCACATCGGTCAGAGCTGGCTCAAGCACGGGTTCTATGCACTTTCGGAAGGGCTCTGCTACTCAGATTGCCAGTCCACGAACGGCTCGCACCTCGGCGTGCATTGTTCCGACCCCTACTCGGCCTCGTTGAATGGCACGCAGTACAACCTGGGGCCCAAGTACCAGGTCAATGCGCATACGGGCTACTTCGATTATCCGCCGGCGAGTCCGCCGTATTCCGGAATCATCGCCCGCCGGCTTCAGGTGAAGAACAGCGACTTGGACCCGGCCTTGGACGGCGGAGGCATCTACTTTGTCGAGGGGCAATACGTCACGCCGGACGACGCCGCGGCCGGCAACCAGAACAACAACGCGTCCTATCGTCGAATCACCGTAAGCGGCGGGGGCACTTCATGGGGAATCTCGCTCACCTCGACGACGCAGCGTGAACAGCCTGGCATTCGGGCCTGGAAAGACACCGATCCCACGGTCGTCGAGACAGACGTTCAAGTGCCCGATGACGGGCTCTTCATTGTCGCGGCGAAGGTGACGGACTTGGCCAATGGGTACTGGCATTACGAATATGCCGTGCAGAACCTCAACTCGCATCGTTCCGCCAGGGCCTTCACTGTACCCATCGACCCGCAGGGAAAGATCATCAACATCGGCTTCCACGACGTGGCCTATCACAGCGGTGAACCGTATTTCCTCACCGACTGGACGCCGGTGGTGTCCGGAGACACGATCAGTTGGTCCACCCTGGATTACAACACAAGTTCGGTGGCCAATGCCCTGCGCTGGGGAACGCTGTACAACTTCCGATTCGATGCCAATCGCCCACCCCAGAGCACGGACGTGACGTTGACGCTGTATCGACCGGGGTCGCCGGGCGAAGTGACGGCGACCACCGTCGGGCCGGTCACCAACGGCAGCGACTGCAACGGCAACAACGTCCCCGATAGCGTGGACATCGCCAACGGCACAAGTCAGGACTGCGACGGCGACCTCGTTCCCGACGAATGTGAGCCTGCGTCGCTGTCGTCCGCCCGCGTGGCCACGGGATTGAGCAGCCCGGTCTTTGTCACGGGGCCGCCCGGAGACACCGCACGGCTCTTCATCGTGGAGCAGCCGGGAGTGGTGAAGATTCTGACCGGCGGAGCCGTCCTTGCTACGCCTTTCCTCGACATCAGCGAGCTTGTGACCTTCGCTGGCGAGCGGGGCTTGTTCAGCATCGCCTTCGACCCGGACTATGCTGCGAACGGATACTTCTACGCGTGCTACACCGACGTTGCCGGTGACGTGATCATTGCCCGGTTCTCGGTCAGCGGGGACCCCAACGTGGCCAACCCCGCCAGCCAGACGATCCTCAAGACGATCGTGCACCAGGACGCAGCTAACCACAACGGGGGCCAGTTGCAGTTCGGCCCGGACGGCTATCTGTATGCCGGCATCGGAGACGGCGGAGGAGGCTACGATCCTTTCAACCGCGCGCAGGACCCCAGCACGCTGTTGGGAAAGATGATCCGACTCGACGTGGACAACCCCCCGGACTACGTTCCCATCGACAATCCCTTTGCCCCTGCGGGACTGCCCGCCGACGAGATCTGGGCCTTCGGACTACGCAATCCCTGGCGCTTCAGCTTTGACCGCCTGACCGGCGACCTCTACATCGCCGACGTGGGCCAGGCTCTCCTCGAGGAGATTAACTTCCAGCCCGCGGGAAGCACCGGCGGAGAAAACTACGGCTGGCGCTGCATGGAAGGGAGCAGTTGCACCGGGCTCAGCGGCTGCACCTGCAACGGCCCGACCCTCACGCTGCCGATTTCTGAGTACTCTCACATCAACGACGATTGCTCGATTACCGGCGGCTACGTGTACCGCGGATGCGCTATACCGAACTTCCAGGGGACGTACTTCTACGCCGACTACTGCAGCGGGGCGATCCGTTCATTTCGATATTCGGGTGGGGCGGTCACGGAAGCGCAGGATCGAACCGTGGAGCTTACACCCCTCGAAGGTCCGATCACCTCGATCGCCTCCTTTGGCGAGGATGCCGAGGGCGAGTTGTACATCGTCAGCGTCTCCGGAGACGTCTACAAGATCGTGCCGGCTACCGGACCCGGCCCGCAGTGTGGCAACGGTGTCGTGGAAGCCGGGGAAGAGTGCGACGATGGAGACACTCTGCCCGGCGACGGCTGCGATGAGCTCTGCCACGTGGAAAACGCACCCCCCAACGACCTCTGCGAAAACGCTCAACAGGTCGGTGATGGAACCTACGCGTTCAACACGAACGACTCCGGAACCGACGGACCCAGTGAGACGGATGTGTGCCTGCTGGGAAGTCCGGGGTCAGACATCTGGTACTGCTACACGCCGCCGTACACCGGCACGGCCACGATCAGCCTGTGCGGGTCGACCTTCGACACCATGCTCACCACGTATGCCGACTGCACGTGTCCGGCGATCCCCTCTGCCGGGCATTGCAACGATGACAACTGCGGTGTGGCTTCCGAGCTCACGGTGCCCGTGTCCGCGTGTCAACCTATCCTGATTCGCGTGGGCGGATTTGATGCGGCCCAAGGCGTGGGGCAGCTCGCCATCACCGCCCAGCAGGATCCCATCGTCAACGACTGCGATGCCAACGGTGTCGAAGACGCCTCGGACATCGCCTGCGGCACGCGGGCCGACAATGACTCCAACGGCATCCCCGACGTGTGCGAGGTCGTGGGCGACTACATCCGTGGCGGGCGAATGTACGACCGCTGGTGGTCCGAGCTGTCGTTGGGTGAACCGACCACCGACCATCCCCTGTGGGCCTACCGACCCGACACGCAAAGCAATTCGGCCACGGGCTCGGCCACATGGCGGTGCGTTGAGTGCCACGGGTGGGACTACAGAGGCGTTGACGGCGAATACGGCGCCGGCCCGCATCGAACCGGCTTCCCTGGCATCATCGGGTATTCATCCACCGTTCCCGCACTGATGGAGCTGCTTCGCGAACCACCCAGCAATGGCGGCGGTGCCGGCGTGCCCAACGGCCATGACTACGGCTCGGTCCTGACCAGCCAGCAGATCGATGACCTCGTGGCGTTCGTCACCATTGGAGCGATTGATACGGACACGTACCTCGACCCCGCCAGCGGCGTTTTCGCTGGGGACGAGGTCGCGGGCGAAACCTACTACCACACCGGGGGGACCATCTCGCAGTGCGTCACCTGCCACGGCAGCGACGGCGCCGCGATCAACTTTGGGACGCCCGAGCAGCCTGAGTACCTGGGCACTGCGGCGGTCTACGAGCCGCTCCATTTCTTCCATCGCGCCCGCATGGGGTTCCCCGGAACACCGATGCTCGGTTGGCTGGCCAACGGGGGCGCGAATCAGGGTGCCGCCGACATCGGACGCTACGCCCAGCTCAGCTTCCCGGCAGACTGCCTGATCGACGCGCACTGCAACGACAGCGTCGACTGTACCTTGGACACGTGCGGAGCCGACGGTCGCTGCGTGTACACGCCCGATGATGCGGCGTGCGCCGATGACGGCGTGTTCTGCAATGGCCCGCAGGTCTGCAGCCCGGCGCTCGGTTGTGTCGGAGACGGCAACCCGTGCCTGGATCCCAACGCCTGCGATGAGGACGTCGACGGTTGCGGTTGTGAGGCCCCGCTCGTGTCCGTGCCCGGTTCGCGCTACCTTGCCATCTCGCCCCAGCCGCCCGACTCGCCGGCGCCTACCCGCATCCTGATCACTCCGGTTTGCTCCGAGGGCGTGCCCAAGTACGTTGGGCTTCCCAGCGGGGCGCTTAACATCGCCTACCTCACCACCGATTCGGAGGCTTCCGGCATGAAGACGCCGGTCCAGTGGGGCGGCACGGTCTATGCCAGCGGGCTGGATATCGTTCCGGAAACTCAATACATGGTGCAGGCGGATTGCGGCATTCCCGGATCGCCGGTGTTGACCGCCGCGGTCGTCGTCACCACCCCCAAATTCGGCGACATCATCAGATGGTATCCGACCTATGGTCCGCCTGATGGCGTCATCGACGCCGTCGACATCACCATGGTCATTGACGGTTTCAAGGCGCGGCCCGGGGCCCTGTCGCTCTATACGCTCGACCTCTACGGCTGCGTGCCGAACAAGATCATCGACGCTATCGACATCGTCGGTGCCGTGGAAGCCTTCAAGGGTGTGACCTACGCAGCTACGCTGTGCCCTGGACCCTGCGATTCCACGGGTTTCGCCGAGCCGCCTCCCGATGGCCGCGTCGGCCGCTAGGCCTCCGCTGGCTTCGCCCTCCGGGCTGTGGCGTGGCCCGATTCTCGCGCTATCATGCGCACAACAGGGGCGTGCGTGCCCTTAACCGCTGAGATACGAGCCACGGTATGCAGATACGGCCGATCATCGGAATGGAAATCCACGTTCAACTGGCCACCCGTACGAAGATGTTCTGCGGTTGTGCGGTCCGCCAGGACGCGCCCCCGAACTCCTCCGTCTGCGAGGTTTGTCTGGGTCAACCCGGCTCACTTCCCGTCATCAACCGGCAGGCGTTTCGACTGGCCATGCTCACCGGCCTGGCCCTCAACTGTCGCATCGCCTCCCACACCAAATGGGATCGCAAGAGCTACTACTATCCTGATCTTCCGAAGAACTACCAGATCAGCCAGTATGATCTTCCTCTCGCGGCGGGCGGTCTATTTGAAATCGACACACCCCAGGGCGCAAGGAGCCTCCGCATTCGCCGAGCGCACCTCGAAGAGGATGCCGGAAAAAACTTCCACGACGTGGGCGACTGCACTCTCGTGGACCTCAACCGCGCGGGAACGCCCCTCCTCGAAATCGTCACCGAGCCGGATCTTTCGAGCGCCGAGGAGGCCTACATCTTCTGCACCGAGTTGCAGCGCCTCGTCGTCCACCTCGGCGTGAGCGAAGCCAACATGCAGAAGGGGCAGATGCGCTTCGAACCCAACGTCAACGTGGCCATCGAGGCGGACGGTCAGGAGTATCGCACGCCCATCGCCGAGGTAAAAAACCTCAATAGCTTCCGCTCCGTGCGGCAGGCCATCGAATACGAAGTCGCCCGGCAGACTGCTGCCTGGCAGGAGGACCACGACTACCAGATCGGCAAGCGGCCCAACGAAAACCGTGGCTGGGATGCGGAGCGCGGAGTGAGCGATTTCCAGCGCGGCAAGGAAGCTGCCCACGACTACCGGTATTTCCCTGATCCGGACCTGGTGCCAGTGGATGTCACCGAAGCCATGCTCGCCGAGGCCCGCGCCAGTCTGCCCGAGCTTCCCGTCGCCCGGCGGCGTCGCTTCGTCACCGAGTATGGTCTGTCCATCAAGGACGCCGAGACCATCGTCGACCACCGGGCCACGGCCGAGCTCTTCGAGCGTGTGGTCGCCGCAGGCGCTCCCGTGGAGGTGGCCGGCAAACAATTCGTCAACGCCTGGCTCAAGCTGGCCAATGACCGAGCGTGTGCCGTCACCGATCTTGGTGTGAGCGAAACGGGCTTGGCGGAACTGGCCAAGCTCGTGGCCGAAGGGACGGTCAGCCGCACCGCCGCCACTACCCTCGCCGAAGCCATGCTTTCCCGCCCCGACCCACCGCGCAGGATCGCCGAGGAGCTCGGTCTGCTCCAGGTTCGCGATACCGACGCCACCGCCCGCTGGGTGGAGGAGGCCTTTGCCGCCAACGACAAGGCCGTCCGCGACGCCCTCGCCAACCCCAAGAAGATGCAGGCCGCCACCGGTTTCCTGCGCGGACAGGTCATGAAGATCTCCGGCGGAAAGGCCGATCCCAGCCTCGTGGGCCGCCTGATCGAGGAACGCCTCTCCGCCCTCCGCGGCTGATGGTGCGCTCGCTCGTCCTCTCTTCGGGAACGTCCGATACAACAAGGGTAGCGTCGGGGCTTGTCCCCGGCGATTGGCCGCCCGGGCCACACGGCCACCAAGCGCCGTCCACAAGGGGCGACGCTACGGTCTGAATGACTGTGTCAAACCCCAACGCAGACAAAGTTTCCGTCATCACCACCGTCAAGAACGACGCCGATGGTGTGCACACGGTACTGTATTCGCTCGCTCGACAAACTCGCCCGCCCGACGAGATCGTGGTCGTGGACGGCGGCTCGACCGACGGAACCTGGCAGATGCTCGAGACGCTTGCTTTGGCACGCGACAACCTGAAGGTGCTCTCTGCCCCCGGGGCCAACATCGCCGCCGGTCGCAATATCGCCACCAAGGCGGCCACAGGAGAGATCATCGCAAGCACCGACAGCGGCTGCCGCGCCGCACCCGACTGGCTCGAGAAACTCGTCGCTCCCTTCGATGAAGACGCGAACGTGGAGTTCGTCGCGGGCCTGTATCACGTCGAGCCGCAAACGCTGTTCGAGCAGGTCGTGGGGTTGGCCACCATGCGCGGGCAGCTCGAAGCCGTCCGCGAGGAGACCTTCAACCCATCGGGGCGATCCATGGCCTATCGCAAGTCCGCCTGGCTGCGGGCGGGCGGCTGGCCGGACTGGCTTCGCTATTCGGAGGACACGCTCTTCGATCACAAGATGCGCCGCCTCGGCGTAAGTTGGCGCTTGGCCGGCGACGCCCTCGTCCATTGGCGACCTCGTTCCACGATCCGAGGACTCGTCAAGCAGTTCTACTTCTACGGCACCGGTCGTGGCCATACCCAGATCGGTGCCGCCGACTTCGCCTACAACGCCCGCAATCTTGCTTTTCTCCTGCTTGGCTGCTGTTTGTCCTTCGTATCGATGTGGGCCCTCCCGTGGACGGTCGCTGCGTTTCTGTACTTCTACGTATGGACCTTCCACGGCAAGGCCGTGCGGATCGCCCTTCGCACCGGCCGGATGCTGGCCTATCCTATGACACTCCTGGTCATGTGGATCGTGATGTTCTCCAACCTCACCGGGTACCTCGTCGGGTCCTGGCAGCGCTGGCGCAGCCGCGGGCAGATGGGCGAGGCGATGATGACTTACCTGGCCGCCTCCCCATGAACGACCGGAGGCACTGGCTGTGCATCGCTTGCTCCTTCCCTCCGGTCAGCCGCAGCGGGACGCACCGCACCAGCGCCTTTGTCCGCCACCTCGATCGACTCGGCTGGGACGCCACGGTCATCACCTCGATGAGCGCCGATGAGCCGATCGACGAGGAACTCCTGGCCTATGTGCCCAAGTCGACGCGGATCGTCCGCGTTCCCTGGATCGACCCCCTTGCCGCATTCAACCGGCTGAGGCTTCGGCAAGGCCACGCCAAGGCCGTACAAGCGCTGCCCACAAGGGGCGACGCTACATCTGTCCATACAGCGTCGGCGCTCGTCCTGGGCGCTTGGCTGACGTTCCCGCACCGTGTCAAGGAATGGATCACTCGACTGCTCAAGACTCCCGACTCGCGCTGCACATGGATCCCCAGCGCGGTCCTCGCAGCGCTTCGTGAAATCCGGCGCCGCCGCCCGCATGTGATCTACTCCACCTCGCCGTACATGAGCGCCCATCTCGTGGCCCTGATCGTCGGCCGCCTCACGCGCATTCCCTGGGTCGCGGACTTCCGCGATCCGTGGACGGATAATCCCTACCGTGATCTGAGCTTCCGTAGCCTGCAGCGCCTGGACCGCGCCATGGAATCCGCTGTCCTTCGCAATGCGGTGAGGATTGTCTGCAACACGACGACCTTGCAGAAAGCCTTCGCCGCACGAGGCCCCGCCATCGCCGCCAAGTGCCGCACCATCATGAACGGCGTGGACAGCGAACTCTTCGCAGGTCTTTCCCCCTCTCCCTTTCAGGGAGAGGGTTGGAGTGAGGGTCAAAGCACGAATCACGCCACAACCAAGTTCACCCTGTTGCACTGCGGCCAGTTCTACGGGCGCCGCCGCCCTCACGAACTGCTCGCCGCCGTAGGGCGGGCCGTCGCACGTAATCCGAATCTTTCCTCACACCTGCGCGTCGTCCTCCTTGGCCCGCCTCACTACGACGGACAGCACTTGTGCGATCTGGCCAGGCGCGAAGGCGTGGAACGATGGATCGACGTTCAGGAAACAAAGAGTCACCAGCAGACGCTGTCCGACATGGCCGCCGCCGACGCTCTCCTCCTGATCGGCAGCGGCGGAACCGGGCGCGACCTGCAGGTCCCCAACAAACTCTTAGAGTACCTCGGCGCCAGAAGGCCGATTCTGGCCGCCATCCCGCCCGACAGCCCGGCCGTGAACATCCTTCGCACCGCGAAGGCCGATGCTTTTATCTGCAATCCGGACGACGTGGAGGCCCTGACTCAGGCTATCTCGACGCTGGCTGATCAGAACAGGCCCGTTGCGCATGACGCGTGGAGCGGCGTGGCGGCCTTTGACCGCGCTCACCGCGCCCGGGAACTGGCCGACGTTTTCAATGAAATTGTTCTACCGCGCCCGCGCATGGTTCGACAGGCCACCGCTGCTAGAGACCGTGTAGCACAAACGGATTCGTTCGCCGCTCCCGCCCGATGGTCGTCTCCGGACCATGCCCCGAGAGGACCCGTGTCTTATCCGGCAGGGTCATGAGGTTCTCGCGGATGTTTCGCATCAGCCGCTGGCCGTCGCTGTTGGGAAAGTCCACGCGGCCCACGCTGCCCGCAAAGAGCGCGTCGCCCACAAACGCGATACCCAGCTCGGCGCAGTAGATCGCCCGTCCCCCGGGTGAGTGGCCGGCCACATCCAGGATTTGCCACTGCGTGCCGTCCAGTTCCAGGCTCCCGCCGGCTGGCATGTCCAACGGATCATCCACATGTGCCAATATGCTCTGCCCGATCAGCGCCGACAGATTCTCCATCGCGTCGGTCAGCGCCGGCCACTCCGCCTTCGACAGATACACCGGCAGCTTGCCGAGCTTCTCCCGCACCTCGTCGATACCGCCGATGTGATCCGGATGCGCATGCGTAAGAACAATTGCCGCGGGCGCTAGCTTGTGCTCGCGAACGTGCCGCACGATCTGGCTGGCCTGCGGCGGCAAGCCCGGGTCGATGATCCAGCACGGCCCGCCGTCACGCAGGTGCACGGAGTACCCATTCTCCATGTACATGGGGTCGTTGGTAATGTGAATCCGCAGTTGTTTCGTCTCGCCTGGCATTCCAGCACTCGCACGTGCCTTGTTTGTCGTTCGCCCGCAGGGCGGCCGAACCCAAGCGCTACCGCGGCGTCGTCACCGCCACGACCGCGCTCTGCTGTCTGCGGCGAAGCTGCCCGCAGGCCCCTTCGATGTCGAGGCCCCGGCTGCGCCGCACGTGGCTATTCACGCCGCGGGAGCGCAGTCCGTCAAGAAAACTCACGATCGCATTCTCGCTTGGACGGCGATACGGCAGCCCTTCCACGGGATTGTAGGGAATCAGGTTGACGTTGCTCCGCATCTTCTTCGCCACTTTCGCCAGAGCCGCCGCCTGCTGCGGCGAGTCATTGACCCCGCCCAGCAGAATGTACTCCAGCGTGACCTCCCGATGCGTCTGCTCGAAATAGTAATTGGCCGCCTCGACCAGCGAGTCGATGCTAACCCGCTCCGCCCAGGGGATAAGCTGGCGGCGAAGCTCATCGTCCGGGGCATGCAGGGAGATGGCCAGGTTGATCTGCAGCTTCTCATCGGCCAGACGGCGGATCTGCGTCGGCAGCCCTACGGTGCTGATGGTGATCTTCCGCGCCCCGATCCCCATCCCCCAGTCGGCATTGAGCGTCCGCACGGCGTGCAGCGTGGCCGCGTAGTTCGCCAGTGGCTCACCCAATCCCATGAAGACCACGTTGGACAATCTCGCCGCCGGCTCGCACAGGGCCCGCACACGCATGGCCTGCTCGATGATCTGAGCGGCCGTAAGCTGCCGCTGCAAGCCGCCCACGCCGCTGGCACAGAACACGCACTCCACCGGGCAGCCCACCTGCGTGGAGATGCACGCCGTCCGGCGCTCGGCATCCGGGATCATCACGCACTCGCTGGTGGCCCCGTCGGCCCAGCGCAGCAGAAGCTTGATCGTTCCGTCGGCCGAAACCTGCCGGCTGGCGATTTGCGACTCGTAGAGCACCATCTCCTCGGCCAGCCGCTTGCGAAGCCCTGCCGGGATGTTGCTCATCTGTTCGAAAGAGGTAACCCCGTGCTCGTACACCCACTGGAGTATCTGCCCCGCCCGATAGGCCGGCTCTTTCCACTCCGTAAGCACAGCGCGCAGCGTCTCCGGCGTCTGGCCAAACCCATTGCGCCGATCGGGTCCGATGGACAGCTCCTCAACCATGCAGCCATTCTATCCCGCAGAGAGGTGCAATGCTTGGGTTTCAGCCTACGACGTTAGGGAAAGCGCCTTGGGCGTGCAGGCGGCCGAGCTGCACGTAGCTATTCACGACGTGATCGATAGTCTCAAGATCGCGCTCGTTGGTCTGCCGAACGATCCGTCCCGGGAGCCCCATAACCATGGAGCCGTCGGGAATGATCGTCCCCGGCGGCAGGACGGTCCCGGCCGCAACGATGCAGCGGCTCCCGATCTCGCAATCATCCAGCACGATCGCTCCGGTGGCGATCAGCGTCCGGCTGCCCACCCGCCGGCAGTGCACCACGGCGCGGTGACCGATCCCCACGTCCTCGGCGATGTCTAGCGGCACGCCCCGCTTGGTGTGCAGGATGCTCCCATCCTGTACATTCACCCGCGGGCCGATGCGGATCGGGGCGATGTCCCCGCGGATCATGACGTGGTGCATGATGGTGACGTCGTCGCCGAGCTCCACGTCCCCGGCCACGTACGCGGTCGGGGCAATGTAAACCCGCTGGCCCAGCTTGGGATGAATCGTTTGCATAAGAGCCATTGTACAGCCGACTCCCTAGCTCGCCTCTCTTGGGAGTTGAGGCCAAGCAGCTCGCGCTCCGCCGACGTGTGCTGCTGTCCGAAGGGCGTGCGATCGAAAGCGGCCCCCCTCCTTAACAGTACAGCGCAAGGTGGGCTCAAGAATTTGAAGATCGACGAACGATAACTCCTGCCGGATCAAGGGTTTCCGGTTTCTGGCAGGAGTAAGGAC
>SBAX01000098.1 GCA_005240095.1 Phycisphaera mikurensis
CTTCTAGGGAGAGGGTTGGGGTGAGGGTAGGAACTCTCCTCTGTTTAGTGCCTACAGGCGCATTTTTCTCATCGCTCACGACCGACACATACCGAAAAGCACATTCCGGCTGGTGATCGCTCACCGCCTCCGGCCGCACCACCGCCGCAGGTCCCAGCCGCACCGCCAGCCGATCCAGCAGGTCACCCAATGCCTGCTCATCGATACTCCCCGTCTCGAACAATTCGCACTGTGGATCGTCGAACCCTTCTATCCTGTGGGCCCAGACCGCTACCGAGTCCGCTCCACCGGGAAGCCGCAGCCGCTCCAGTTGCACTCTCAGCAGCGCAAGAAGGTGCTTCGCTGACCGCGTAGACCTTGAAAGGGCAACCTGCATGGTCACAGGCTAGGTTACAGTTCCCGCAGACGAAGAAATGCCGGGACAATAGAACGTCACCATGATCTGTCGAACCCCGGCCACCCGGCGGGCGAGCTCTTCACAGAACTGCTTGACCGCTCGCCGCACGGCCTCCTCCAGAAGGTCTCGCTGGCCGATAGGCGTACCCCACTCCAGCCGTGCACTGACCGCCGGCTGCGGCACATACGGTGTCAGGACTTCCGGCAGATCTCCCAGTGCCTGGTCGATACGCTCCAGCACCTGCTCCCCGAAGCGCGAG
Organism: Phycisphaera mikurensis; assembly: GCA_005240095.1. GTDB lineage: Bacteria > Planctomycetota > Phycisphaerae > UBA1845 > UBA1845 > SBAX01. Next base: position 657 of record SBAX01000098.1, read on the forward strand.
GCCAACGACGACCTCGGCAGGTGCAGCAACGCCCCCACCGTCTCCACTCCCACCAACCGCAGCGACTCCACCGTTTTTTCGTCGATGCGCAGCGACCACACCGGCAGCGGCAACAGATCGACGGCATTGGCTCCCTGTTCGCTGATGCAAGCCTCATCTTCGCCGGCATGCGCCAGCGCCCACGCCGCCCCGGCCGTATCCGCAATCGCTCCTCGCACTGTAAAACTCCGCCCGCGAATTCCCTCCAAAGCATATCTCAGAAGATTGCTCTCGCCCCGCTCCGTCTCCGTCGCTTCGTCGCTCCGTCGCTTCGTCGCTGCTCTACTCCACAGTCGTTTGCATCCCGTCACATCAACGATCAGCGTATCTCCCCCTTCGATGTGAACGGTAGGCGACAGGCACTGGGCCCACACAGCCAAAGATTCCAGCTCCCGCCGATCGACCAGAGGATCATCCTCGCGGGTGAGGACTCCCGGCGCGATGGCCCGGGCCTCGGCCAGAGTCTGTCCCCGCCGCAGACGCATCGCCTCCGCCGCACGATTTACGTGAACGATCCGCACCGTCTGGCCGCAGGGAACGATGGTCACCGCAGGCAATTGCCGATTGCCGATTGCCGATTGCCGATTAGCGAGATGTGTCTCTTCAATTGGCAATTGGCAATCGTCAATTGGCAATCCGCCTGGCCGTTCGCTCGACAGATACGGCAGATACAACGCCAGCGCCCGTTTCATGATTCAAATCCACCAGAAACGGTTCCGCAGGACTCCCTTCCCGAACCGTAAGCAACGTAATACGACAAAGTCGAGAAGATGATTGCCGATTGCCGATTGCCAATTGCCAATTACCAGGAGAGCCTTCCGCAATTGGCAATTGGCAATTGGCAATTGACAATGGTTCGATTCTCATTCGCACCGCCGCAAAGCGATGCGTCGGCCGACTGCCCCGCCGAAGAATCAGCCCTACCGATCCGCTGCTTTCCGCCGCCAGCTGTAGGCGCCGCGCCAGCCGATCGTCCAGCGCTTCCAGCGGAGCGATCACCACCCCCACCGCCGCACAGCGCAGCGATTGATCCACCGCCCAGAAGGCATCCTGCGCCTTCTGCGTACGAAGGACGATCAACGCATCAAGGCCGATTCCCCATGCCGTCGCCGCGGGAGGATAAAAATCCCCGTGCGGATCCACGATGACCAGTGGACGAAGGGACGAAGGGACGAAGAGCATCAATTGGCAATCGGCAATTGGCAATTGGCAATATTGCCTGTCGTGCGATCCGCATCGCCAGGGACATCGCCCCAGCCCCCGGCGCATCGGCCAGAATCTCTGTGATCGCCCCGCAAGGTAGCCCTCCGTGCGGCAGCTTCTCATCCAGCGCCGTCAGCCCCGTCGCAACGAAACGCCGCTCCCACCCCGCCCGGCGCGCCCGCTCCCGCTGATAGTCCTCCAACGCTTGGCGTAACCGACGGACGGCCTCGATGCCGTGCTGTTCTCCATCCAAAGGCATCGCCATCTCGCGATGCGGGCTCTCAACACCCTCTTCGAAGCCCGCATCCATTGCATCCGCGCAGTAGCCATGCGTGGCGTCCGCCTCCGCCAAGCGGACACATAACCCATTCGCCTGCCCCGAGGAATTAGAGCTCTCGCGCCATCCCCCCATGCTTACCGCGCCGTGGCACGCAGCTTCCGGCTGCAACGAGCTGGTTGGGCGCGCACACTCCGCGCCGATGTCGAAAGCGGTCCGCGACATCGTGGCCTCCGTTGGTATCCCTGCTCGGGCCAAGCACTTAGGCTTGATCCCGGACTAGGGCATATCCCGAACTTGAGGGCGGGGCAAGAGGTTTTTAGGCATTTTTCGAAAGACGCCAAGCCAACAAAAAAACGCAGCCGGATGGAACCCTGGCTCCATCGGGCTGCGTTAATTCTGTTGCCCCTGCTCGTGCCGGGGACGATTCAGGCTGAGCTACCGCGAGTACGAAAAGCCGCCGCCGTAGTGGCGATGCCCATGGCCGTAGCTGCCGTAGCCGAACCCGAAGCTAAAGCTCGAGGGGCGATAGTAGCTGTGGTGATACACCGGAGCATACGACCGGTACACCACCGGCGCTGGGTACACCACCGGAGCGGGCGCCACGTAGGCCGGGCGATAGTAGCTCACCACCGGCGCCGGGTAGTACACCGGCGGAGCCACATAGACCGGCCGGTAGTAGCTGGCATAGCCGTATCGAGGGTAGCCACAATAATGGCCGGCCTCAGCCTTCGGGGCCGAAAGCCCCAGCACCGCGGCAACCGCCGCGGCCGCAAACGTCATCTTGGAAGCTCCTGCGAACATCTCGGTCTCTCCTTCTTTTCGTTCAACCTCGCGCCTCAAAAGGACGCGATTGCGTTCTATTCGTCCAAGCCCGACCCAATTCTAGCTTGGTCGTAGAGTAAGACAGCTAGGAACGGCCCGGGGTTAGGCAGCCCTTTCGCCTCGCTGGCTGGCCCCTTATTGGACGCTCCCATGCAGCCACTCTGCAATAAGTCGCCGCTGGGACTCCGACAGCCGGTCCTTGAAGGAGGGCATCCGGGCCCGCTCCCGCCCAGTGCTGCGATAGCGGGTCTCGTGGTCCGGCTCTGCGATCATCAGCTCGATCCAGGCCCCTGAGCCGTACCCCCGCATCTCCGGGGCGTGAGTCGTGCCCGTACGCCTTCCGTCATAGGTGTGGCATTCGTTGCACACGGCCATGAAGACCTCTCGTCCTCGGTCGAGCACCACCGGCGGTGCTGTGCGTCCCGATTCGGCGGCCAAAAACTCGGCGGCGGCATCAAAGTCCGCCAGCAGCGCGGGTCGAGTGGCGTCGTCTGCTCCGGCGAGACGTTCTTCGACAAAGCGGCTCATGCGCGTGTGCGCGGGCTCGCCTTCCGGGGTTCTCATCCTGCCGAAGTAACGATCGGCCATGGGGTTCTCCAGCAAACCGCGGATCCACTCCCGCGTTCCGAACCCGGCAAGGTCGGACGACGTCGCGGGTTCTTGAGGCACGCTGCTCAGCCCATCATGACCGTTGTAGCGATGGCATGGGGCGCAGTGCGCCGCAAAGAGCTTGGGACCCGCGGTTGCCGCGTCCTCGGCAAGCAGGCGAAGCGGACCCTCGGGCGGCACGCCCTTCTGGGTAGCAATCTCAAAAGCCCGGGCGGCCATGCGCGCCGCCGCAACACGCTGCTGCTTGAATTGCCGGGCCCGCAGCACTGCCTGCTCTGATGACCCCAATGCTTCGCCCTGCGCTTGTTTCAACTGTGCGTTCGCGACGGCGGCGTCGCTGGGATTGCGATCCGCAAAGTACGAAGCCCCCGTGAGCACGATCACGCCTATCGCCAACAGGCCCGCGAAGAAACGGACGACGCGCCGTTCGCTGCGTTCGGACAGGACATGACGCAAGAACGGGAAGGCAAGCAACGCGGCCACAACGATGCCAGGGATCATGATCGCTCCGACGACTTCCGCCCTGGGACCTTCGAACGCCTTGAGCCATTGGAACAGGAATCGCGTGTGCCATTCCGGCCGCGCCGGATAGTCGGCGCTCGCAGGATCAGCCGGAGCGTCGAGCAAGGACGCCCCGATCGCGTGAGCCACCCATGCCCAAAGCACGATGACGAGCAACACTGTTGCAGGAAATAGAGTTCGGGCAGAGAGATTCTCCGTGCGAGCTTCGCCCTCTCGCTCTGAGGGACAGGACCCCACTGGCACCTCTTCCTTCCAGGGAGAGGGCGCGGGTGAGGGTCGAGCTGTCGGAACTCCGAGGAACCTGAGAGTGAGCCATGTCAGCCCCGCGGGCAGGATCAGCACGTGCAGCGTATAGAAACGTGTGAGCGTCAGATTCCCCATCTCCGTTCCCCCGACGAGCAGCTTCGCCAACGCGGGCCCAACAATCGGCGTGCGGGCGAGGATGTTGGTGCGGACGTGCGTGCCCCAGTAGCCCTCCTGATCCCACGGCAGCAGGTGGCCTGTTAGCGACAGGGCCAGGGCCAGCCCCGCGCCCGCAAGCGTAGCCCACCACACACGAGCGTTGGCGTCACGATAGGCCGCTCGGACCACCCGCTGCGCGACGTGAACGACGAAAAGGACGATCAAGAAGTCGGACGCGAAATGGTGGAGTCCGCGAATGAACCACCCCGCCGGGACCCGTGTCTGAATATAGTGGACGCTTGCCCACGCCGTCGTCGTCGAAGGGCTATAGACGGTCATCAACAGCACGCCGGTCGCGATCTGGAGCACGACGACAAGAATGACAGCGCGGGTAATGGCGTTCATCGAGCGGTCACGCGGAGCGGGTGAGACACAGCGCCGGGCAGGATGGTAACGGGCCGGTTGTCGATTGTCGATTTTCGATTGCGCTCACTTCACCGTCGAGCACGCCACGTTGGGGCTGGCGGGGTTGACGTCGATGGCGCGGTCCTTCGGAGAAACGACGAGGTCCATGTCCTCCATGGGAATCGCACCGAGAAGCACCTGATCGCCAATGACCAGGGCTCCCCCGAAGCCCACCCGATTCTTGAAGCGAATCTCGATGGGGCCCACGTACGGGACGAGGCGCTTGCTGCCGTCGGCGATGGTCACTTCCTTCCGGTCGGACTCCTCAAGACGAAGCTGGATGGCCACGTGCTGCGGAATACACATGTGAACGGCCCCGGTGTCAGCCAAGGCCTCAACCTGGATCGGCTGCTGGTCGGGGTACCGCGGGTTGCGAAGAGTAATCGTCGTCATAACAAGTCCCATCCCCCGTCATTATAGCGTATGCCGGATGGCCTGGGCTAGTTCAGAACCCGCCGCCGGAACCCCTTAGCCCAGGCTCCGCTTGTCGGGTACGCCAGTCTGGAACTCCGCGTACTGCACTTCGATCCACCGCACGCCTTGTTCATCAGGATCGCTGACGCGGCAGGGCAGCTCATCCATGTCCCGCGGCGAGGGGCCGAAGCGCCGCCGACCCGAGAGGTCGAACGCGCTGGCGTGGCACGGGCACGCAAAGGCGGAGCCCTCCGCCGAAAGATCAATCCCGCAGCCCAAGTGCGGGCAGATGACCTGTAGACACCGCACCTGGTCTCCATCTCGCGACAGCCACACGCTGCCGACCGGGCCGACGGCGTGCTGCATGTATGCGTCGCGATGGGCGGCCTGGATAGTCAAGCGGGTGGGCTTTCCCGCGGGGATGGACTCCAGCGGAGCGGCGCGGAGAAACGCAGCATCACCGCCGGCGCGACGCAACGGCGCCAGCAGAAACCGCAGCGCCGGCACGCCGACGGCGACACCCAGCGTGCCGTAGATTCCCGCCCCGACCGCCTCCAAGAATACCCGTCGCTCCTGTCCTTCCATACGCTTGACCTTCAGCCTGCCAACCTCTCTCCCCGGACTTCGGGACCTACGGACCGCAGGCTGAAAGCCCGCCCGACAGTAGCCGGTGGCAAGCGTAGCGCCGCCACCGGAGGGTGGTCGACGCAGGAACAACGACCCTGAAGGGGTCGTCTGAACCTTGCTCGCACGCCAGACGCCAATACAAGACTCCGTTGCTGCCGCGCGAAACGCCCCACGCTGAGCACACGCCGTCGGAAGGAAGAGGTGAGCGCTCTCCACTGAATGTCACGGCCCGGCCGGGGCTTGCGAACGGACGCGCAGATACTCGACGACCGCCGGC
>SBAX01000177.1 GCA_005240095.1 Phycisphaera mikurensis
CCTCCCGCCCGCCACATGTGCAGGTTGGAATACCGCGGAGCGAAGGACAGCCCCGTCTCCACGAACCCGAAGCCGATGAAGCTGTTGTCCTCGAAGTCGTGGAAGTTGCCCAGGAAGGAATTCGTCGGGCTGAAGATCCGGTCGCCATCGCCGCTGCCGAAGAGATACTCGATGGACGCCCGGGCCCTGCGCTTCCCGGGAAACAAGTATTCAAGCTCATTTCGCCACGCCCACGCCTCGACCTCGTTTTTCCGCCGAAACCGCTCGTGGCCGTAGCTGCTGCCCGTCTCGTAAACCCACTCCGTCTCGTAGTGCAGGCGGGCAGTCACTTCCCCCACACTACCCAGCCCGAAGTAGAACGAATCGTAGTCGAAGCGCTGGAACGGCCGGCGAAACTCCTCGTGGTTGTGATCCCGCTGCCAGACCGCGTAGGTGAACGGGCGGTGTCGCTCCAAGCCCAGGTAGCGAAGCTGCGTGCCCAGGAAGTTGCGATGCATGCGCGTGGCCGTGCGGGAAAGGTCGAAGTCGTCCAGGCTGCCTACGGTCTTGCCGGCCATGCCCGTCAGCTCGAAGTCCTTGTAGGTGCCAGTCAGTGACACATGGTCGAGCGGAATGGCCAGGGCCAGCCCCGTGCCGAACTGCACCAGGTCCCGCCCCGCGGTGGTGATCAAGTTGAAATCGCCGGGTAGCGAGCTGCCCGCGGCGCTGAGCGCCTTGGCCAGGTCCATCCGATAGATGCCACGCTCTAAGTTGGGGCCTTCGATGTCGTCCTCATTGCCGTCGTAGGAATCGCCGTGGTTCCAGTCGAGCAGGCTCAAGCGCGTGCGCAGATAGAACTCGTGGGCGCCGTCTTCGAGCGACAGTCGCTGCCACAGGCGCAGATCATGCCGCCGCAGCGTGCGCGAGCTCTCCACGCCGTCATCGAACAGGAAGACGTCGAGGTTGTACCAGCCGCCCCAGTCGAAGGCCGAGCGTCCGGCCGCCCCCATCTGGGCGTCGAACTCGCGACGCAACTGCTCCTCGCGGACTCGCTGCTGGTTGAGGAAAGTCTGCGGCTCCTGCCGCTGCGGCGCCTGAGCCAACGCCGGCGCTGCGGCGAGCACCACCGCTATCGTTATCCAATTCCAATACTTGCACTTTGGCTGGGCCACGCCGAGGCGTACTGATACCCACGGACACGATGGCAATCAAGCGGGGATGCCCCGGCATCCAGGACGCGATTCCCGGGAGGCAAGGGCCGCTGGTGGACCCTGTTCCGCGGGGGTATGATCACCGCAAAGAAAGCTCCGGCCATAACAGCTAAAGGAGGCGACAAATGTCGGCGACGTGTTCCAGAAGAATGTGGTTGGTTCAGGCGTGGATTTGCGTGCTCTTGGCCTGGGGAATAGCTCAGCCCGTCGCAGGGGCGCCCACCGGCATTGAGCCGTACATCAAGATGCGCTGGCCAACGGGCGGGAGGCTTTCTCCCGACGGCACGCTCTACTTCGTCTTCGATCCCGACGGGATACGACAGCTGTACAAAGTAGCGCCCGGCGGCACGCAGAAGGACGCCGTCAAACTGACCACCTTCCCCGACGGCATCGGCGGGTATTCGATGAGCGACGACGGCAAGTGGATCGTGTGCACGGCCGCGGTCGGCGGCAGCGAGCAGAACGACCTGTACCTGCTCGACACGGCGACGACCAAGATCGAACCGCTGTTCGTCGATCCCAAGGTGGTCTTCGAAGCTCCGGAGTGGCGACGCGATTCCAAGGCCTTCGCCTATCGCTCTAACGAAACCTCCTCGGCCGACTTCCACGTGTACATCTACGACCTGGCCTCGAAGCAATCAAAGAAAGTGTACGAGGCCGCGGGCTCCAATTCCCCCGCCGACTTCAACCGCGACGGCACCAAGCTCGCCGTGACCAAGTACACCTCTGCCTCCTTCTCACAGATCTTCGAGATTACCCTCGCCGACGGCAGCGTCCGCGAGATTACCCCCAAGGGCGAGGAGTGGTCCTTCGAGGCCGTTGGTTACGACAACACCGACCGCAACTTCATCGTCAACACCGACTACAAGGCCGACCTCAAGACCATCCACACCATCGACATGCAATCAGGAGCCATCAAGCCCGTGCTCACCGACATCGGCGGGCGGGAGGTGGATTGGGGCACGCTCAATGAGGACCGGCAGATCCTGGCCGTGGGCGTCAACGAGGACGGCTACGGCACGCTGTATCTTCGCCGGACATCGGACTTCACGCCGGTGCAAGGTCCCACGCTGGCCAAGGGCATCGTGGGCAACGTCAACTTCCGCGGCTCCAACATGCTCTACGCCTTCGACAACGCCAACACCCCGGGCATCATCTACAAGTGGAACATCAACAAGCCCACCGAGCCGGGCATTCCCCTGACCCTCGCCGACACCCAAGGTATCGACGTATCCAAGTTCCGCCTGCCGGAGCTGGTGCACTATCCGTCCTTTGACGGCACGAAGATCCCCGCCTTCCTGTATCTGCCTGCCGACTATCAGAAGGGCAAGAAGATCCCCTTCATCGTGCAGTATCACGGGGGCCCGGAAGGGCAGTATCGGCCGTCGTTCAACCGCTCGTTCCAATACTTCGTGGCGGAGGGGTATGGGGTGATCGCCCCCAACCCGCGCGGATCGAGCGGCTACGGCAAGGCCTTCATCGAGGCGGACAACTACAAGAACCGCGAGAAGAGCGTCAAGGACGGCATCTGGGCGGCCAAGTACGTCATCGATCAGGGCTACACGGACAAGAGGATGGTCGCCGCCTGGGGCGGCAGCTACGGCGGCTTTATGACCATGGCTACCATCACCGAGGCCCCGGATCTGTTCGGCGCCGCCTGCAACGTCGTGGGCATCGTGAACTTCCAGACCTTCCTGGAGAAGACCAAAGACTATCGCCGCAAGCTCCGCGAGGCCGAGTACGGGCCGCTATCCGATCCCGAGTTCTTAAAGTCGATCTCGCCGATCTACAAGGCCGAGCGCATCGACATGCCCCTGATGATCGCCCACGGCTTGAATGATCCGCGCGTCCCCGTCGGCGAGGCCATGCAGATCGCCGTGGCCCTCAAGAAACGCGGCGTGGACGTCGAAGAACTCTACTTCCCCGACGAAGGCCACGGTTTCGCCAAAGAAGAAAACCGCCTGCTCTACTACAAGGAACTGGCCAAGTTTTTCGACAAGCATTTGAAGAAGGGGGCATAAGGCTCTGATCCAATGTAGATTCCAAGACTTGAGGTCTGAGATCTGAGATTTTAGGCTTTTCAGATTCCGAGGTTTCAGATCGCATCGTCCGATTTGCGCGCAGCTTTCGGTCCCATGGTCTCCTCCACGCGTCGGCGGACAACCTCGTCAATCTGCCGGAGGAACACGTCGGCGCGGCGCTTGGATTCGTACTCAGCGCGGGAGCGTTCGGTCAGGTGCTTTTGACCCTGAATGTCCGTGTTCTGCAAGCTGTCCGCCCAACCTCGAATCTGCCGCGAGCAGGATTCGGCCAAGGATATCAGATTTGAAATCTCAAATCTCAAATCAGCCATTTCTTCCCGCCGTTCGCAGAAGCGCAGCATCGAGCGGACTTCTCCCGCCGATCCTCGCCCAATGTACAGAAAGTAGACGAGTTCCTGCGTCGTGCCGCGCTCGAAACCTTCGGCGATGTTGTTGGAGATGGACAGCGCCGCCCGGCGAAGCTGATCGCACAGATCGCCCGGTTCGCGGAAGGCCGCATGCTTGGTCAATGTATAGATGCGGTCCACGAGCTCGATCGACGCACGCCAGACGGGAAGTTCTTCGAAACGCTCGTATTTCATGGCCTCCTCCGGCAGTCTGCCAAGACTGACATCCAAACGTCTTCCGCGCGCGGCAAAGCATAGACCGCAGCGCCTCGGCAGGCAACCCTTTTCGAGTGTCAGCTCGGCATCGTCTGAGATTTGAAATCTGAAATCTGAGATTTGAAACCTGAGATTTGAAATCTGAGATTTGAGATTTGAGCTCTCAGACTCAGAGCTGCCCCACCGCCCACCCTCGAGGGGGCCCCGTTGCCGTTTCGCTTCCCCGTGCCACCATCGATACCATGCTCACTCATGCGTCCCTGCCTTGCCTGCGGCTACGACCTCTCCGGCCACGGCGAGGAACCCCGCTGCCCGGAGTGCGGACTGCTCAACATCCCCGAAGGCTACCGCCGCCAGGTCTGAACCAGCCCCCTCATGCAATGGGCGCTGCGGTTGTGTAACTTTGGGCAAGGCGACACCCGCCTACATGTTCATGAGGTATATTGAAGGACATGACCGGCGTGTGGAAGCATCTGTCCGTCTGGACGATCATCTTTACGCAGCCGCCCTTCCTCTGCTGCATCATTTTCTGCGGGCCAAGCGGCCGGGCGCCGAGTCAATCCGATTCCGATTGCTGCTGTTGCAAAAAGCCCACTGCCTCCGCCATTATGGAGTGCGGCTGCTGTCCCTCCACGCGGGACTGCCGGGCGTGCTGCGACATCGCTTACGCCCGGACGACGCCGCCGCGCAACGACTCGGACGTTCTGCGGCAGTGGCTGGCGTCCGCGGCCCTCGTCGATGCCGCAGGCGCGCACCATGACGCGGCGCTGCCCAGCGCAATCTATGAACACAGCGTCGAGATCATTCCCGTCCCCCACGGCCGGCGCCAGGCCGGTCTGGGCGTCTGGCTGAAATGATTTCCCGGCGCTGCGCCGCGCTCGGCGGCGCATGCGCTTCGTTGCTTTCACTCTGAAACAAACTGGCTCAAAACTCGGGCTTGTTGCGCATGAAGTCTGCGCATCGAGCCTGAGACGAAGCGAAGTGGCAATGCGCCCATAAGCATTGCCAACGGAAATCCATTGTCTACAAGGACAGGAGAAGTCAGATGCTTACTCTGTTGTTTCTGATGTCGGCCCTTTCCAACGCGGCCGACTTCACCAGTGCGCCCGCGTGCTGCGCCGGCGCTGTATCCGCACAGGCAGTCTCCGATCAGGCCGTGCCTTCCACGAAGCCCGCAAACGCCCAAGGCGGCGCCTGCTGCCCGGAGTGCGCGGGTTGCCCGGACTGTGAGCGCTGCTGCCCGCAGGGGTGCACGCCGGACTGCTGCTCGCGCAAGGGCGCGGCAGCCAAGGCCCAGCCCTCCGAGGTCAAGAAGGATCGCACCGGAGCGGGTTCCTGCTGTGGAGGCGGTTGCTGCGGCGGAGCGTGCCGCGGCTAAAGCGATGAGCAGTTGATGTAGCGTCGGGACTTCTTCCCGGCGTTTGCTACCTGCAAGCGCCTCCCACAAGAGGCCACGCTACAGGTAACTGCGAAAGCGCACCAACGGGACCGGGTCGGCGCCCCGTCGCCGGCCCGGTCCTTTCTTCCTTCCGCCTTTCTTGCGATGCCGTAGCGTCAGTCCTAACATCGCAGGCCGATGTCGAGGCCCGCGGACACCGGAGAAAACCACGCGTCCTGGAAGACCGTTCTCGGCCCGCTTCTGCTGCTCGTGGCCGTCACCGCCGCCTATGCCAACAGCATCCACGGTGTCTTCCTCTTCGACGATCTCTACCACATCGTGGAGAACGAGCGCATCCGCCGACTCTGGCCCCTTGCTCCTCTGCTCAACGTCGAGCGCCCCGTCGTGGAACTCTCCCTCGCCGTCAACTATGCCCTGGGCGGTTTTGAGCCCCGGGGCTATCATCTCTTCAACATCGCCGTTCACGCACTGGCGGCACTTACACTCTTGGGAGTAGCGCGGCGCACGTTTGCCCTGGAGGCCTTTCCTGATCCCATTCGCCGACGCCCGCACCTCCTGGCATGGCTCATCGCGGCGATCTGGGCCGTCCACCCTCTGACCACGCAGAGCGTGACCTACATTATTCAGCGCGGCGAATCTCTGATGGGAATGCTCTATCTGCTCACCTTCTACTGTGCCATTCGCGCTCGGAATTCTCACCGGCAGGTCCTATGGACACTGGCCGCCGTGGTGGCTTGTGCCATGGGAATGGCTTCCAAGGCAATTATGGTGACCGCTCCAGTGATGGTCATCATGTACGACGTGGTGTTTCGCACCCACACTGCGACACCGCGGAATCGCTGGCCACTCTATACGGGGTTAATCGCCACGTGGGCCGTTTTATGGATATGCGGCATTGCCATACAGGTATTCGACCCCACTGCGCCGTCAGTCAATGTAGGCTTCGGATACCACAAGATCGCGCCCCTGGAATACCTGATCACCCAGCCAGGAGTGATTTTATGGTATCTGCGTCTTTCTCTCTGGCCGGTCGGTCTATGTCTGGACTATGACTGGCCCGTCGTCACGCTGCGAGAAGCGCTCTTCCCCAGCCTGCTAGTAATTGCACTGCTTGGCGGCACGGTGTGGGCGCTAATCCGCCGCAAGCCCGTCGGTTTTGCTGGTGCGTGGTTCTTCCTCATTCTCGCCCCCACTTCCAGCTTCATTCCCATCGAAGACCCCATTTTCGAGCATCGCATGTATCTGCCGCTGATCGCCGTGATCGCAGTCGTCGTACTCGGTGCGTGCCACCTCGCCCGACGCGTGATCGATGCTGCTCCGATTGGCAGATTCGCGTCCCTGGGAGTCGCATGTTGTGTGGTACTCGCTTTATCCTATGGCACGTTCCAGCGCAACAAGACCTATGCAAGTGACCTGACCATGTGGAGCGACGTGGTCGCCAAGCGGCCCACCAATGCCCGCGCCCACGTGGCCCTCGGCAATGCCCTTCTCGACCGCGACCGCGTGGCCGATGCAATCGCTTCATTCCGCCGTGCGGTCGAGCTGCGGCCCGACTTCGCCGACGCCCGCGTGGCCCTGGGAATGGCCCTCGCCCGCCAGGGACTCGTCTCCGAGGCCATCGAACAGTATCGGATCGGATTGCAGCGCGAGCCGAATCACGCCCGCGGCTGGTACAACCTGGGCAACGCCCTTGGCCGCCTCGGGCAGGTGGACGAATCCATTGACGCCCATCGCAAGAGTCTCGAACTGCGTCCCCGCTTTGGCGACGCCCACTGCAATCTAGGCAACGCCCTGGTCCGCCGAGGTCGCCTCGACGAGGCCATCGCCGAATACCACATCGCCATCGACATCGACCCGACCGTGGCGAGATACCACAACAACCTCGGCGACGCCCTGCGGCAACTGAACCGCCTCGACGAAGCCATCGCCGCCTTCAAGCAGGCCGTTGCCCTCGATCCCGCCTACGCCAACGCCCACGCCAACCTCGCCGCCGCATACCTGGACAACCGCCAAGCTCACTTGGCCGCCCCTCACGCACAGGAGGCCCTGCGCCTGGACCCCAACCATCCCACCGCACGCGCACTGCTGGAAGAAGCCGGCCAGCGCACCCGCGTCTCGCCGTGATTTCGATGGGGGAGGGCGAGGCTCCCGCCGAGCCGTTGGCGAGATGACCACGGGTTGGAGTCCTGTCAAGTTTTCGACATGTGATCGGGCACCACGAGCCGCGAGAAGCCGTGCCCCAGCGCATAGGTGCAGAACGCGAGCAACAATGCGAGGACCAGACTGATCAGGATCACCACCGCCCCGGCCAGCATCTGGGCGGCTCCGTGAAGGTGGAGGCTGCCCGGGTTCGTAGCGTACGTCCCCATCAGCTTGAACACATCGTCGGAGCGCAGGCAGCGAAAACCCGCCGTCGGCGAACCCTCAATCTCCGGGCAGGCAGGCTCCGTGTCCGCCACGTTGGTATCCAGCCATCGCCCTACAGGCGCCGCCGCCCGCGTGGTCATGATCGAGGCCATCTCGTAGTAGTCGCCGGGCAGGTTGTAGAATGGGGCCAGCCCCACCACCACCGCCACGGGGAACAGCACCGTCCGCCGCCGCCGCTTGCACAGCTTCAGCAGCGGCACGCCGATGAGCACCGAAAGCACGAAAGGCCCGAAGTCCGTCGCCAGGTAGACCAGATCGGACCCGTACGTGCGAAACCCCGACAGCCGCCCGGCGTATTCGCTCCCGCTGACCACCCAGGGGAAGACCTTGGCGAGAAGTGCCCCGCCGTAGTGGGCCTTGATCTCCAGCCGCGTCACCGTTCCCCCCGTGGCCCAACATCCAAAGGCGTGCAGCAGCTCGTGGATGGGCACGTACACGATCCAGGTTACCACCAGGCTAACAAAGAGCGGGACCAGTGCCCTGGCCGGGCTTTTCACCAGCATGATCGGCTCGAGGCTGGCGATGACGTCGTCGATGGGCTGGCGAAAGAATCTCCACATATGTCCTTGCCGGACCTCCACGAGGCCCCTTCTTCCCCACGGCCGGAAATAGCGGGCAGGTCGCGGGCGAATAGATTACTCAACGCCGTCGTCCTCGGCCATGCGCCCGCCGCGCTCGTCGGAAAATGTCGGGGCGGAGGCAACGATTGACGAGCGACCGCGGGCGTCTACCATTACCGGCTCCTGACGGCCATGCAGAACCGAAGCACGGCGCGGTGCACGGTTCCCGGGCCGTAGGCGCCCCAAACGACTCGTTCACCAGGGAGCCCGGCATGCTCATGTGTCAGGCAGTTGTCGTTGTATGGATGGTCCTAACAGCGGTCGCAGGCCCTACCGAGCCCGCGGCGGCCAATGACACGATGCCCCAAGCATCGTCGGCCCTCGCCGCCGCCGACGGCTGGTCGCCCGACGAGGCCATCCCCCTGCGCATTCCCCTGCTGGACTATTCCCAGCCACCCGCCGGCGCCGCGGCACTGCCCAGCGATTCGGCGATTCCGCTCGAACGCCTCCGCTGGCACGTCCCCGACCCCGATGCCGATCGCCAGGCGGCCTTCGACCGCCTGGCCAAGCTGGAACAAGAGGGGGACAAGGCTGCCGTGGCGCAGATCAAGCGGGTGATCGAACGCGTAGACGCCATCCGCCGCGAAAAGCAGATCCACCTGTCCCTTGAAGAAGTGCTCCGCCGGACTCTGGAGAACAGCTACGCCATCCAGGTGCTAAGCTACAACCCGGCGATCGAGACCACCCGCGTGGTCGAGGCCGAAGCCGCTTTCGACGCCGTCTTCTTCACCGACATCGTCAAGAACAAGATCGACCGCCCCTCGGGCAACGAGCTGATCTCCACGGACCTGGACCTGTTCAATTCCAGCTACGGAGTGCGCAAGCTGCTGCCTACGGGCATGTCCGTGAGCGGCGCTTACCAGCTCAATCGCACGAAGTCGGCGATCTCCTTCCAGCAGATCAACCCCGAGTACACCAGCAACTTCGTCTTCGACATGCGCCAGCCGCTGCTCCGCGGCTTCGGCATCGACTACAACCGCTCGCTGATCATCGTGGCCAAGAACGATCGCCGCATCGCCGACCACGCCTTCCGCCGCCAGGTGCGCGACACCCTGCGGCAGGTGGAGGAGTTCTACTGGCGACTGGTTCAGGCCCGCCGGGATATCGTCACCAGCGCCCGCCTGCTCTCCGAGTTCGAGACCATCTATGACTACCTCGCGGCACGAGAGTCATTCGACATCACTCCCGTGCAGATCGCCGCCACCCGGGCCAACCTGGAGCAAAGCAAGTTCGACTTCGTCCGCCGCAAGGCCGCGGTCTTCGACGCCGAGGACCAGCTCACCGCGGGCATGAACTGGGACGAGGTCAACCTCGCCGACGACATCGAAATCATCCCCGACGATTCGCCGAAGATGGCCCGCATCATCGTGGATCGCCTCGCCGAGGCCCAGTCCGCCCTCGACCATCGCCCCGAAATCAAGGAGCAGGAACTCCGCGTGGAAAACGCCAAGATCCTCGTCGGGCGGGCCAAGAACGAGGAACTCCCCCGCTTCGACCTCACCTTCCGGCAGACCTACGACGGCCTGGCCGGCAATGCCGACAGGTCGTTCGACGAGCTCACCCGCATGAACTTCATCGAGTACTTCATCGGGGTGGAGTTCGAAGTGCCCATCGGCAACCGCGGGCCTCGGGCTGCCCACAAGCGAGCCGTCCTCCAGCACGCCCAGGCCGTCGCCGCCCTCAAGCAAGTCTTCGAAGAGGTCATTTTCGACGTCAACGTCGCCACCCGCGCCCTGGGCACCTCCTACGACCAGATCCTCCCCTCCTTCGAGGCCGCCGAGGCCCGCGAGCGAGAAGTCAACCTCGCCGTCGCCCGCGCCGAACGAAAGGACTACAACACCCTGGTCAACGAGCTCAACGCCCGCCAGAGCCTCGCCACCGCCCGCCGCGCCATGATCGCCTCCATCGTCGACTACAACATCGCCATCATCGACCTCGAACGCGCCAAGGGCACCCTCCTCGAATACAACAACGTCCTCATCCCCGACGAAGGAAACTAAAAGCGGGAGGGCGAGGCTCCTGCCGAGCCGCTCCCCCGGCTGCTGAGAAAATGCTGGCCGAACCCCTCTCCCTTGCGTGTGCGTCTAGCGTGCATCGTGCCGGAGGCACGAATTGAGAGTAGCCCGGCGTTTTCAACGCCGGGTTTCCGGCGCCGCCATTTCTTAGTCCCAGAGGGACGACTGAGCTTGACTCAGCCGTGCTTACGGCACTTGACTCCTGGTTGCATCGGTTCCCGGCACTGAAGGTGCCGGGCTATTCTCATGCGTCCCGCCGGGACGCTAAACGCGTACCCCTTGCAGGGAGAAGGGGCAGGGGTGAGGGTAGAGCGTGCCGCCACGAAGATCGCCCGTTTTCATCCGAGATGGCGAGGAATTCCAACATGGCAACTGTGCCGAGAATCCTTTCTAGCTACTCAAACTGAGCAGTTTTTCCCTCGTTGCCGCGTTTGCGCAACAAAAAAAGGCCCATGCGGGTCGATGAATCCGTTGCATGAAAGGGTTCC
>SBAX01000169.1 GCA_005240095.1 Phycisphaera mikurensis
ATGTTGTAGCGGGTCATGAAATACACGCGGCCGTTGGCCGCGATGGGTGAGCCGTAGATCTCATCGATGAGCTTGTCGGGCCGTTCGAACTCCTCACGATGGAGCGATTCGCAATGGTCGCCGGCGTCCTTGAGAATGTGAAAGACACCGTTCTGCTCGCCGTAGTAGATGATGCCGTCGGCAGTCACCGTGGGTGAGCCCTTGGCCACCCGCCCGGTGCTGTGCTGCCACTGGATCTTGCCGGTCTTGGCGTCGATGGCGAACATGTTGGCGCTGTTGTCCACGACATACAGTCGGCCGTTGGCCAGCGCCGGCGAGGCGAACCCGGCCTTGATGCCTTCCGCCCGCCAGACCTCGCCGGATGCGGTAATGTCTCCCGTCTTGGTCGCGTCGATGCACACCACACGGCCCATTTCCGTGGTGTCGAGGTTTTCCTCGCCGTTGGTGACGTACACGTAGTTCCCGTCCACGACCGGAGAGCTATTCAGTCCACGCTTGCTGAGCTTGAACGTCCACAGCTTCTCGCCCGTACGGGCCAGCAACCCGTACACGCTCCCGTCGCCGTTGGGCATGATCAGCATCCGCTTGCCGTCAATGACGGCCACCACGGGAACGGCATAGGTGGTGTCTACCGGGGCCTCGCCCGGGCCCGACCACCAGAGGATTTCGCCGGTTTTCTTGTTCATCGCCATGAGGCGGTGCAGCGGCTTGCCCTGGTCGCCCCAGCCGGAGCTGAACATGCCGATGATCACGCGGTCTTCGTCGATGATCGGGAAATGGATGCGTCCGCCGTATCCGCTGACCCGACCGTACTCCTCGGTCAGGGAGTGCTTCCACATCACCTTGCCGTCGCGGTCGAAACACACGAACTCCCCACCGGTAAAGTGCGCGTAGACGTAACCCGTTCCCGGATCGCCCACCATCGCCGTCCACCCCAGGCGCTGCTGGACGATGTCCGTGTCGAACACGTTGAAACGCTTTTCCCAGACGAGCTTGCCGTTCTCGGCATCAATGCAGACGACGCGCTCCTGAATGCTGATCTTGTTGTCCACATCCCCGGCGGGCACGACGGCATAGAGCCTGCCGTTGAGCAGGATCGGCGTGGTGCGTCCCTCGATGGGCGTTTTCCAGATGAGATTCGTGCCGTCCGGCGACCAGGAAGTGACCGCCGCCTTTTCGCGGGTCATGCCGGTCTGCTCCGGCCCGCGCCAGTTAGGCCAGTCCGCACCGAGCGCGGAACCGATGAGGGCGGTCACCAGTACCAGTGCACTCTTCGAGCTTCTTCTCATGGGCAAGGCTCTCGTGGGGCTGAACGAATCATCCATCGCGTCGCAGCACGCGCTTGGCTTTCATTTCAAACCGGGGAAGCGAACCCGGCGACACCAGCACCGTTCGCGGGCGCCAGTGTAAGCGATGTTGAATCGTTTCCGCAATCTGTGCAGGAAGGGACTCACCCCCGCTACCAGAGGCGGGTTCGATTTCGATCACCAATTCATCCATAGACGGCCCGCGCTCAACGACCAGCCGAAACTCGGCGACGCCCTCGAATGATCGCACGATGCCTTCAATGGAGGAGGGGGAGACGTTGTTGCCTCGAATCACCAGCATGTCGTCGATCCGGCCCAGGATGCCGCCCTCCAGCCAGGCGAACCAGCGGCCGCATGCGCAACGTCTGCGTATCAAACGCACCTGATCGCCTGTGCGATAGCGGATAAGCGGGCTGCCCCACCGCCCCAGGTTCGTAAGCACCAGCTCTCCCGCCTGCCCGTCGGGAAGGATGGCCCCGCTGTCCGGTTCGATGACCTCGGGAATGAATTCGGTCTCGATGACGTGCATGCCGCCGGGAGCGTCCTGGCATTCGAAGGCGTAGGCGCCCATTTCGGTCATGCCGCAGTGATCGAAGACCTTCGCGGCCCAGGCGGCTTCGATGCGCTGGCCGGTCGCGGAGATGCTGCCGCCAGGCTCGCCGGCGACGATCAATGCTCGCACGAGCGAGCGCGCGAGGTCGATCTTTTCGCGCTCCGCCACTTCGGCCAGGTGCAAGGCATACGTAGGCGTGCAGCACACCACGCTGACCTCGTTGTCGAGCAGGTATCGCAGTCGGGCCACGGAGGTCATTCCCCCTGCCGGCAGCACGAAACAGCCCAGTTCCGCGGCGGCCTCGAAAGCCCCCCAGAAACCAATGAACGGCCCGAAGGAAAAGGGGTACAACAGCCGATCGCCGCCCGAGACCCCGGCGGCGCGATAGACGACCTTCCAACAGTCCTTGAACCAGCCCCAGCTCTCTGGAGTGTCCAACCAGCGCAGCGGGGCAGTGGCCGACGTTCCCGAAGTCTGGTGCAGGCGTACGTAGCGGTCCCGTGGATAGGTCAGGTTCGTCCCGTAGGGCGGGTGATCGAGTTGATCCTGCTGGATTTCGGAACGCGTCGTGAGCACGAGCCGTTCGAGCGGGTCGCGCTGGGGATCGAAAGCCACGCCGGCGAGCTTGCGACGATAGAACGGGTTCGAGGCCAGTACTTCGCGGAGCATGGAGG
>SBAX01000059.1 GCA_005240095.1 Phycisphaera mikurensis
ACTTGTAGTAACCGTCATCGGCACCGCCGAACAACGGCGGCGGGCCGGGATCGTGGTACACCCAATAGTCGAAATCGCCTCGGTGGTAGACCGTCAAGTCATCCGGCGACAGTGAAAACGGCGTGACCTGCCCCCATTCGGGAGTCAGCGCCGCCGGATAACCGCCCACAATGACGTTGCCGTTTTGATCGATGAAGAAGTCAAGGGCCAGCGGTTGCCAGCGATTCGGATCAAGGATGTCGGAGTTGCCGGGCAGCGGCGGGACGAGAGGGGGGTTGATGGGGACGTAGTGTCGATTGGCATAGCCGTTCTGCTCATTTGAATTGTCGCTCAGACCGAATTGCAAGACCGCTTGTGCGATTCGGTTACCCAGGGCCGCGGGAGAGTTGCCTGCCGTCGAGGTGAAGTCTTTGTCATAGCCGAGCGCGGTCATCGCGTCATCGAACGAGGCGAGCGAGATTGCGGCTCCTGGCGACGTAGCGAACCGGGCCCTGAGCACGCGATAGGCTGCGAAGCTGATGGCTTCTGCACGAGCCGCCTCGACGTCCGCGGCCTCGGCATGTTCATCGATCAGAAAGGTGTCGGCCGTCGCATCGTAGGCGGCCCAACCGTCCCACATGGCCATGGAGGCGTGGAAGAGGTTCCTCGCATGCACCGTCGGGCGGGCAAAGTCGCGGCGAATGGCGGAGAGGAGTTGTTCGTTCCACCGCCGGGCGACGGATTCTTGCGCAAAGACGGGAACTGCGAGGACCGCGATTGACAATGTTGCCCCCGCGACGATTGCGCGCCTACTCCACCTCCGCCACCCACTCTTCCCGGCCAGCGGTCGCAACGCATGACTCCGTGGCTTGGGCCGATGTGCCCCGCAATGACCTGACATGCTTCCCCTCCGACGTTTTTGCCGACCCGTGGTCTCGGTGCCGGTTTGACGGGTCCCCCAATGGCCGCCAGAGAACGCAAGCACTATAGCACCTCGTCGCGGGAAAGTGAACGTCGCGGCCGAGCTGTGCGTATCCGCAGGACGACGACTTATTGGACGGGTGATGTAACACGAGGCAAGTTTGCCTGCCCGCAGCACCAGGGGGATCGCGGAGTTGTGCCAAGATCGTCTGTGAAAGGACTATGCGATCTCTGTGTTGTACGGCTTTCCTCGGGAAGTCGTCGAGCGTGGCCGGAATTCACGTCAACCGGGTATGAACACCACCTGTGAACTCCCATGACCAGGGGAACAGGTTTGTTAATGGCGCCGGATCCAGCATTGGCCAGAGCTGGGGAGCAACTCGCCGGCCGGTCCTGTGCCAGTGTTATGACCATGGCCGGGTATTCCCAAACTCAGCCGAAGGATGCTCGGTCGGGTAACCAAGTCCTGGACTATTTTACCCGGACACGGATTCCGTGGGCGTCGGCGCGCTCCACGCCGCCGGCGTCGACGTTGGTGATCGGGGCGACGCCGATCAGGAAGCCCCCCATTCCGCCTTCGGTAATCTTCACCACGCCCAGGCCCGGCGTAGTCCCGGTGGCCACGTGCGGGTCGCCGGACAGCGGATTAGGACCGCGTAGGGCCAGGAAAACGTGCTCACCGGACGGCGAAATGTCCATCAAATCAGGCGTGGGATCGCCGGCTTCGTCGCCGACGAGGTCCACCGTATTCACCCGGGCGTTGGTCCGCACTTCGAACACTTCCGCCACGTTGGCGGCGCGATCGCCCACCCACAGGTACCGCCCGTGTTTGGTGGCTACGGCCCCGTGGGAGTCACGATCGTGCTCGGCGGCGTCGTCGGAAAAGACAACCACCGGCGGGGGCGAGTTGACCGCGTTCTCCGAGTCGTAGCCGACAAGCGGGAACCGGTAGACGTCAAACTCGGAGAGGTTGCTGGCCGTCCCGCCGCCGGAGTTGATGAACATGCCGCCGCCGACTTCGATTCCCCCGCAGCCGTTGCCGTGAACCGTGGCCGAGTCGTACTCCGCAAGGATGGCCATGGGAGTGGCGGTGGGGTCCACGACGAACAAACCGCCGCCGCGCAGGGTGACGAACGCCAAGCTGCTCGATGAGTCGATGATCGGACAGATCGGGGCATTGTCCGGCCGCAGGCCCGCAGCCTGACACGCCGCCCCGCTGGGCGTGGTGCAGGTCGCCAGATTCAGCGTCGCCGCCGCATCGAGGGCGATGTCGAGCGCGTTCTCGTAGGGCACGCCGTCACCGTCGGCGTCCGTGTCGATGCGTTCCAGCAGCTTGCCGTTCTGATTGGCCACCAGAATGTAGGAATCGTCCGGCGCGGGGAAGGCTGCATGTGCCTGGCGTGCGCCGCCCGCCCCCACGGACGTGCGCACGCAGGCAATCGGCGCCCGCGTCCCTGCGTTGAAGACGACCACGTGCCCACTGGCCACGAAAGACAGGATCGCGTGTTCGTGGGCCGAATCGAAGAAGAGCATGTGTGGACGCACGGGGTTGGCACCCGTCGCGCCAAAGCACAACGCGCTCGTGTCGTCAGCCAGATCGATCACCTCGGCCTCCGCCGACGCGGGATCGCCCAGGAGGCTGACGCCCTCGTAGATGTGTACCGACCCCCCGAAGCTGACGCCGCTGGTGTTCGACTGGTCCACCAGCCACACCTCGAAAGGCTGTGCCGACGCATCGCTCGCGTCCATGACGCCGACAAAACAGACCAGTGCCACCATCCGTAGAATACCCCTCTTCATTGTCGTTTCCTTTCTTCTTGCGCGTTATCACGTAGTCAGGTCGACGGCGCTCAGGGGCGCGCCGTCGTTGACCCACCGCTCGACGGACTGATTGCCGTCGGCTCATCCTTTCCGCTGGCCGTCCATTGTCGCCCCAACGCGTCCATCGAGGTGGGCGAGGGAATG
>SBAX01000320.1 GCA_005240095.1 Phycisphaera mikurensis
AGGGGTCCGGCTTTTCGCCCTGTGCCTGTCGGCAGCATTCTTCGTATTCAAGGCCGCCGACGTCGGCTGGCTGCGGTTCAACGCGGGTTGGCGTTCCTGCGTGGCCGGGGCCCTGGTCGTCTGCGTGCTGCATATCAACGTGATGAGCCGCGCTGCGGAGGGGGACCTGCCCTATTCGCCGGCGCATTTCGGGATTGTGCTCTTCCTGGGAACCTTGGCCGAGGCTGAAGCAGCGCGGAGAGGACTCACGCGGCTGCTCGGTTTCGTAGAAAGTTCGGTTGCGAAAGCCGGACTCGTGCCGGCTTCTTTCGGCGCCGCCCGCCAGGGTGCCTGGCCGGGCTTGCTGCTGGTTCCTCAACTTCGTCTTGTCGCCAGCCTGCTCGCTCCTCGACCACCGCCGTCCCTTTGATTTCCCGTCCGTTGTCGGTTCGGTAACGCAGTTGATTGATTGGGTTTAGCTCGTTTGCACGTGCTTGCGCGCTGAAAACGGGTGAGCGGGACAGGCATTCCAGGTCCGGGGGCATGCAGTCCCCGCGACTTGGCATTGACTTCATGAGTTTGGAGGAGAGAACAATGGATTTGGCCAGTGGTCGAAGAGTCAAATGGGCGTTCGCAGCGATTGCGCCCCTTGTGTGGGCGGGCGTCGCCGCGGGGGCGACCGTTCCTTTCACCGAAGAGTTTGTCGCGGATTCCGCGAATTGGCGCAGCAGCGACGGCGTAACCCCGCTCGGCTGGAGTGCCACGGGCGATCCTAAAGGAACCAGCTACGCATTCGCGACTTTCAATTTCGCCAGCTCGGCAGCCAACGATACCCCGGCCATCTATCGCGCCCATGCAGCTTACGGAAGCAGCAGCGGGGCGTTCGCGGGCAACTGGATCGCGGACGTTCCCGTCTCCGGGTTCCGAGTGTCTGTCCGGCACAATACTGGAGTTCCCCTGACCTTCTTCGCCCGGTTTGCCGAACCCGCGAATTTTCCGGCGGCGGCCAGCGTCATCCCCACGGCCGTTCCCAGCGGGCAGTGGACCACGCTCGCGATTCCCATCCCCGATCCCAGCTTCATCTTCGAGCTGCCGGGGCAGACCTTTGCAGACCTGTTCGACAACATCGGCAACGTGCAGATCGGGGTCGTGGTGCCTGCGTCGCTGGCGGGGGTCAACCAGGCGTTTACGTTCGATATCGACAAAGCATCGGTGAGTACAAGCATTCCGACGGTGTCGGAGTGGGGTGTCGTGACCATGGCACTTCTCATTCTGACTGCCGGGACTCTGCTGCTGCACCGCGGCACGACCTCGACCGTTGCCCTGGCGCGCATCCGGAGGCCGAGAACGAGCAATACACTTGCGGCGGTCATGGTGGCGGTGTTGGGTGCTCTCGCTTCCGCGCCGCGGGCGGAGGCTGCGATTGTGCCTTTCACGGAGACGTTCGCCGCGGACTCGGCCAACTGGCGCGACAGCTCAGGACTGACTCCTCTGGGATGGGTGAATACGGGCGGGCCGGACGGCAGCGGGTTCGCCGGCACGACCTTTAACTTCCTGAACTCCGCGGCCAATGACACGCCGGTGCTTTTTCGGGCCCAGGATGAGTTCGACTCCAGTGCGGGAGCGTTCGAAGGCAACTGGGTGACAGATGGCGTGACGGGTTTCGGGGCGGCAGTGCGACATGACGCCCCGGTGCCGCTCAATTTCTTTGTGCGCTTCGCCAGTCCGAACAACTTCCCCGGAGCGGCGAATGTGTTCTTCATTCCCGTGCCTGCGAATACCTGGACGGACCTCTCGGCGGCGCTTCCCAATCCGAATCTGATCTTCGAGGGCCCGTTCACCTACGAGCAGGTTTTCGGAAACATCGGACACGTCCAGCTTGGAGTCAGCGTGCCGGAGGGCCTGGCGGGGACGGACGCGGCCTTCCATTTCGATCTGGACAACGTGCGCATCGTGCCCGAGCCGGCGTCGCTGGGGTTGCTGGCGATCGGGGCGGTCACACTCGTGTGGAGGCGGCGAATACGATGAGGCACAGGGGCGCCATCATCGGATTGTTTGCCTGGGCCGCTGCGGCGCAGGGCGCCGAGGTCGTGTTCGATACTCCCAGCGACGACCGCTGGCACTACCCGTACAACTTCAGTCCCGGTGTGCGCGCAACGGCCTCGTGCTTCGGCTCCACTGGGGATCCAGAATACACGACGTTCAACGACCGCGACGGAATCTTCCTGATCGCCTGGCGTCCGGATGCGTCGTTTTGCGGCGGGCTGCCGCCGGGAGCGTACGACATCCGGGCGGTGCGGGTGACCCTGACGGGAGTGGCCTGCGCGACGTGTCCCACGCCGGACTGGATTGTCGATCTGACTCCCGATCCGTGGTTCAACATGGACTATCCCATTACGGATGCCGACCCCGGTCAGCCCGTGGAGTTGTTCGGCGTGGGCTTCGGCCCGGAGTACACCTCAAGCACGTGGAATGAAAGAAGCGTCTACGTCGGCGGCGACGACGCCGGCTTCAGCGGCCGAGACCCGTTTCCCTTCGTGTTCGACAACCAGGGGATCAGGGTCCACGTCGAAGACAACGTGAAAGACCAATTCACGCCCACACCCTGGGCCGTCGGCGTGCCGCTTGGCTATTCACCGGGCAACCAGACGACGCCGTTTCCCGTTCACTTCGACGTGGACCTGTCCTTGTCCACAGAGCGGGTACGCGCCTACTTCCAGCAACAGCTCAGCGCCGGTCGCATCTTCCTGGCGGTTACGTCGCTGACGGTTACGTCCAAGCAGGCGGCGACGGGTTATCCCTCGTTCTTTACCAAGGAGGGCATCGGGCTGCATCCCCTGGCGCGGGCTCCGCGGTTGGTGCTTACCTTGGCGGCGTCGGGCAACCCGGACGGGGATGCGGATCGGGACAAGAGGGACTGGGGCGCGCTGGCTGACTGTCTGGCGGGACCGGATGAGACGCCGCTGGAGGGCGGTGTCCTCACGGCAGGGGAATGTCTTTGTGTGTTCGATTTCGACGAGGATGAGGATGTGGACCTGCAGGACGCGGCGGAGTTCGCGGTTAGCATGGGGCCGCTGTAGGGCAGGTCGTGCATTGCTCTCGAAAGGCAACAGACATGACTCGCAACAAGCCTAGTGCGTATGAGCGTGCAAAGCTTGGAGGATTCACGCTCATTGAGCTGCTGGTCGTGACGTCGATCATCACCGTGCTCATTTCCATCCTCCTGCCATCGCTTAGTCGAGCGCGGGAGCAGGCCAAGCAGGTGGTGTGTCGAAACAACCTCCGCAGCATCTGGACCGGAGTGCTGCAGTATGCATACGCCCATCGCGATCGTGTGCCCTTCATGGAGGACATCAATCTCAGCGATCCGCATGCGGATCCATTCGACCCGCAGTACAAAAGCACAGTGGGCGTGATGCTCAGTCCCTATGTGAACGCGGGAAACTGGAAATGCCCCAGTGCGATCAAGGGGTTCCCCGATTCGCCGGACCCCGCGAACTGGAAAATGACGTATTGGTTTCGTTCCGCGGGCAAGGTCGGCGAGGGCGTTCCCTTCGACAAGACAAAGTGGGGGACGGGGACTTCCCTTGACCCGATCGTGAGCAACTACGTGAACTTCGATGGGCGGCCGCTGCGCTTTGTGAGCGGGCGTCGGCACACGCCCACGAACCCCTATGCCCCGAATCGCGACAACATCGGTCCGTGGACGTTCTCGTTCCCCATCATCGCCGACCTGATCCAGGGTAGCGAAACGCAGGGTCGCCCGAAATACCCGCATCACGGCGTGGTGGAGAAGCGCACCGATCTGCACGCGGCACGCGAGCTGTTCGAGGCGAACGCGGGCACCGGGCGGCTCCCGGCGCGCATGGAGCTGCACGCTGAGGGCGAGGACAAGATGGAGATTTACCTGACGCGCAGCCCGTACAAGCACCGGGACGGATACTAGGCCCCGGTCCGGATGAATGGAGATGGGGTGGCCCATCCATCGCAACGCGATGGGTGGGGTCGCGATGATCGAATGAGGATGATGCTGGGCGGCGAAAGGCCTGCCGGCAGTCGATCATCGAGCCCCCACCCTTTGCTCACGCAAAGGATGGGGCACCCGTCCGGCTAACAGATTCGCAAAGGAGATCATCGTGACCGAGACGAGTGCTCCGCAGTTCGTTCACTACATTCCGATCGCGACGACGGCATTGTCGGCCGTCTTCTGCGGAATCCTCTTGAACCGCTACCGAGTTAAGGGAAAGGGCGCGCACCTGTTGTGGTGGGCGGGCGGAATCTTCTGCTACGGTCTGGGAACGGGGCTGGAGAGCGCTATTACGCTGCTGGGGAACTCGCCCGCGCTCAACAAGGGTTGGTACATTGCGGGCGCGCTTCTGGGAGGATATCCGTTGGCCCAGGGGTCGGTCTATCTCCTGCTGCCGCGGCGCACGGCCAATGTACTTTCCTTGCTCACCGTGCCCTTCATTATTGTGTTTTCCGTGTTGGTGGTCTTGTCACCGGTGAATCTCGAGGCGTTGCAAGCCTTTCGGCCGAGCGGCAAGGTGCTCGGTTGGAGCTGGATCCGGGCCTTCACGCCGATCATCAACATGTATGCGGTCGTCTTTCTCATCGGTGGAGCGATGCTCAGCGCGGTGCGCTTTGCCCAAAGGGTGGGGACGGGCCATCGCGCGGTGGGCAACGCCCTCATTGCATTCGGAGCTCTGCTGCCCGGGATCGGTGGGAGCATGACCAAGTTCGGTTACGTGGAATGGCTCTACGTGTGCGAGTGCCTTGGCCTGCTCTTCATCTGGGCTGGGTATGCCTGCTGCGTTCGCCGACCGGCACCGGCCGTCGAACAAGTCAGGGATGTCGCCTTGGCCGCCTGATCAGTCGTGCTCACATAGCGAGTCATTACCAATCGACCCATGCTACGGTTAGCATTGACGAGGAACCCGCGCGCTCGCGGACGACACACGGTGGGCAGGCTGCGTGGTATGAGGCGGCATCGCATTGCGGAATTGATGGACGATCCCGGCATCGACCGCGGCGAGCATGAGCATGCCTTGCGAAGCCTGAATCGGATAAACCGCTGGTCAGGAGTGGACCGGCTGTTGGCGGACATCCTAAGAGATAGCGGTGCAATCGGCGGGTCGATTGTTGACATCGGTTGTGGTGGTGGGGGGTTTCTGGCTTCTGTGGCGGAAGACGCTCGGCTGCGTCCGCCCATGCTGCTGGGAGTTGATCGCTCGCCGTTCGCCGTGCAATGGGCCGCCCGCGGGCAGTCGCCGAGAATCCACTGGCTGGCAGGGGATGCGCGGGCCTTGCCGCTTGTCGACCGGAGCGCGGATGTTGTGAGTTGTTCCCTCTTCCTGCATCACTTCGACGAGCCGCAAGTCCTCATGATCCTGCGCGAAGCGGACAGGATCGCAAGAAAGGCGGTCGTGATCGCGGACCTGGTTCGTTCGCGATTGGCGTGGGCTGTGACGTGGCTGGCGACTCGCGTACTGAGCCGCTCGCGGGTCTTCCATATTGATGGTCCGCGGTCGGTCCGCGCCGCCTTCACCGCCGACGAGCTCGCTGACCTGGCGCGGGATGCGGGGCTGACGAGCGTCACCCTGCGCAAGTGTTTTCCCCTTCGCGTCGTCCTGGTGGCAACGAAAGGGCCTGCCCGTGCACACGGCTGATGCGCGCGTCGACGTGGCGATCATCGGGGCGGGCCCGGCCGGGTCCGCGGCGGCTATCCAACTGGCTCGCGCCGGGCGATCCGTGCTGCTGGTCGATAGGCAGACCTTCCCTCGCGACAAGGTGTGCGGCGGATGCTTGTCCGGGGCGGCCACGAGCAGACTCGTGGAGCTGCTGGGGCACAATAACCTGCCGGGCATACTTGGGGGGACGATCACATTCATGGTCGGTCCTCTGCGTTTACAAGCGTCCTCTCGGAGCGCCACGCGCATCGTGTCGAGAGTCGATCTGGACGCCTGCCTCGTGCGAGCCGCGGCGTCCGCCGGCACTGTGCTGCGACTGGGTGAGCCGGCCGGGTTGCAACGCGCCACGCATGGTTGGGAAGTCACGGTTGGTGACGACCGCTTCGCTCCGCGGACGATTCTGGTGGCCAGCGGGCTGGCCGGAATCCCGGCGGCCTTGGGAATCCCGCATCGGCGATCGGGTCCCGCAATGTTCGGAATGGCTTGGACGCAGCCTGCAGCCGCTTACCTGCCCTTGCCCGGCTGCGTCGAACTGCACTGGCTGCACGGCGGCTACATCGGTTTTGCAACCCTGAATGCATCGCGGTGCATGGTCGCTCTGGCCGCCAAGACGTCTGAAGTCGCCGGGCGCAACTGCATGAACGCGCTCTATGACTTGAACCCTCAGTCGCCAGTCTGGCAGATGGTGGTCGACTGGAACTCCCGCCGGCTCGAAGCCAAGGGAACAGCGGGATTCCCGTGGCTGCCCGCGCGGTTGGGAATAGATAATGTCCTGCTTATCGGCGACGCCGCGGGATTCATCGAGCCGTTCACCGGGGAGGGAATGGGACAGGCTTTGTTCAGCGCGCAGTGTGCGTGCCATGCCATTCTGCGGGGCGGCGATCTGTTACGCTGCTACACGGCAGCGATGCGCCGACACCGCAGGATCCTGTGGCGCACGCAAGCTCTAAGCGTGATCCTGCAGGCGCCGAGCCGGCTCGGCAGGGTTGCCAAGCTGGCGCCGCATCGCCTCCTGGCCAAGGTCGTCGAACGAGTGCACGTCGGGAGCTATCCGTGACCGGCAATGGGCTTGGCGGTTGTTTCATCCACGGCATCGGCACGGCCCTGCCGGAGCGTTCGCTGAACATGGAACAAAGCGCCGAGCTCCTCAAGCAGGGTTGCCTTAGCCCGCGCAGCGCCAAGCTCTTCCAGAGGATCGCCCGGTTGACGGGGATCGAAAAGCGGCACCTGGCCGTGCTCGATTACCTGGACGCCGCAAACGGCGTGGAGTTTTACCGCCCGGCATCCCATCAGCCTCATGGCCCGGGCATGACTGACCGAACGGCACTGTTTGATCGCGCTGCGGGCCCGCTCATCGATCGCCTATTGGAAGCACATTCGCACGATCGCTTGGGTCAGGTCCGCACATTGGTGACCGTAACCTGCACCCATGCGGCCTCGCCCGGACTGGAGCAGCACGTGTTTGCCCATGGTGCTGTGCCTCCTGTGGTGCAGCACTGGAACCTCGGGTTCATGGGCTGCTCGGGAGCTTTGGCTGCTCTGCGCCTCGTCCACGGCTTGGGCAGCTCCGCGGGCTTGTCGCTGATCGTGGCCTGCGAGATTTCCTCTCTGCACTTTCAATACACCGATGAGCTGGACCAGATGACGGCCAACGCGCTCTTCGCGGATGGCGCCGCCTCGATGTTGCTGTCGTCGTCGCGGTCTCCCGTTCGGGTAGTGGATTGCCGGTGCGCTACCCTCCCGGCCGTGGCGGGGCAGATGGTATGGTTTGCCGGCGATCACGGCCTGCAGCTTCGTCTGGCCCAGGAACTGCCGGAAACGCTGGCCCAGCACCTCCCCGCAGTCATAAAGCAGTTTTTGCATGACAACGCCTTGGGCCCCGATGACGTGGAGCACTGGGTGGTTCACCCCGGTGGGCCACAGATCCTCGACAGCGTAGAGCGAGCCCTTCACCTGCCTGAAGATTCGCTGGAGCTTTCCCGGCGCACCTTGCGACAGTGCGGAAACATGTCGTCGCCCACGGTGTGCTTGATTCTCAAGGAGTTGCTCGCAACCGGCGGCCATGGACGAACCGTCGCCTTGGCCTTCGGGCCGGGACTGACGATCGAAATGGCGCTGCTCGAAATCGCCGGCTGCTAGCTATGTGCATCAGCCTCCGTGATCACGTCGCCCTCCCCGGCCCTCACCCCTGGCCCCTCTCCCGTGGGGAGAGGGGAAGAGGGTGCGGCTCGGCAGGAACCTCGCCCTCCCAGGATACGCACGGGATCGCGTTCTATTCCCACTCCATCGTCACTTATCCTCGGCGCGGATGCCCATGCCTTTGCGGTTGGGATAGGGCGGGCGCCCGGGACGCTTGAACGGGTTCTTGGCGAGCTCGTCGACCATCAGCGCGATGGCCGCGTCGAGCTGCGGATCGTCGCCGTTGGCCATCTTCGCAGGGTCGTCGACGACTTCGATGTCCGGATCGACGCCATGGCCTTCCACGCCCCAGGTGCCGTCGGTTTCGAAGAAGGCGAACGTAGGGGCCGAGGTGTAGCCGCCGTCGATCAGGCCGGGATTGCCCGAAATCCCTACGAGTCCGCCCCAAGTGCGCATGCCGATGAGCTTGCCGAGGTTGCGCTGGCGGAAGTAGTAGGGGAAGCAGTCGCCACCGGAGCCGGCGAGGCCGTTAATGAGCATGCACTTGGGTCCGGCGTGGGCGTCGGGCGGCCAGGCGCCATCGCGCGGGGCCCGTGTCGCCCAGTAGTTCGTGATCGGGCGGTTGAGCAGCTCGATGAAGCGAGTGGGGATCTGTCCCCCGCCGTTCCAGCGCTCGTCGATAATGAGGGCCTGCTTGTCCGTCTGACCATAAAACTGCCGGAACAGATCGTTCTGCCCGTTGATGCCCGTGTTGGGCACATAGATGTATCCGACGCGGCCGCCCGTCTTGTCTTCAACGTACTTGCGGTTGTGCTCAATCCAGGCACGGTAACGGAAGTCAGCCTCGCTTTTGGGCAGCTCGACGATGACGTGACGCGCATCTGCGTCGATGGCGGGCTTGTCGCTGACGGTGAGGGTGACTACCTTCCCCCCCAGCCCGTGGAAGGCCGCCCAAGGGTCTTTGGTGACATCCACGGCTACGCCGTTCACGGCCAGCAAATAGTCTCCCACCTTGACCTTCACACCCGGCTGGCTGAGCGGTCCTCGAGCGTCGTGGTCCCAGGGAGCGCCTTCATGAATCCGGCTGATGCGGTAGGCGCCGCTCACCAGCTCGAAGTCCGCCGCCAGCAATCCCACGGGAACGTCCGGAGATTTCTCGTAGTCGCCGTTGCCAAAGACGTAGGCGTGACCGACGTTGAGCTCGGAGATCATCTCGCCGATGACGTAGTCCACGTCTTCGCGGGACGCGCAGTCCGCGAGCATCGGGGCATACAGATCGCGCACCTTCGCCCAATCGAGGCCGTGCATGTTGGGGTCGTAGAAGTATTCGCGCTGGACGCGCCAGGCCTCGTTGAACATCTGGGCCCATTCCTCACGAGGATTGACCCGTCCACTCATGGCCGAGAGGGCCAGCGGCTTGTCCAGCTTCTGCTCGGGGGCGGCGTCCACGATGGCCATGGTCTCGTCCTTGCGCACCAGCAGTTTCTTGCCGTCCGCAGAGATCAAGGCATTGCTCACCTCTTCGAGGATGGTCTTCTCTTTCTTCTCCTCGTCGGTGAGGTCGAAGATCTTCACCGACGGCTTGCCAGATGAGCCCCGGGCGGGGTTGCGAACGTAGATCAGCTTATGTTCGTGATTGACCCCCAGGTAGGTGAAGTTTCCGCGGTCCACGGGCAGGGCGATGGCCCGCCTTTCAAACCCATCGATCTCGATCACCAAGGGCTTGGGCTCTTCCTTTTTGTCCTCGGTTTTCGACTCATCCTTGTCGCCATCGGCGTCGGCCTTCTGCTCCGAATCCTTCGGCTTCTCGCCTTCTTCTTCCTTCTTATTGCCGTCGGTCTTGTCATCCTTCTTGGAGTCGTCCTTCTTGTCGCCTTTCTCGGCTTCCTTCTTTTTCTTTTCCTCCTCTTCCTTCTTCTTTTCCTCGCCCCATTTTTCCTCATCGCTCTTGGGAGCCCACGGAGAGCCGACGTCGGCGCGCAGGGGGACAACGAAGAGCATGTCAGTATCGGCATAGACAAACGTGTTACCCACGTCCTCATAGAGGGGCGAGGTGAAGTTGCGGTTGCTGGCGAAGAAGAGGTAGTCGCCCTTGAGGTCGAAGGTGGGCCAACTGCAACTGAACATGGGCGAGGTCACCTGGTGCTTCTCGCCCGAATCGACCTTGTAGAGCCAGATCGAGTTGGTGTTCTGGTTGTCGTTGCTCCTGGTGTAAGCCAGCCAGTTGGAATCGTTGGACCAGTTTACGCGGGAGCTGTTCCCCCAGACGTCAGTGTCGATCACCTTGGTCTCCGCGGGATCGATGGTGTGTAGAAGATAGTTGCCGGTGCGGTCGGTGAAGGCGACGCGTTTGGAGTCGGGAGACCACGTGGGCTGGAAGCGATAGGTTGCCCCGTCGGTGGTGAGCCTTTTGGTCTCGCCGCGCCCGTCGGATTGAGTGATGTACAGGTCATACTCTCCGGCAGCGTCGGAGAAGTAGGCGATCCACTGCCCGTCGGGGCTCCATGAAGGATCACGCTCTGCGGTCCCGCTGGTTCGGGTGAGGTCGCGGGGCGAGCCCTTCTTGGCGGGCACGGTCCACACGTCGCCGCGGACCTGCATGACGGCCCGTTGCCCGCTGGGGGAGATGTTCCACGCCTGCACGAACTTGCTGCCGTCGTAGTCGCGCTCGCGGATGGCCGGTCGATCGCCGGGGATGACCACGTCGATCGGCTTCGTGTCGCCGGTGGCCAGCGAGAGCAGGCGCAGCTCCCGGCCGTACTGAAAGACGATCTCGCCCTTGCCGTCGGGGCCGGGGCCGATGGAGGGCCACTTGATGTCATAGTCCGCGAGCTTGGTGACCTGCTCGCGCTTCTCGCTCCTGGGATCGTACGACCAGATGTTGAGGCGATGCTCGGGCCCGGCGTCGGACATGTAATAGACCTTGCCGCCGTTCCACATGGGTTGCGAGTCCGTGCCTTCCCAGTCAGTGATCTTCCTGGACGTCTTGGCCTGCAGGTCGAAGAGCCACACGTCCGTGGCCATTCCCCCGCGATAGCGCTTCCAGGTTCGGTTGTCCGCGGTGTGCGGTGTGTAGGCCAGCATCTTGCCGTCGGCGCTGATCGACCCGTTGGCTCCGTAGGGCACGGGCACCTTCTCGGGGAGCCCGCCGCCTACCGGAGATGTGTAGAGCTGCATCTGGCGCTGCAGGCCGGCAAAGGCGTTGGTGAAGTAGAGAAGTCTGCCATCCGTCGTCCAGTCGCAGAGCACTTCTGTGGCCGGATGGTGCGTGACACGATGTGGCACTCCTCCATCCAAGAGGATGGTGTACAGGTCCTTATTGCCGTCGTAGTTCCCCACGAAGCCGATCGCTTTTCCGTCGGGGCTGAACCGGGGGTAGCCTTCAGGACCCGGCGGGCTGGCGAGCGGCGCCGCGACGCCGCCGGCGCGAGGAACGACCCACAGGTCGTTGGCATAGACGAAGACGACGTGTTCGGCGCTAACATCGGGATAGCGCAGCATTCCCGCGTGGGGCCGGTGAGCGGTCTCCGGCGCCGCGCCCTTCATGACGACCTGTTGCGTCGTGAGTTCGTACTTGGCCGGCTTCTCTTGGGCCATCATCGGCAGACAGATAAGGAGAACCAGTAACCCGGCAGCTCGCGCAACTCGCATGTTCACGGTTTGACCTCCTGCAATAGTCGAAGGCAGGCTATCGAACGCGCGGCGGCGATGTCAACCGGATGAACCATCAGATACAAATGGTTACAACTTACACAAAACGCGAGGCGGGAAGTGGGGCGGTGCCTTACGCCTTCAGATTATCGAAGCGAGTCGCCTCGCTTTCATTCGTAGCCCAGCTCCGTCAACTCGTCTTCGTCGAGCCCGAAGTGGTGCCCGACTTCGTGGAAGACCGTCTTGCGGATCTCGCGGATGATGGAGCGCCGGGTGCGGCCCATCTGCTCGATGTTGCGCTGATAGAGCACGATTCGGTCGGGGAGGCGAACGTGGTCCTCTACGCTTCGCTCGGTGAGCGGGACGCCCAGGTACAGGCCGAGAAGCTCGCTAGGGTCGTCGAAGCCGCCTTCCGCACAGGCCGCGGCATCGGGGAAGGGCTCGATATCGATGACCACGTTCTCCAGGTAGGCCTCCAAGGCCGGCGGTATGTCAGCCAGGGCCTCGCGGACCAGATCAGCGAATTCGTCCTCACTGAATCTCATGAGCGCAGTCACTGTCTTCCGCCACAGAACCTAATCGAGCCGCCCTGGGACTGGCAATGGCGTGGACAGGCGGTGCCCGGTAGGATGATTCCGTGGCCGCCGCCGACCCGACTGGCCGATGAGTTCATCCAGGGGGTCGACGTAGCCACCAGGGGAGTTCGTGCGTGATCGGATTCGAGGCCATCCTGTTCGACTTGGGCGATACCATCGTCCACTTCGAGACCTCGCGCGCCCGGCAGTTCATGGAAGCCGCAACTCGCCCGGTCTACGAGCGGCTGCTGGAATGGGGCTTCCATCCTCCGGCCTACCCCGTGTACCTGCGGGGGATCAAGTGGACCTTCGTGAAGTCCTATCTGTGGTCGCGACTGGTTCGCCGCGAAACCAACCTGCTGGGGGCGTTCACCAAGCTGCATCACCGGCTGGGTATGGATGTCACACATGAGCAGATGCGCGAGCTGACGTTCCTATGCGTGCCGCCGATTCGCCAGTTCTTTACCGTCGATCCGCACGCAGAGCGAGTCATCGGCCGGCTGTCCCGCGCGGGATTCAAGCTGGG
The DNA here is from genome assembly GCA_005240095.1 of Phycisphaera mikurensis. GTDB lineage: Bacteria > Planctomycetota > Phycisphaerae > UBA1845 > UBA1845 > SBAX01. The sequence continues at coordinate 12,558 of SBAX01000320.1, forward strand.
GCTGGTGTCCAACACGTTCTTCCCTGGTTTTGCGATCGATGATGTGCTCCGCGGAGAAGGCTTGTTGGACGCCTTTCCAGTTCGCGTGTACTCGTCGGACGTGCGTTACATGAAGCCTCATCGACGGATCTTCGAGACCGCATTGCATCGGTTGGGCGTTCGCCCGGATCGGGCGGTCTATGTCGGAGACCGCATCGACAAGGACGTGAAAGGTTCGGCGCGGGCGGGTATGCGCTCGATGTGGCTGGCGCGAAACGGGAAGAGCCAGGGGAGGGCTACGCCCGATTTCATCGTTCGCGATCTGTCGGAAGTCCCCGATGTTCTGCGGGCCTGACGGCGCTTCGTCATGCGCTCGGCACTTTCGCCCGAACGACTGGTGGCGGCGTACGCGGCCGGCATCTTTCCCATGGCCGACGAGGCCGGACGCATTCACTGGCTGGCGCCCGATCCGCGGGCGATCATCGAACTCGATGCGTTCAAGGCCCCGCGATCCCTGCGCGCCGTGCGACGCCGGCGCGTCTTCGGCCTGACCATCAACCGGGCGTTTGCGGAGGTGATCGAGGCCTGCGCCGCCCGCAGCGAGGGGACCTGGATCTCGCGGGAGATCAAAACTGCCTACACGGAGTTGCACCGCCGGGGATTCGCCCACAGCGTGGAGGCCTGGAAGGGCAGCGAGCTGGCTGGCGGACTGTACGGCGTGGCCATCGGCGGAGCGTTCTTCGGAGAATCCATGTTTTTTCGGGAAACGGATGCCTCCAAGGTGGCGTTGATGGTTCTGGTGGAGCGGCTGCGAGAGCGCAGATTCTCGTTGGTGGACATTCAGTTTACCACCGAGCACCTGCGGCGTTTCGGGGCGAAGGAGATCCCCCGGGTGGAGTATGAGCGCCGTTTGGCTGGTGCCGTCCGACGGAGCTGTACCTTTGTGGACGCCGCCGGGCCGATCGTGATTGACGAAACTGCTTGACGGGAGCTCATGGATGAGCGCCTCAACGTGCACTTTCAATGAGCTGTTCGTCCGCAACATGCGGATGCTGTGGCGGTTCGACCCCGACCTCGCCTTCCGAGTCGACGCGGTTCCTGACGATCAACGCCTGCCGCTGGAACAGGCCCGGAGCGGAGCGTCTACGGCCAAGGTGAGCGCGCCGGGTGGAGATTCGTTCTATCTGCACAGCCGGCATGACCCGGAGTCCGAGGCTCAGCGTTGGGCGGAGTCAATTCCACTGCAGGAGAAATACGCTCTCGTAGTGTGCGGGCTGGGGCTGGGCTACCACATCAAGGCGCTGTTCACCCGGCTTAAGGGCGAAGCGTTCCTTCTCTGTGTCGAGCCGTCCATCCCGATGATCGCCACGGCGTTTTGCTGCGTGGACCTTTCCGAGGCCTTGGCCTCCCGGCGGCTCTTGCTGCTGACCGATGACGACAAGTCCCGATTACACTCCTTACTTCAGCCCTTCAGCACGCTGATGATGCTGGGGACGCAGGTGGCACGGCATGCGCCTTCCGCGCGGCTGGCCGCCCGTGAGCACGCCGCCATCGTCCACGGGATTACCGAATTCGTAACCTTCGCACGGATGGCTTTGGTTACGCTGGTGGGCAATTCGAAGATCACCTGCCGCAACATCGCCATGAACCTGCCCACGTATGTGACCACGCCGCCGATCGACGTGCTCAAGGACCGCTTCGCGGGCAATCCGGGGGTGGTGATCTCGGCCGGACCGTCCCTGGGGCGAAACATCGACCAGCTTGGGGAGCTCAAGGGCAGGGCCGTCCTGTGCGCCGTGCAGACCACGCTGCGCCCGCTGATGCAGCGGGGCATCATGCCGGACTTCGTGACCAGCCTGGACTTCCACGAGATGTCGCAGAAGTTTTTCGAGGGAGTAGGGGACCTGAGCCACACGCATCTGGTGGCCGAGCCCAAGGCCACGTGGCACGTCCTCGATCACTATCCGGGGCCGGTTTCACTGCTGGATAACGCCTGGGCGCGCCTGGTCGTCGGCGAGGAGCTGGGCGCGCGTGCCGGGCTGCCCGCGGGCGCGACCGTCGCTCATCTGGCGTTCTATCTGGCCAGGTACATGGGGTGCGACCCGATCATTTTCGTTGGCCAGGATCTCGCCTTCACCGGGCACGTCTTTTACGTGCCGGGCGTGGAGATCCATCAGGCCTGGCGCGGGGAACTCAATCGCTTCAACACCATCGAACAGAAGGAATGGGACCGCATCGTGCGCAACCGGCCCATTCTTCGGCGCGTGCCGGGCGCGGATGGCGTGGAGTTGTTCACCGATGAGTTGCTGTTTACGTATCTCGAACAATTCGAAAAGGACATTACCAGCACCGGGGCCAGGGTCATCAACGCCACCGAGGGCGGCGTGCGAATCCGGGGCACACAGACCATGACCTTGCGTGAGGCCGCCCGGCGCTTCTGTCAGACGCCCATTGACGCGGCGCGTTTCGCTCATCGCGAGCGCACGCGGTGGCGAGATAGGTCGAGGTTGCCCCTCGCGGAGCAGGCATTGAAACAGCGGATCGGCGAGCTGGACGAGGCGGTTCAGGTGTGCGAGGACATACTCGCGGTCCTGGGAGAGTTGGAGGGGCTTACTGACCAGCCGGATCGCTTCAACCGCCGCCTGACGCGCATCGACGAGCTTCGTTCCCGAGTTTCTCGGGAGAGCCGGGCCTACCAGTTGGTCAGTGCCGCTACGCAGCTTGCAGAGTTTCGCCGATTTTCCGCGGATCGTCGGCTCGAGGCGGACGGAGTAACCGACGCCGAGCGGGCCAAACGGCAGATCGCCCGCGACGTGGAGTTCATCACCGCGGTGCGCGACGGGGTCCGCGAGGTTCGGCCGATGCTGGTTGATGCCCTGCGACGAATGGAGGAGGCCTGCGGGTGAGAATCATCGCCGCCATACAGGCCGACCTCGAAGCGACGCCTCTGGGCACGCGCAGCCGTTTGAGCGAGGAACTCCGGGGCATACCCGTGCTTCGTCGAACGGTCGAACGGGCGCGAGCGGTTTCTTCCATCGAGAGCGCCTTCGTTGCCTGTCCGGCGGGCCAATACGAACGATGCCGGCGCCTGCTGGACGGCGCGGGCGCGGAGGTGCGCGGGCACGACGCCGGCGCTCCGCCTTGGGCGGGATTGGTGCGATCGGCGCGCAAATGGTCTCTGGACGCATGGCGCGGCGGGCTGGGCGGCACCACAGTTTTTGACGAGTACACCGATTGCCGGATCATCGAGGGACTCGCCCGTGCCGCAAAGGCCGATGCCGTGCTGGTGGTGGCCCCGGGGGCAGTTGTCTTCGATCCGCAGCTTGCAGAGCGCATGATTCAGCGCCGGATCTCGGAAGGCGACGAAGTGCGGATGACCTTCGCCACGACTCCTCCGGGCCTCAGCGGCATTCTCCTGGATACGAGTTTGCTCGAGGAGCTGGTACGGCAGAACCTGCCTATCGGCTGGCTGTTCGGGTATCAGCCGGATAGTCCGCGCAAGGACCCGATTTTCCAGGAATGCTGTGTCGAAACTCCCGCCGCGGTCCGCTTCGCACACGGCCGCTTGATTGCCGACACCGAGCGGTCCATGCGGCGCCTGGCTGGGCTCTTGTCGGTGCACGAATCACCCGACGCCCCGACGGCGTGTGCGTGGCTTCTTGATCAAGGGGTGTCATCTATTGATCCATGGCCTCGTGAGGTCGAGATCGAGCTTACCACCGACGATCCGTATCCGCAGGCCGTGCTTCGGCCTCGTGGAGAGCGCGTGCCGTCCCGCGGACCCCTGGACATACGCATCCTCCAGCGCGTCGCACAGGAGATGGCCGCCACGGATGATTCCCTCATCGTCCTCGGCGGGTTCGGCGAGCCGCTTCGTCACCCGGAGTTTGCTTCGATACTCAGCGAGCTGCGCTGGGCGGGCGTTTTCGGCGTCTGTGTCCGCACGGCCGGTGTGGACCTGACGGATACGGCCATCGCCGCGATGATCGAGCATCGTGTGGACGTGCTCAATGTGCTGTTCGACGCTTGGTCTCCGGACTTGTATCAGCGTCTGAATGACCCCGGGCGAGAGTTGGATCGTGGATTGGATAGCGTCCGTGCAGCCTTGGACCGTGTGTGCGCCATGCGTGCAGATCGTCGCTCTCCATGCCCGGTCGTCGTGCCGGAGCTGACCAAGGCCAGGGAGAACGTGGCCGAACTTGAAGCCTTCTATGATGGCTGGCTGCGCTCCGTGGGGTCGGTGTGCATCGGAGCGGCGGGCCATTTTGCGCGGCAGCTTGACGATCATAGCGTGATGAAGATGGCCCCGCGGCCGCGCACCGCCTGCCGGCGTTTGGGCTCGCGATGCCTGGTTCTGGCCGACGGACGCGTGGCCGCCTGCGATCAGGACTTCAAGGGCCGGCATACGGTCGGGAATCTGAACGAACAGTCCCTGGCGGAGATTTGGGCGGCGGCGGCGTTCTGTCGCCTGCGAGATTCGCATCAACGGGACGAGTTCGACGTCACCCCCCTCTGTGCGGCCTGCGACGAATGGCATCGGCCCTAGGCGGCTGGCCCGCGTGCAGGCTTTGACAAACGCCCGCAAAGGGCTACCCTATACGGTGGTCGGATCGCAGCTCCATGCCAACGCGGCGTGTCGTTGCGAGCCGCTCTTATTGGCCTGTGGTGCAATTGGCAGCACGTCTGACTCTGGATCAGAAGGTTCCAGGTTCGATTCCTGGCAGGCCAGTCATAAACCATTGAAAACAAAGGACTTACGACAAGCCGCCGAAAGGGCGGTTCGCCCGTTTTAGCTCGGTTCTACGCCGGTTCTACGGTGAGAAGTTCCAGCCAAAAAAAAGAGCCGACGGGCGTATCGTCGGCTCCGGCAAGGCCCCGAGGGAAAGGAGACCTCGGGATTCAGTTCGTCGTGTGCAACGTCCGCCGCCCGTAC
>SBAX01000310.1 GCA_005240095.1 Phycisphaera mikurensis
CCCGGCCCTGCGCATCACGAAACTCTGGCAGGACCCTGCGGCGGCGGCCGACCCCAACGCGCTCTCGGCGCTGCTGGCGGCGCTCTGCGGCCTGGTGTCCGCCGGGGCCCCTGCGAGCGCGGCAGCGGGGCCGGTCGTGTACGTGGCCGCCAGTAGCACGGGGGCTAACGACGGCTCCGGTTGGGCGGATGCGTACATCGATCTGCAAAGCGCCCTGGACGCCGCGGAGCAAAGCGGCGGGGCGATCACGCAAATCTGGGTGAGCGCGGGGACGTACAAGCCGTCCAAACGCACCGATCCCAAAGACCCCCGCTCAGCCACCTTCAATCTCATCGATGGCGTGAGCCTCTACGGCGGATTCGCGGGATTCGAATCTTCGATCGACGAGCGCAACATCGAGGCGAACCCGACGATTCTCTCTGGCGATTTCAACGGCGACGATGAACCGGAGTTCGTGAACTATGAAGAGAACGCTAGCCATGTGGTCACCGTTGCGGACATGGAGGAGTCGATCGTCTGTGACGGCTTTACGGTCAGTGGTGGTTATGCATGGGGCGCAACCTACGGTTCCGACCGCGGAGGTGGAATGTACATAAGCAACACGACGCCATTGATCCGTAACTGCACTTTCGCACGCAACTTTGCGGGGCGTGATCGAATGAGTGTCGCCCACGCATACGGCGGCGGAGCAGGCGCCTACGTGGTCTTGCTACCCGCGCAAGACCCGCCGCGGATCGTCCGTTTCGTGAACTGCAAATTCCAGGGCAATGTAACGGTCGGGATCGGGGGCGGCGTTTTTCTGTTTGCGGCCTACGCTGATCTCACCGATTGCGTTTTCGATGGCAACCGCGCTATGACGGGGGGTGGGCTTGGGACGGAGAAGGGCTACGGCTTTGAGCTCCACTCAAGCACGTTCGGGAATAACAACGCCGCCTGGGATGGAGGTGCCGTTAGCGGCACGTACAACGTCGCCGCGATGATTGACAAGTGCGTCTTCGGCAACAATACCGCTGGGAGCGGTGGTGGGGCGGTTTTCCTTGCGGAGACTCTCACGTCCGTGATCGTAGGCAGCGCTTTCGAGCAGAATGCAGCCGAATCGGGCGGGGCTGTGCTGTCGTACGGGAGTACGTCGGTTTCCGAGACGTTCTTCCATAACAACACGGCGATATCGGATGGAGCTGCGATTGCTGTGCAAGCCGGTACCTTGGCGGCTAACGGCTGCACGTTTTTTAACAACAGCGCCAACAGGTTCGGTGGTGCTCTTTTTGTCAGAGGCGATAGTGAACTACGAGCCTCCTTTCTAAGCGGGAACACAGCTGCCAACGGAGGTGGGATCTTTACCGCGGGAGGCCACGTTCGGGTTTCGGAGTCGCTGATCGAGGCGAACTCGGCATTCATCGGAGCGGGGATATCGAACCAGCAAGCAACCGTTCGCCTTCACCGCAGCACGTTGCGGTACAACCTTGGAGACGTGGGTGCTGCGCTGGCACACAACGGCTCAGAGGCAGACACGGAAGTCGTCAGTTGTCTCATCGTCGACAATCATGCGTCGTTGTACGGCGGCGGTTTTGCGGCAGGCGCTGGTCCTCTATCGATAATAAACTGCACGATTTCCGAGAACACCGCCGATGCACTCGGGGGCGGACTTATCGCCAGCGCAGACACGTCGCTCTTGAATTCAATCGTTTGGGCTAACCGAATCGATCCGACTGGCGAAGCAAGGCATGATGAAGTCGCGCAGATCGAGGGTATCGAGTTCGCCACGATCAATTATTCTCTCATTCAAGGCTGGTCAGGAGTATTCGGGGGCGAAGGCAACCTAGGTCTCGACCCGTGGTTTGTCGTGGACGACTTCCACTTGGAACCTGGTTCGCCGTGCATCAACACAGGCCTGACCGAGACCATCGACTGGGTGCCGTGGGACCTGCCTCCGCCCGCACTCGACCTGGACGGCAAGCCGCGCGTGCTGTGCGGACGCGTGGACCTGGGGGCCTACGAATTCGGCCTGCTGGGCGACGTGGACTGCAACTTCGTCCTGGACCTGGACGATTTTGCGGCGTGGGCAGGATGTGCGACTGGCCCGAGCACGGCTGACACAGCCGTGGCACACTTGGATTCCGTGTGCACGCCTTTCGACGCCGACGGCGACGGGGACAACGATCTGCGCGACTTGGCGAAGGTGTTTACAAACTTTCAAATGCCCTGATCCATCACGGCAACGCAGGAGTGAGACGATCATGAGATCGATGACCTTGGGCAGCGCCAGTGCTGAGGGCGCACCGTGCTTCTTCGCGACCGTTGTCGCGGCCTGCCTGGCGACAACGCTCGCCCACGCGGGCGAGCAGGTCTTGTACGTGGCCGCCAGTAGCACGGGGGCCAACAACGGCTCCAGTTGGGCAGATGCCTACATCGATCTGCAAAGCGCCATGGACGCCGCCGAGCAAAGCGGCGGAGCGATCACGCAAATCTGGGTGGCGTCAGGCACATACAAGCCCTCCAAACGCACCGACCCCGAGGACCCCCGCTCGGCCACCTTCAATCTCATCGACAGCGTGAGCTTGTACGGCGGCTTTGCGGGATTCGAGTCTTCACTCGACGAGCGCGAGATCGACGCGAACCCGACGATCCTTTCCGGAGACTTCAACGGCGATGATCTACCGGAATTCGTGAACTATGAAGAGAACGCCCGGCATGTGGTCACAGCAATCAACATCGGCAAAGGCACTGCTTTTAACGGTTTCGTAGTCACCAGCGGTTACGGCTGGGGAAGCGACTACTTGGCCGACCGCGGCGGCGGCATGTACATAAAGAACTCGTCGTTCCACGTGCAGGGCTGTGCATTTACGCGGAACCTCGCGGGGTCTTTTGGCGGGGGCGGCGTATCCGTGTTCCTCGAGTTTGACGAAGAGCCTTCTTCGGGCGTGACTTTCTCCGGCTGCCTTTTCACGGAAAACAAGACGGTCGGAAGCGGTGCAGGTCTGCATGGTACGGGGGACTATGGGTGGGGCGAACTTCTTCTCTCGGACTGCGTGTTTCGGCGTAATGTTGCTGGCGAGGGCGGCGGAGCCATCGGTTTGGAAAGCTGGGGGCAGGCATCGGTCCGATCGTCCGTCTTCTCAGAAAACCATTCCGGTTTTCGAGGAGGGGCCGTTCTTGTCTTTGGTTTCTACGACAGTGGAACTCTCATCGATGATTGCGCCTTCGTTGAGAACACCGCGGACGGCGGTGGGGCGCTCTCGGTCGATCGCAGTGATCTTAGCATCTTAGGCTCGCGCTTCGAGCGGAACGAGGCCGGCGAGGCGGGAGCTCTACTGGTTACTGGCGGTCGGGCTGCGATCGCCGATTCGATCTTTTCGCACAACTTCTCCACGGGGAATGCGGGAGCAGTCGCGCTATTCGCGAACGAAGTGGAGATACGGGACTGCGAGTTCTCCTGGAACATTGGCGAATATGGGGGCGGGGCGTATCTTCACGCATACCCGAGTGGTGCGGTGATCATGCGCAGCCGCTTCTGGAACAACAAGGCGTCCTTTAGTGGGGGCGGGTTGTTGTCGACGGAACCTCTCAACGTGTGCGACAGCGATTTCCAATACAACCGGGCCGCTGTTGGTGGCGGGCTCGACCTTCACGGCCATGAGGCGATCATACAAGGCAGTCATTTCGGAGCTAACAATGCGTCGCAAGGCGGTGGGATCGCCGCATCTTCAGGATCAGTGGGCATGATCGAATCAACGTTGGACGGCAACTGGGCAAGCGCCGGCGGCGGGCTATGGATCAACGCCTCGGCGACCGCTTCGCTCGATCGCTGTAAGGTTACCGGGAACAGCGCCCTTGTCGGCGGCGGGGTCGCTGCGTTGCTTACACGTGCAGAGGCGCGGATCGCCAATAGCCTCATCGCGCTGAACGACGCGCGTGGCTACGGAGGTGGAATCGCGGCGGGCCCAGGGGTCCTTTTGGTAGAGAACTGCACGGTCGCGAGCAACTCAGCCGCGGGTCTTGGCGCGGGATTGATCGTGGGGCGGGATACGACCATTCTCAATTCCATCGTGTGGGGCAATGTCGTTGACCCATATGGCGGGCGGTGGACGGACGAGACTTCCCAAATCGAGGGCATCGAATTCGCGGCGATCGACTACAGCGACGTGCAGGGTTGGTCCGGGGCGTACGGCGGCGAAGGGAACATGGGGGTCGACCCTCTCATTGTTTCGCCGATTGCCGACTTCCGCCTCCAGCCCGAGTCCCCGTGCATCAACGCGGGCGATCCGGAGTTTGTGGCGCAGGCTGGAGAGAAGGACCTCGACGGACATGGGCGGGTGCTGTGTCGGCTGGTGGACATTGGGGCGTACGAGTTCGGGATCGGGGATTACGATTGCGATCGAGTGGTCGATTTGGAAGACTTTGCGTGGTGGGACCTGTGCATGTCGGGACCGGCGGGCGCGACGAGTGAGCGGCAAGTAACAAGCCGCACTGCCGACACCGCAGAGGCACAGCATGGGAGCCGCACGGCCGACACGGCCGTGGCACACGTAGAATCAATGACGCTTGGAAACGTGGCGGACAGCCCCACGCCGATCTACCCGCCGCCGTGCAATCGGTTCGATTTCGACGCCGACGGGGACGTCGATCTGGTGGACTTCGCGGGCATGCAGCGGGTGCTGGTGATAAGCAGCGAGTGAGAAAGTACAAGCCCGCTCCCTGACGGTCGCGGTTCTGATCGATGCCGGCAGACGTGTCCGCGCGGGCTGAAAGCCCGCGGCTCGACACGCGTTTGACTGGGGGGCGGCGGGCGATAGACTGGATGGTTGCGCAGGCACGCCCGGGTGGCGGAATTGGCAGACGCGCAAGCTTGAGGTGCTTGTGGCCGTAAGGCCGTGCAGGTTCGATTCCTGTCTCGGGCATTCCACCAGTTCCAGGGACTAAAGTCCCGTACGTGTATAGCGTCCCAGCGGGACGCGCTGAGAATAGCCCGGCACTTTCAGTGCCGGGAACCGGTGCACCAGCAAAGTCAAGTGCCGTAGGCACGGCTGAGTCGGGCTCAGTCGTCCCTCCGGGACTCATGCCATCAAGGCGTTCGATACCCGGCGTTGAAACGCCGCGCTACTTTCGAACGTGCCTACGGCACGTTACGCCAAACACACGCAATCCCCGTGGCAATCCCAATCGCCCTGCGGGGCCGCGACGCCAGCTCTGACATCACAGAGTCGGCAGTTCGTATTCCACAGGCTCGGCTTCGCCGACGGTGACGGCGACGGTACCGTCGACGGGGGAGTTCGCATCGAACTCGATCACGATGGTGATGGTCTCCGGCCCGGGGCCGTCGTTGGGGATTTCGAACGTCACCGTGCCCGACTCGGGGATGAAGTTCCCGTTGCCGAGGGGGTCGATGACGATGCCGTCCACGTCCACGGAGTATGTGTCGCCGGTCGATTCGTCGAAGACGGTCAGGTCGGCCTCATCGACGGCGATGGTCAGCGCGGAAACGTCGATGCGGACGCTGAGCGTTCCCACCACGCTGCCCACCCCGCTGGTGGCGATGTCGATGGTGCCGGCGAGGGTGCGGCGGTCGCCGTCGCGGGTGAGGGTGAAATCCGCCGTGCCTGAGGTGGTGGCCCCGTCGACGCTGAGGTTGTTGAAGACTACGCCTACGGTTCGGGCGATGCGGTCCAGGGTGAGGGCCACGGAGCCGCTGACGGTGTCGTTGTCGTAGTAATCGCTGGTGCAGCCGGTCTCGCCGAAATCGACGGTGACGTTGGTGACGCCTTCGCCGAAGGAAGCAGTGACCACGGGGCACTCACCGGCGGTGACGTCGCCGTCGGCGTCGAGGCCGGAGAAGCTGTCCACCAGGCCGCCGACGGCCTTGGCCGTGGCCTCGAGCTGCTCGACCACGGCGTCCACGGCCGCCTGCTGCTCGGCAGTCAGCTCCGTGGTGCCGTTCCCGTCGCCACCGCCATCGCCTTGCCGGCCGCGACATCCGAGGGTCGCGAAAGTCAATGAAACGATTCCCACGATCGCGAAACGAACGCATGAACGCATGGCTTTCCTCCCGGGCCTTGTGTGTTTTCAGTGAGCGCTCACCGCGCGAGCGCTGCAGCGAAGGGAAAGGCTAGCCACGTGTCGCTGAGCTTGCAAGGCACGGCGTGCGGCATCGCGCGGCTCGGCAGGAGCCTCGCCCTCCCGCGTCCGCGCGGCTAGAGCCCACGGCTCGATTTGCCCGTTCTGCGGATGTCGCGGTAGAGGAGGAAGAGTTCCTTGAAGGCGCGGAGGATGACGCGGAGGTTGGCCCCCGTCTGGCTGCCGGCGGTGCGGGGGTAGTGATGCACGCCGACCTGCCCGATGGTGTAGCCGAGGCGCTTGGCCCGGGCCAGCACTTCCGTGTCGATGAGGGCGCCTTTCGATTTCATCTCGATTTCATCGAAGAGCTTGCGGGGGTAGATCTTGAAGGCGCAGTCGATGTCCCGTAGCCAGAGGCGGAACACGACGTTGACCAGCGCCGTCCAGCAGAAGGCGTTCAACTTGCGCAGCAGCGAATCCTGGCGATTGAGGCGATAGGCGCTGACGATGTCGTAACGCTCCATGAGGGGGATGAGCAGGTCGATCTCTTCGAAATCGAACTGTCCGTCGCCGTCGGTGTAGAAGACCCACTGCTTCTTCGCCTCGCGAAAGCCGCGTTGCAGAGCCCCCCCGTAGCCCTGGTTGGGGCTGTTGTGCACGGCGCGGACTTCGGGGTGCTCGCGAGCAAGACGCTCGGCGATCTCGCCGGTGCGGTCCTTGCTGCCGTCGTTGACGATGATGACTTCGAAATCATCGGCCACGCGGCGAAAGGCCCGCAGGGCGGCCAGGGTGGTTCGCTCGACGTTGGCCTCTTCGTTGTAGCAGGGGAAGAAGACGCTCACCGAGCGGAGTCGCTTGTCGTTCATGCATTCGCAAGGCTAGCAGCCAATCCGCCGGCGTTCAACGCGACGTGCCGGGCTGAGGACAACCCGGCTCGGAATCTGCGGGTGGCGCTGCGCGACGCGGCGTCTTGGCCAATCAAGCCCGCTCCCTTACGGTCGCGGTACCGTTCGTTGTGGCGCAGGCGGGGCGGGGCGCGGGTTGGTCGCCGGTGGAGACCCTGTTTTTTCCGCCGCGTTTGGCGGCGTAGAGGTTGGCGTCGGCGCGGCTGACGAGTTCGTGGCCGGTCCCGCAGGAATGCTCGCGTGCGGCGGCGACGCCGGCGCTCATGGAGACGGTGTCCTGCCCGTCGAGGCGACGGGCATACTGGCGAAAGAGCTTGGTGATGCGCTCCGCGACGATGGCGGCCTGGGCGGAATCAGTCTGGGGCAGCAGCACCAGAAACTCATCGCCGCCATAGCGGACGGCGTGGTCGGTGGGTCGGAGGGCCCCGCGGAGCAGAGCGCCCACAAAGCGAAGCAATGCATCGCCGACCTGATGCCCGCGAGAGTCGTTGTAGACCTTGAAGTTGTCGAGGTCGATCATCACCGCGGCGAGCTCCTGGTTCTGCTCCACGTGCTGGGTGAAGAGGGGTTCGAGCTGCTCCTCGAGGAAGGTGCGGTTACGCAGGCCGGTGAGCGGATCGGTGGTGGCGCGGTCGCGCTCGCGGCGGAGTTCGCGGTCAAAGCCGCGCTCCTGCCGAAGGATCTGCCGCTGAGCCTCGCGTTCCAGGCGACGGCTGCGGGCGTCGCTCTCGGCGAGGGTTTCGAGCAGCTCCTGGAAACGGGCGGCGATCTGTGCGGTTTCGTGCCAGACGCCGACGCGCAAGGACATGTGCCCGTTGCCGTCGGCGGAGGTGGGCAGGGCGCCGGCCATCTCCCGCAGGGGTTGGGCGACGCGCCCCTCGAACCACCGTCCCAGGGAGCGGACGTTGAGGAAACATACGCCGCACATGACGGCCGCGAACATGGCCGTGGGTGGAAGCCAGGCCGCGGCATCATCTGGAGTCCGCAGCAGGAGCAGGGCCTGCGTAGCCAGGGGCGAGAGACTGCCGTTGAGCGGCACAACGACGGCTTTGGCCGTGACCGTGCCGGCGGCGACCGGAGGGGCTACGCAGATCACGTCGCCGAGATCGCGAAGTCCCGCATGAACCGCGGCGCGGTGCGCCGGGCGAGGCGGATAGACGGTTTGGACTTCGCCGTAGGCATCTAGGAGAGCCACGGCCAGCAGACGCTCGTTGCGGGATTGCAGCGCGGCCACGGAATCGGAGAGGTCGCCGTCCTTGGCGGGGATCAATGCGCCGGCGCAGGTGTGGGCCTGCTCGGTGAGCAGCTCATCGGCTTGTCGCTGAAGACCGTGGCGAAACAAAGTGGCGAAGACGACGACGGCGACGGAGACCAGCATGAGCTGGGTCCTCCGGGCGACGTTCTGAAACGCGCGACCGATGGGTCGAAGTCGAGAGACGTTCACGGGTCTTAGGCTACGACGGGGAGCCGCGCTTACCGGGCCGCGATTGCGGACCCGGCCCACCCGCTGACCCTCCGGACAGCGGGCAGCCGCGATAAGTGTACGATAGGGTATACCCCGATCGGCCGCGTCGCCTTAGGAAAACGTCCGGGCCGAACAGCGAACCTCTCGCCGCCGGCCCGGACCATACCCCGCTCAGAGGACTAATGTTTTCGGGCCCTGGGTGCCATGCAGGAAAGTGCCGACCGCGGCTACGTTTGAAGCGATCCCTTGTGGCGGTAGAGTCTTGCTGTGAACGCTGGCGAACTGACCGAGCTTCTCCACGAGGAGCCTTTTGAGCCGTTTCGGGTGCGGCTCAGCAGCGGCGACACCTACGAGGTCCACAACCCCGACCTGGCCGTAGTCATGCGAAGCCGCCTGTTTCTGGCCTTTCCAGGCACCGATCGCCAACGGCCGTGGAAAAAGACCCAGGCGTTAGCCGCAAAGTGCAAGTCGCTGACCGGCCAGGGGGCGCCGTAAATCATTGTGGCACAAGGAGTTACGCACTGTACACTCCGCACGCGCCCTTTGGGGCGCTGGGGTCGAACGCCCGTCGGACGGGGTGAAACCATCCGACGGTGCTGGAACCAGGCCGATAGAAATAGGGCTGCGAGTAGCCCGCGGCCCCCGGGCGGGGTATAGTTTTCTTGGCCCTCGACGCGCGGTGCGCCGGGACCATCCAAGCCGTAGACTTCCCACGACGGAGGATAAGGCTGTGAAAACGCAACGAGTGACGATCAGTGCGTTGGCGCTTGGCGTGATGTTCAGTACAGCGGCGCTGGCCCAGCAGGTTTCGGGTGAGAATCCCCAACCCGAGATGCGCGCCGAGGAGCCGGCTCCCGTTCCGCCCAGTGTGTCCGCGCGGGCGGCGGAGATGCTGCTGGCTACGCGCGTAGACCAGATCGACTGGACCGACAAGCCTTTCGAGGAAGTGCTCGACTGGCTGCGTGACACCAGCGAAGGTCGGGTCAACATGGTTCCCAAGTGGGGCCCCCTCGGGGTCGAGAACGTCAACCGCGAATCGCTGGTGACGCTGCAGCTCAACAACACCACGGTGGCGGACGTGCTCAATGAAGTCACCGAGCAGCTTTCCGAGGAAGGGGAGATCCGCTATCGGGGCATCGAGAACAAGCTGACGATTTCCACGCGGGCGGATTTCGAGCGGAAGATGTTCACAAAGGTGTACGACGTGACGGACATGATGTTCCGCGCCCCGGACTTCGGCCGCCAGGCCCCGCAGATCGACCTGCAG
>SBAX01000377.1 GCA_005240095.1 Phycisphaera mikurensis
CCTCCACGCGATCCGCGATCATCGGCTCCCCGCCGGTGAGCACCACATGGGTGCAGGCGTAATCGGCGAGCTGATCGACAATGGCGTCAAGGGTCATGGATTGCCCCACGGGCTGCCAAGAAGTCGTCGGGCTGTCGCACCAAGTGCAGCGCAGGTTGCAGCCCGTAGTACGGACAAAGATGCTGGGAACTCCGGCGAGCTTTCCTTCGCCTTGAATGCTGTAGAAGATCTCGTTGATCTTAATCATGGAGCGCTTGCCGGCCAGCGGAGCATGGAGTCCAGCGACTGGCCTTCCTGAGCCCAGATGTTCTCCCAGGTCATCGTAGCCGCCCAGCGGATCGGTGGGAGGCCGTTTCCATCGCCCCGACTCGCGGCGACGAGCGGCGCGATGGTCTCCAAGGGCTGGATTTCGTAATAACCCGTGGTGACGAACTCATCGACCTGGGAGGGCATGCAGCGGCACAGGATGGCGGTGATCTCGCGGCGCGGCGACGCCCCGAGGTAAACATAAGGCCCCATGGGCACGGGCCCGTCGTCGAGGACGCGAGCGACAAACTCGTCGGGGGCGTCCGCGGGCGCTCGTTCGATCGAGAATCGCCGCCCATCCGGCGGAGCGCCGAACTCCCGCCGGGCCGCATCCTCCAGGGAGTGCGAGACAAAAAGCACGCGGCGGGGCTCATCCGTGGAAAGGGCCTCCCACACCAATGGCGTCCCATCCGCGGCCAAGGTAATGCGCACTCCCCGCCCCCGCTGCGAAACGCACTGCGGCTCATCGCGCTCGCAGGGGTAGCGCCAAAGATAGACCACTTGATCGCGTTGCATGCCACCGATGCGGACTGTCGAGCTCGTGAAATAGATCACCGGACGCCGTGGGTCCACCCGCGTCGGGCTCGGTAAGACCGCTCCAAAGTTACGGGCTTCGGTTGCTCCTTGCGTCGCATCAACCTCCTGCACGATCAAGGGGGCGTAGGTCATGGCCACGCCGACTTCGGGATCGTCTTTGGGTTTGTAGAAAGTGGCTTGCCGGAATGTTCGAAGGGCCCGCTCGGCAGGGTCCTGCTGTGAAGCAGGACTTGCCGGAGGGGTAGCGGCCCGCACGCGGGGTGGTTTCACGCAGCTCAACAGAAAGAGAAGGGGCGCGGCGACCAGGGTTAGGCGTGCGATGTGCGGGATGGGCTTCATTTCACAACCTGCTTTTCTGGTAAAACCACGGTATTGAAACCCGACGCATTCCCGGGAACAATGGGGGGTACGTTAACCCTCGGCGCACGCGCACCGCGAGGGCCGTACGGCTCAGCGACAGGAGGTCCCTCCATGGCCACGATCGAAGCCGACTATTCCCGTGCCTCTCCCGACGAAGCGATCAAGGAATCCCTGCGGGTGATCGAAGAGACGCTGAACGCCGAGCCGCGCTGCGGCCGGGGCGGGTCATTCTTCGAAGTTCTGGGCACCGAGTTCCGACGCCTGCACGCCCGCATCCGAGCCCATCACGGGATGGGCTCCCTCAACCCGCAAGGTCCCGCAGGCCGGTTGCCGCTTGAGGTGCAAAACGAGTGGAGTCGTTTGCGCGACGAGCACCCGCGTATCCTCGGGCAGCTTGACTGGCTCATTCGCCACGTGGACAGCGTAGCCGACCAGTGCGACGAGGACTACGACGTATTCGTGCTTCGCGCGCGGGAGTTGATCGCCGTCCTGCGGCGCCATGACGCGGAGGAAGATCGTGTCCTGGCCATGGCCATATGGTATGAGACCGGCGGGGAGAGCTAGCTCGCCCACCCACGCGCGCGACTCTGTTCGACATAGCGACTCTCTCGACACGTTCAACGCTCCTCGACATCGTCAGTAGCTTCGATGCGTTCGCGGAGGCGCCGCAGGACCCGGGACTTGGCCTGATACACGCTGGCCCGTGATATGCCGAGGTACTTGGCGGTGTCGTCCGCCGACCAGTCGCCGAGCACGTGCAGCCGGAAGGCTTGCAGCGTCGCGGGCTCGAATTCCTTGGCGACGTTGCGCAGAGCCCAGCGCAAGCGGTGAAGCTGCCACTCCCGTTCCCACTCGGTGTCTGAGGAATCTTCGGCATCGACGACGTCGGCCAGAACCTGGGGATCGACGGCGGCCTCCTGTCGCTCCTGGTTCTTGGCTCGCCTTCCCATGGCATGGATGACGGCGGTCCGCAGATACCCGCGAAAGCGCCCCCGACCGGGGTCGTACTGGAAGCGGTCCATCGCCTTGAACACGTAGAGCTGCACCTCCTGGACGATGTCCTCGGCCTCGGTATGCGTCGCCCCGCGGCGGCGAGCGTAGCGATACAGCAGTTCACGGTATCGTTCGTCGAACTCCGCCCAGACTAGCGCCGAGCGTCCGCGCAGGCGATCCAAGAAAGAAAGGCGCGTGGTTCCCGACGACTCCACAATGATCAAAGCGGGACTTACAAGATGTCGCGGCACCACTGGGCCTTATCCCACTGCGGGTAAAAACCCCTGTTTTTGTGTCAACAGAGGCTCGGCGGGCTTCTAGCGACAGGTGGAACGGGTAGTTGCGGTTGTGAGGGCGAACCTTCACGGGCCGCGACTGAGAAACCGCGGCCTGGTCGCAGACAGGTCGCCAGCGAGAGGCTCGGGACATGAAAACACGCTCGGTCGTTGCGATTCACGTGGTTCTGGCGGGCGCGGCGTTTCCGGCAGCGGCTTGGGCGGCGGAGAAGACGGCCATCGTCGTGGAGCTGGCCGGATTACCACCCAGCGTGGTGGCCGCGGATGCGGCGCAGCGCGCCGGACGAGCATTCGATCGCGCGAGTCATGAGCGGTCGGTCTTTGGAACTCAGCGCGTGTTCTTGAATGCACTGCGCCGCGCGGGGGTCGAATACACTCTGACGCAAACTCCGTTGCCCGTGGCCGGCGGCGTGGTTCATCGCCCTAATCAGTTCGCCCACTTGATCAACGCCATCGGTATCGAAGTCCCGTCAGATGCCGTGGAGCAGATCCGCGCCATGCCCGGCGTGAAGCACGTTACCATCGATCGCCCGGTGCAGCTGCACTTGGACCGCAGCGTGGAGTATGTCCGGGCCAACAACGGTCCGGGCAACAAGACGATCTTCACCCAGGCAGGCAGCGGTCCGAAACGGTTTGACGGCTCGGGTCAGGTGATCGCCATCTTAGACACGGGAATCGAACATACCCATCCCGCCTTCGACACGCGCTTTGACGACGCAAACTTCCTAAGCCGCACCGGGGACGCTCGTCCCGTGCGACTTGCAGGGCAGCCGTATCTCGAAGGCGTTCACCACCCCAAAGTCGTCTATGCCCTGCCGCTCACCGCTACCACCAACGAGGACGACGTGGGCCACGGCACCCACGGCGCGTCCGACTCTGCCGGCGTTAAGGTTCAGGGCCCCGGCCTGGACCGCATTCCCGGTAACGCTGACGACCAAATCATCGAAGGCGTGGCCCCCGGCGCGCTGCTCATGAATTACAAGATTTGCGAAACGGTGTTCACATGCGTTGGAACGGTCAACATCGTCACCGCGCTGGAAGACGCCGTGAACCCGGTCGATCCGCTTGGGTTTCCCAAGCCGATGGCCTCGGTGATCAACATGAGCTTCGGCAGTGACGTGGGCGACGCCGACTCGGCCGACGCCGTGGCCGCCAACAATGCGGCGCTGGCCGGTGCGGTGGCCGTCGCGTCTGCGGGGAACTCGGGCCCCAATGAAAACACCCTCGGCGAACCGGCCGCCGGGCGGCGGGTCATCGCCGTTGCCGCCACCAACGACCCGGGGGCCGTGGACAACGAGCTGGACGTTCTTACGGCCAGTCCCCTGCGCTATACGGTGGGAGGAATGTCCACCGGCGCTCAGAATGACACCGGTCGCGCGGTTGCCTCGCAGGATCGCTTCATGCTCGCCCTGATCATGTCCGGGGCGCCGGATGTTCCGTATGCTGGGCCAGCACTATGTCTATGTGGGTCTCGCCGACACGCCCGACCAGGTGCCCGACGCGGTGAGCGGGCGGATTGCCCTCGCTTCCCGAGGCAGTACGGTCGATGCCGACGCAACAGGCACGGGGCTCTTCGCCCATAAGGCGGCGGAATGCGCCGCCAAAGGGGCCGTAGCCTTGCTCGTCTTCAACAACGAGGATGCCGAGCTCGAGGCCGCCGGCGTCTATGCGGCGGCGATTCCCGTGTATGGAGTGTCCAGAGTCAACGGACTATACCTCCGCGACACGCTCGGGTTTCAATCGGCGGCCTTCGAGCCGGGGGACCGGACGACGTGGGGGACGGTTTCCAAGCTTCCGCTGCGCATCAATCCGCCGGCGCCGGACGCGTTCGTCGCCAAGACCACCGGCTTCTCCTCCCGCGGGCCGATCGACGACTTCCGCTTCCTCAAGCCGGACATCACGGCTCCGGGCCACAACATCTATGGAGCCACCATTGCGGCGGGCGGCCTTCACCCCACGGCTGCCAGCACGATGAGCGACCCCAGCCGGTTCATTAGCGTATCGGGAACGTCATTCTCCGGTCCGCACGTAGCCGGTGCCGCGGCGCTGGTTCGCGAAGCGCTTCTAAGCCAGCGGACCCACCCGCCGCTGAGTGCCGCCGACCTTCGTTCAGGTGCGGGGGCACTCACGCAGATCACCCACGGCAACGTCATGCCGCAAAGCATCGTCCGGGCGGCATTGACCAACACCGCCACCAACATTCGCGCCGCGGACAACGTCACGCCGGTGCCTGACACCGACGATCGAAGCTACATCAACGACATTGGCTCGGGGCTCGTTCATGTCATGGAGGCGGTGGACGCCCGTGCGGTCATGGGCACGAACAACACCAACGGCCTCGGCGGGCCCGACGAGGCTCGCTATCCGGACTTTCTCGCGACGCACAGCTTCGGGCGCAACGAGGTCATCAACACGGGCGAGAGCAGCCAGAGCAGTGCCATCACTGTGACATTGGAAAACCTCGCGGGCGCAGCCGGCGCGGGGACGTATACGCTGAGCCTGGTAGACGGCGGCGGATTGCGCGGCGATGTTACCCGACCCATCGCCGGCACCGCGGGTATCGCCGTCGCCTTGAGTTCCGCGTCGGTTGCGCTAGGTGGTGCGACCGCCGATCGCGCGACATTTGATGTGGTCGTGACGGTCGACGGCCGCGCCGCCCCGCTGGGGCTGTCGGTGGCCGGCGTGGACGTGAACGGGGAGCCGGCCACGGAATTCCTGTGGTGGGTGGTCGCCAGCGGCTCCAACGGCGAGACGCTGCGCATGCCCTTCTACTATCGCGCCGCGGCCAGGCCCTATCCCGCGCCGACTCAGAACCCCATCGCGGATGACGACGATCCCGACCAGGTTGCGGGCGTCGATCATGATGGGAATTACAAGCTTTCCTGGACCTACCCCGATCTCCCGGCCGAGCAGCCCTGCGGCTTCCGTGTCGATGAGGCCACGCACCTCGACAGCGTGTTCCTGGACGACGCCGAAGAGCTATTGATTGCCGGTGAGAACTCCCGATGGGTCGGCGCCGCGACCTGGATATCGAACGTGCATCCGGACACCATGACACTCGGCTATGCGCCGGTGTACGTCGATCAGCAGGATGCATCGCTGGAGATGGCCGAGGCCCTGCCGCTCTCCGAGGCCGCGGCGCTGCTTTCGTTTGACTCGTTCGAGGACCTGGAGAACGACTTCGACTATGGCTACGTGGAGGTCAGCGCCGACGGAAGCGGCTATCAGCGCATGGCCACGTATAACGGCCAGTTCTCCGGGCGCCGTGAAATCGACCTGAGTTCCTTCGCGGGCAAGTCCATCAAGGTGCGCTTCAGACTGGACACCGACCTTCTGGTTTCGTCGCCGCTCTTTCTGGGCTGGTTCATCGACAACATCCAGATTGAGACCGCCAACTTTGCGCCGATCGCTTCGGTCGCCGCTTCCGCGTCCACGTTGGACGTGACCGGCCGTACCACCGGGACCTACTTCTATCGAGTGGCCGGGCTGTTCGGTGCCAGCTGCGACGCGGTGGGTTCCTTCTCCAACGTCCGGCAGATCAATGTCGATGCCGGACCGGCGACACTCGCACCAACCGCGGATTTCACCGCCGCTCCCAATCCTGCGGAAGTCGGGGAGCCGGTGACGTTCGATGCCTCGGCGTCGGCGGATCAGGATGCCGTCGGGTGCGATCCAACTTCAGACCCGAACCAGTGCATCGTGACGTACGAGTGGTCGTTCGGGGACGGCGACACTGCTTCCACGAGCGACCCCGTCACGGTGCATGCCTACAACGCGCCCGGAACGTACCGGGCGCTTTTGATCGTCACGGACAACGACGGTGAAACCGCAAGCAGCGAGCGTTTCATCGAGGTGACCGAGCCTCCGCCGCCGGCCAGCGGGACGGCCAGCGGCGGTGGACACATCGCTGTGGGCGGCGGAAGGGCGAACTTCGGCTTCAGCGTCGAACGCCCGCCGGGCGGGAGCGTCTCCGGTCACCTGACCTACGATGACAGGGATGGGCACACCAAGGTCCAGACTGAGGAGATCGACTCGCTGACCCTGGGTGGCAATGTGGCGACCTTCAGCGGCCCGTGCATGGTCAACAAAGTCGCGGGCTTCACCTGCACCGTAAGCGTTGTGGACAACGGCGAGCCGGGCTCCAACGACGAGTTCTCGATCTCCATCAGTAACGGGTATCAAGCCGGCGGGACGCTCGGCGGAGGAAACATTCAGGTCGTTGAAGATTAACCCTTATCCCCTCTTCTGTGGGAGGGCGAGGCTCCCGCCGAGCCGAGGCGATGATCGCTCGGGTGGGTCGGGAGGCTCGCCCTCCTGTACGCGCGAGCGCCGCCATCAGGTGGCGCCCTACTAGGAATGCAGCGTCGGGGCGCTTTGTGGGCCAGTGCGAATCGACCTTCAAGCGCCGCCCACGAGGGGCGACGCTACATCGCTAGTCCAGCCACTGCTTTTTGTCCTTGAGCTTCATGGGGACGTATTCTTCGGTGAGGTATTCGAGGTCTTTGGAGATCATGGCTTCGACCTCCATCTTGAAGCCTTGGGAAAGAAGCTTCTTGATCTCCCGCTGCCATTCCTTTTTCTTGGCGAACCACGGGTATTCGGCGATCTGT
The DNA here is from genome assembly GCA_005240095.1 of Phycisphaera mikurensis. Lineage (GTDB taxonomy): Bacteria > Planctomycetota > Phycisphaerae > UBA1845 > UBA1845 > SBAX01. The sequence goes on from SBAX01000377.1 coordinate 7,103, forward strand.
TTGCAGCGCTTGATGTCCGTGGCGTCGAGTTCGATCTTCACGTTGTCCGACAGGCCGCAGCGCTCGTAGTCGAAGGCCGAGACGCCGATGTACTTGGCGTCGGGGATCGCCATCCGTCGCGATTCGTAGGCCAGGTTGATCGAGCCGTGCTTGATGACCGAATAGATGTAGTACCCCCAGGGATCGCTATCGAGCAGGACGAAGATGGGTAGCTTCAGCTCGTTGTGCATACGCTGTAGCAGCCGGCGCATGCCCCGGGCGGGCTGCCCGCCGCCGTGGGAAATGATGCACTGGTGCTTCTCCCAGAAGCGGTCCTCGTAGAAGCGCCGCCAGACGGTGTCCTTTTCGACGTGCAGGACGAACTTGGCGGAGTTCTTCTTGAACTGCACCACGTCGGGCTCCACGATGCTGGGGACGGCGTAGCCGGCGCTGCCCATGGCCGCACAGTCCAGGGTGTTGCCAGCGTCCACCAGGGTGATGGGTCCGGCCAGGTTGCCGCGGTTCGAAGCGAAGACGTGCAGTTCCTCGCGGAGTGAGTCGATGGCTACCTCCAGGTCCTCGATAATGGGGTCGGATTCGGCCTGGTCGTTGAAGGTCTTTTCGTTGGTGCCCTTGATGGTGTGCTTGGAGAGATAGTAGATCTGCCGGATGCTGGCGGTCTTGCGGCGCTCGATGAGCTCCTTGCACTTGCTGCCCACCAGCAGGGTTTGCATAAAGCGCTTAGCCTGCCCATAGTTGAACAGGCTCCGCGACTGCTTGGCGTCGCCCATCTCCACGTGGCGGGTCTTTTCATTGAAGGACACGTTGCTCAGCAAGCGCGCCGGCACGAGCACTTCCGGATCGCGCTTGGCAAACGCCTGCTGAACGACCCCCTTGGCCAACCCCTCCAACTTCACCCCGGCCGCGCCGTTGCCGCCCCTACTTCGCTTTCCAGGTTGCTTCGTTCTTGTTGCCATGTCCTATCTCGATTTGGCCACCTTTTTCTTCCGAGTTTTTGGCCTCTGGAAGGGCGGATACAGAGATAACCCAATTCCAATGTTCAGTTGACCAGCCAATTGAAGCAGCTCCACAGGAAGGTACTCACCCTGTACCGCGAACCCTTTTGTTCCGAGACGAGAGTTATACGCAAAATCCAACATAATGTGCTCGACGCCACGGGCTCGTTTCAGCTTCTCCAGTTCCTTCTTGTGCGTTTGCAAGAACTTGAGGACATCTTTGATGGCGGCTCCTAAGTCGTCCCACCGGTCGCGACTGACCCACTCGCTGAAGCCGGAATCCTGGTGAAGGCTGGGCTTGCGACGACGCATAGTCGGTGTCCCCCGGATCCAGAAATGGGCGCGATCAAACGGTAGACGCGTTCGTGACAAGAAGGACTCGACATCGAAGTCCTTGCCTCGGGCAACCAAAGTGCATGCCACGTTACCCTGCCTTCAGCACCATCCGCAGGCCCAGCTCGATGAGCGCCGCTCGCGTAAGGTGATGCTTGCGGGCGAAGGCATCGGCCTCCGCCAAGATGGATCGCTCCACGGTTACCGACACGACCCTGGCTCCCTTGCCTCGCGGAGGACGGCCCCGCCGCCGTGCCTGGGCGTCGAGTTTCCTGGCTTTGGCGTCGAGCGGCTGGAACGTATCGGCGACGAACTCCCGGTCGAACTCGCGGGTTGCCCGGCGTAACTCCGCGGTGGTCATCCGGCTAAACGTTTTTCGTTTCGGTCGTCGCGCTCGTCTCATGTCCTCATCCTCCGCCGAAAACGGCGACGTTCTCGTGGCGTCAAGGGACGGGCGTGTATTACAAACACCCTCTTGTCTCTCTCCAGCACGTAGACTACCTGCAGAAAACGCCCAGCTTGGGTCTGACCACAAACGAGCCACTTCCCGTCACCGCGATGTTCCGGGTACGGCGGGTGCGCGCCCTCGACGACCTCTTCAGCTTCCCAGGGCATCACACCATGCTCCGCGATGTGCTCGATGTTCCAGATGTTCCATTTGAATTCCACATATTATCCATATTTATAAATATATATGACCGGCGCCGTCCCGGCAAGAGGTCGCCAACCACTGCTATCGACTGTACCGGCCGGGTCGGCCGAAGGCGAATGAGCGCGCGGCATCACCAGAGTGCACTTCCTAAGGCTGTCCCGTGGGAAACCGGATCGCCACTCTGGTCACGGGGTGCAGGGAGTGGGCTCGCAGGGTACCTCGCCATGGAACTCCCCGTTGAGCCGGCGGCACTCGCGGGAGTTGGTCTCCTGGCAGGTTCCATCGCGCAGGCAGCAGGCGAAGGCCGTGCGCACGCAGGTGGGGGTCTTGCATGTGGAGCCGGGGGCCTGGGCCTCGCCGCCCGCTTCGCGGCAGTCCCGCGGCTTGAGCACCTGGCAGGTTGCGTCGGGGAAGCAGCACGCTGCGGTAGCGGGCTCGCACTCGATGGTTGCGCACTGCGTCCCGGGCGCGAACGGTCGCCCGCCCTGGCTGAAGCACTGGAATGGCTTGAGTGCCTCGCACGTGCCGTCCTCAAAGCAGCATGCGCCGATGTCGGGCACGCAGGTCACCGTCTTGCAGCTCGTCCCCGGCTCGCTGGGCCGGCCGCCCTGACTCAGGCACACCACGGAGATGAGGTCATCGCACGTAGCGTCGGGAAAGCAGCAGGCTGCCAGCGTTTCGTCGCACACTACCGTATCGCAGGTCGTGCCCGGCTCATGGGGACGACCCCCTTGGGTAAGGCATTGCACGGGGCTGATCAATGAACAGGTGCCGTCGACGAAGCAGCAGGCCGCGGGAACCGCGTCACACGTGGTCGTCTCGCAGGAGCTGCCGATGATGTTGGGTCTTCCGCCTACGTTGTAGCACGAGACGGGCGGCAGATGCACGCACGCCCCGTCAGCGAAGCAGCAGGCTGCCTCCGTCGGCCGGCAGATCGTCGCTGCGCAGGTGCTTCCCGCACGCTGGGGCCGACCCACGACCGACAGGCACACGTCCGGCTGCAAGTTGGCGCACAGTCCATCCGGGAAACAGCACGCCACCGCCGGCCCGCCGCAGTTCACGGCCGCGCACGACGTTCCTTCATCGCCCGGCCGCCCGCCGCTCAGGAGGCACAACAGCGGGGTCAAATCCTCGCAACTGCCGTCCGTATGGCAGCATGCCACCGGCGCGGGCGTTCCTCGATCGCGAAGCGACTCGCGCAACTGCCCGAATGCCGTCGTTGAAGAGATGGCGATAAGAAGAGCCCCGACAAACGAACCCCCCCGACCTGATCGCATTTTCCGCCTCCACTCGCAAGATGCCAGGCTTCCCGCCGGCGCCATGCGGCGGGTCATGGCCCGCGACCACGCCGTCGCGGGAAAGGAGC
>SBAX01000464.1 GCA_005240095.1 Phycisphaera mikurensis
ACATCGGCGAGCGCGTCGATCAGCTTCCGCCGCTCGAGAAGATGCTCGCCGAGGTCGACGCGATGTGTGAACGGCTCACCGCCCTGGCGGCGGCGCCGGTTCTGGAGCAGTACACGGGCCCGGTGCTCTTCGACGCCAAGGCGGCCGGAACGGTATTCGAAACCCTGCTGAGCGATCGGCTCTGCGCCCGGCCCACGCCCCTGGGCAGCGGCGCCGACGACGAAAGCTTCGAAAAGAAAATCGGCCTGCGCATCCTTCCGCGCTCCTTCCACGTCTTCGACGACCCCGGCCCGCAGTTCTATGAAGGCGCCTTGGTCGCGGGGGCCTACCGCTACGACGACGAGGCGGTCAAGCCGTCTAAGGTACATCTGGTCGAGAAGGGTATCCTCAAGACGCTCCTGGCCGGCCGGGCGCCGACGCGAAAAATCAAGCAGACCACCGGTCACGGGCGAAGCTCGGGCTTCGCTGACCCCCGGGCCAACATCGGCTGTCTGTACATCTCTGACGACAACGGCATCGCCGACGCCGAGCTGAAACAGGAGCTGATCCAGGCCGCCCGCGATGAAGGGCTGCCCTTTGGCTTACGTGTGGCCGCCCTCGACGAGGGCGCCGGCGGGGAGCTCGGTGACCCGATTTACGCCTACAAGGTCTATGTAGAGGATGGGCGAGAAGAGCTGGTCCGCGGGCTTCAGTTCCGCCCCGTGCAGCCCACTTCCATGAAGCGCATCCTCGCCGCGGGCAGGGACCGGAAGGTGCACAACTCCGTTTCCGGCCTGACCGCCAGCGTGATCGCCCCAGCCACCCTGTTCGAGGAGCTTGAGCTCACCAAGATGGATGAGGAGTTCGACACCCTCCCGATTCTCAAAGCGCCGGCGGTGCGCGGCAAGTGAGCCGACGTATGACGATGGCTGTGGAAAGTCCGCCCGATCTCGACGCGAAGTACCGCCGCCTGCGCGAGATCGTGCAGAGTCTGGATAGCGTTGTCGTTGCCTTCAGTGGGGGAGTGGACTCCGCCCTCATGCTTCAGGTGGCCGCTGACGTGCTCGGACCCGGGCGCGTCGTGGCCGTGACCGGACGCAGCGCCAGTGTCCCCGATAGAGACCTGACGGACGCACCAGAACTGGCCCGGATGATCGGCGCCGAACACATATTCCTGGACACCGATGAGTTCACCAACGAGAACTATCTCAGCAATCCAACCAATCGGTGCTACTTCTGCAAGACCACGCTCTACACGCACCTGCGCAGCTTCATCACCGAGCGGGGCTTCAAGGCCATCGTCAACGGAATCAATGCCGACGATCTGGGCGACTTTCGCCCGGGCATCCAGGCAGCCGGAGAGTTCGAAGTGCGCAGTCCCTTGGCGGAGGCGGGGCTGACCAAGGCGGACGTCCGTGCCCTATCCCGCCGGGCGGGCCTGCCCACGGCCGACAAGCCCGCCAGCCCGTGCCTCTCCAGTCGTGTCCAGTACGGCGAAAGAATTACCCCCGAAAAACTGCGACGTATCGAGGCCGCGGAAAGCTTCCTGCACGAATTGGGCATTACCCATTGCCGCGTGCGGCATCATGACACCATCGCTCGCATCGAAGTCCCGCCGCAGTTCTTCGCCTTGCTGACGCGCGATGACGTGGCCGCCCGCGTGGATAGCCATTTTCGATCCTTGGGCTATCAGTACGTGACCTTGGACCTGCGCGGCTTTCGCAGCGGCAGCATGAACGAAGTCATCGCCTTTGGCGCCGTCCAGCCGCCATTCAGAGCGCCGGGCGCAAGCCCGGTGTCATGACCGCGGGCTTGCGCCACGCGGCTCTGATCGCGACGACCCTATTCAATCACCGCCACGACTTTCACTTCGATGTCAATGGGTGTAGGCAGCGCTGTCACCTCCACTGTGGTCCGCGCCGGCCGGTCTGAGGGGAAATACTCGGCGTAGACCCGGTTGTAGATGGGAAAATCCTCTTCCAAATGCGTAAGGAACACAGTCACATCGACGATATCTTCCCACCTGGCCCCTGCGTCTTCGAGAATCAGCCGGATGTTATCGAAGACACTGCGGCACTGAACGGCGATGTCCCGCGATATGACCCTCCCGCTCGCATCCAGCGTGACGCCGGGAATCTCGTTGCTGCCCTTCTTCCGCGGCCCCACACCGGAGACGAATATGAAGGTCCCTGCCCTCTTGGCATGCGGATAGGGCCCCACTGCCTCCGGCGCTCGCGAGCTGATGATGGAACTCCGAATCACGGTGCCTCCAGTTCACGGTCTCTTGTGGGCGGCGCTTGGATATCAATGCCGCTTCGGGCATCAAGCGCCGGGGACAAGCCCCGACGCTACACCGCCGTTGGAGCGAAGCTTCACGCAGACGTTCTTGGGCTCGGTGAAGAAGCGCAGCGCCTCCAGTCCGCCTTCCCGCCCGACCCCGCTGTTCTTCATTCCCCCAAAAGGCACGCGCAGGTCGCGCACCAGCCAGCAATTGACCCACACCGTCCCCGATGCGATCCGTGCCGCCAGTCGATGGGCACGGTCAATATCCTTGGTCCATACCGAGGCCGACAGTCCATAATTCGTACTGTTCGCCCAGGAAAGCACTTCCTCCTCGGCATCAAACGGGGTGAGCGTCACTACCGGCCCGAAGATCTCCTCCTGATTGACGCGACACTGCGGACTTAAGTTTGTAATTACCGTGGGCAGGACAAAGTAGCCGTTGCGGCAGCGCTGCGGTAGATCTGCCGGAACCACGCCCCCGCAGTGGACCGTTCCACCCTCCTGCCGCGCCAGTTCCACATAGCGCAGGATCTTCTCGTGATGCGGCTTGGAAACCACTGCGCCCTGGTCCGTGGTGGCCTCAAGCGGATCGCCGACCCGCAGAGCCCGTGCCTTTTCCACAAACGCACTCAAAAAACTTTCGAACGCGGGCCGTTCCACGAATACCCGCGAGCCGGAAAGGCAGACCTGACCCTGATTGGAGAATGCAGCGCGTACGCTTTCCCCAACCGCCTGGGCCATGTCTGCATCCGCAAAGACGATGTTGGGATTCTTTCCCCCAAGTTCCAGAGCGAGCTTCTTGAACATCGGCGCCGCTGTTTGCGCGATCGCCGCGCCCGTCACCGTCCCGCCGGTGAAGGAAATCGTTCGCACGCCCGGATGTCGCACCAGACAGTCACCGGCACGCGCCCCTCGACCGTGCACGATGTTCAGCACGCCCGGCGGCAGTCCCGCCTCCTGGCAGAGTGTGGCCAGCAGATATGCAGTCATCGGAGTAATCTCCGACGGCTTGGCCACCGCTGTATTCCCGCAAGCCAGCGCCGGAGCCACTTTCCAGGTGAGCAGGTACAGCGGCAGATTCCATGGAGAAATCAGACCGCACACACCGCGCGGCTGACGCAACGTGTAGTTCAGCGCCAAGTCGTCGGTCATGTGCGATTCGCTATGGAAATGAAGAATAGCAGAAGCGAAAAAGCGGAAATTGGCCACGGCCCGCGGAATATCCAATGTGCGGGCCAGCGCAAGCGGCTTACCCGTGTCCACGCACTCCGCCTTGGCCAGTCGATCGAGGTTCTGCTCAATGAGATCGGCAAGTTTCAGTAGAATGCGGCAGCGCTCTGCAACCGGCGTGTGCGACCACTTGGGAAATGCGCTCTGCGCCGCGCTTACCGCCCGGTCCACGTCTCTCTCGTCGCTGTCGGGCACCTGGGAATACACTGCGCCGACGGCCGGATCGACGTTGTCCAGGTATTCGCCGGAAAGGGGTTCGACCAGTCGGCCGTCGATGTAGTTTTTCAGTCGCCCGCCGCTCATGACGCGCCTACTGGATGGCCGTGCGCCCCCCGTCCACGGGCAGGTTCACCCCGGCAACATAAGAGGCCGCCGGACTGCACAGAAACCCGACCACGGCGGCAATCTCACTGGGCTCAGCCAGCCGTCGCATGGGGATGGAGTCGATCGTCTGCTGCTCGACCGCGGCCGCGCTCACACCCGCCTTCTCCGCCTTGGCCGCAAAAAGATGCTGGAGGCGCGTCGTGGCCGTGTAGCCCGGAAGCACGTTGTTGACCGTGATCCCATACGGGGCCAGCTCGCCCGCCATCGTCCGCCCCCAGTTGGCCACCGCTCCTCGGGTGGTGTTCGAAACGCCGAGCCCTTTGATCGGCGCGATCACGGAAGTGGAAATGATGTTCACAATCCTTCCGTACCTTTGCGCCCGCATTCCCGGCAGCACCGTCTGCACCAGAAGCTGATTGCACAGAACGTGTTGAGTGATCGCCTGCAGAAACTGCTCCGGCGTGGCATCCACAATCGCCCCGTGCGGAGGTCCGCCGGTGTTGTTCACCAGGATGTGGACGGGCCCGACTTTCTCAATGTGCGCTGCCACGCTCTTCTGCAGTTGGCTTGGGTTGGAGGAATCCGCCACGATGAAGGTGTGCGCTCGCCCGCTCGCACGGGTTAGCTCATCCACGACGTTCCGTAGCGCCTGCTCGTCGCGGGCGAGCACCGCAACCTGCGCCCCCAGACGGGCCAGTTCCTCGGCGCAGGCCCGCCCGATTCCCTGGGAGGCCCCGCACACGATCGCCCGCTTTCCGTCCAGCACCATCGCTACTTCGCCGAGCCAATCACTTCGCGGAAATACTGCACCGTTCGCTTCAATCCTTCGTGCAGAGATACCTTGGGCCGCCAGTTTAGCCGCTGCCGGGCGCGGGTGCAGTCCGGCCGGCGGCGCAAGGGATCGTCGCTGGGCAGGGGACGGTATTCCACCGCCAGCTTGCGACCCAGGACTTCGCCGAGCGCTTGGACGATATCGTTCATCGAACGCTCGTCCTCGGAACCGATGTTCACCGGCTCCCAGGCGTTCTCTCCATCGTAGTTCATCAGCGCCAGGATGCCGTCGATCATGTCGTCCACATAGCAGAAGCACCGCGTCTGCGTGCCGTCACCGTAGACAGTCAGCGGCTCCCCGCGAAGGGCCTGCACGATGAAGTTGGACATCACCCGCCGGTCCCCCACGGCCATGCGCGGGCCATAGGTGTTGAAGATGCGCACGATCCGCGTGTCCACGCGGTTCTGCCGGTGATAGTCCATCACCAGCGTCTCCGCCACGCGCTTGCCTTCGTCGTAGCAGCTCCTCGGGCCGATGGGGTTGACGTGTCCCCAGTATTCCTCACGCTGGGGGTGCTCCTTGGGATCGCCATAGATTTCGCTGGTCGAGGCCTGGAGAATGCGGGCCTTCACCCGCTTGGCCATACCCAGCATGTTGATCGTGCCCACGACCGACGTCTTCACCGTCTTCACCGGGTTGTATTGATAATGAATCGGCGATGCCGGACAGGCCAGGTTGAAGATCCGATCCACTTCCAGCAGGATCGGGTTCACCACGTCGTGGCGGATGAACTCGAACTCAGATCGCCCCAGCAGATGGGCGATGTTGCGCTTAGAACCGGTGAAGAGATTGTCCAGGGCGATGACCTCGTGCCCCTCTGCGAGCAGGCGCTCGCAGAGATGACTTCCCAGAAACCCGGCCCCGCCGGTCACCAGACATCGCATGGGAAAGGACCCCTCACGCCCGACTCTTGCCGGCCGCTGCGGCGCTCCGCACACCGCTTCGTTGGGCGACGAACTCCCTTACACCGTCGGCCACATACTGCCCGTCGTCGTCGCCAAGCATGGGATGGCACGGAAGCGAGACGATCTGCTTGCAGACCTGCTCACTGACCGGCAAGGTCTGCTCCCCGCATCCCAGGAAACGGAAGCACTCCTGGCGATGCAGCGGCACGGGGTAATACACGCCGGTTCCGATTCCCCGCCCTCGCAGAAACTCGATCAATTCCCCCCGGCGGTCACAGAGGATCGAATACTGATGATACACGTGCTCGTTGCCTTCCAGAACATGCGGCGTGGTGACGGCCCCCCGCAGCAATTCATCGTACTGCCCGGCAATCTGCCGCCGCCGCCGATTGAATCCATCGAGGTATCGCAGCTTGGCGCTGAGGACGGCACACTTGAGGCTGTCCAACCGGAAGTTGCCGCCCACCCGCTCGTGATGGTAGCGCTTGACCTCCCCGTGATTGCGTAACTGCCGGCAGAGCTGGGCGAGGGCCGCGTCGCCGGTGAAGATCATGCCTCCCTCGCCAATGCCGCCCAGGTTCTTCGTGGGATAGAAAGAAAAGCAGGCCAAGTCGGACAGCGTGCCCGCGTACTTCCCGTGGTAGCGGGCGCCGATGGCCTGCGCCGCGTCCTCAACGACCTTGACCCCGCGCGCCCGCGCCACCGACCCAATCGCCTCCATGTCGGCACACTGCCCGAAGAGATGCACGGCGATGATCGCCCGCGTGCGCGGCGTGATCGCGGCTTCGACGGCGCGAGGGTCGATGTTGAAGGTCCGCGGATCGATGTCCACGAAGACCGGCCTTGCACCCAGGCGGACGACCGTGCTCGCCGTGGCGAAGAAGGTAAAGGACGGAACGATGACCTCGTCGCCCGCCCCCACCTCCAGGGCCATCAAGGCACAAAGCAGCGCGTCCGTCCCGCTGCTCACCGCGACGGCGTGGCCGGCCCCGAACTTCTCGCAAAGGTCGCTCTCGAACTCCGCCACCGCCGGGCCCAGAATGTACTGCCCGCCGGTGAGAACACGGTCCACGGCGGCGCGCACTTCGCCCGCGTAGACTTCGAATTCGGCGCGAAGGTCGAGCATCGCAATACTTCGCATTCGAAGGGCATGATAGGACCAGGCAAGCCCCCCCACAAGACGTTGAAGCCCAACGCCCTATGAGCCGCGAGGAGCGAGCGGCGTTCCGCCACCCGCGTATTCCTCGGGATGATACTCGTAGTACGCGCGGAGTTGCTCGCGGAAGTAACCTCCGCGAGTTACCTGGGCGGCATTGAGCACCGCGCCGAACAGATGGGCATTGACCTCCGCTAGCGCCCCAACCGCCCGACGCGCCACACCGCGCGAGCTTTGATTCGCCCGCACGACCAGGATGACCCCATCGACCGTGGTCGAAAGGACCAGCGCGTCGCTGGCCAGAAGAACCGGCGCGGAATCGAGAATCACCTGGTCATACCGGCCCACGGCCTCCTGGAGGAACTCCCGGAAATGCGGGCCGCCCAGCAGCTCGGCCGGGTTCGGCGGTGTGGGACCGCTGCCCAGCACGTCCAGCATCGGCAGGTCCGTCTTCACCAGGCAGGTGTCCAGCGTCCCCTCGCCCACCAGAATGTTGCTGAGTCCCCTGGCCTTGATGCCCTCGAAGGCCCGATGCAGCGCCGGACGCCGCAGGTTCGCATCCACCAGCAGCACCCGCCTGCCGGCCTGGGCCACCGCGAGGGCCAGGTTGCAGGCCACGGTGGTCTTGCCGTCCTCCGGGCTTGGGCTGGTGATGAGCACGACCCGCTGCCGCTCCGCCGGGGCACTGTACTGCAGGCTCGTCCGCACGCGCCGGAACGCCTCGGAGATCATGGACTGCGGATGGTCGCGCACGGCCGTCTCCACCCGCTTGATCGCCACCTCCTCGTCGTCGGTGTGCGGAATCGCCCCCAGAAGTGCCACGTCCAGGTGCCGCACGACGTCCTGGGACGTCCGCACGGACTTGTCCATGACCTCGAGCCCTAAGGCAATGCCCACGGAAGCCAGCAGGGCGAAAAACACGCCCAGGGGCAGCATCGCCAGGCTGGGCGTGCTCCGCTCCAAAGGGTCGATCGCCGGCTGGGCAATGTTCACGGTAATAGCCATCTGCTGGCTCTTGATACGGGTGAGGTCTTTGATGCGGTCGTCGAGTTTCACCCGCCGCTCGTTGTGTTTTTCGATCTGGTCTTCGAGTTCCATGTAGTCGAAGACCAGGCGATCCTGGTCCTGAAGCTCCGCCTCGGCCTTTCCCTGCCGCTCCTGAGCGATGAACAACGCGTGGCGCGTGTTCTGATAGGCCGTGTTGGCTGCGTGGCGGTTATCCGCCTGCCGCTCGCGGAGCTTCTCCAGGCGCAGCTCGTTGAGCCGCGCCTTGGCCGCCTCGATTTGTGCGGTCTGGGTTCGGAGCACGGCATGGCCTGCGCCGTAAGTGCGTTCGTCAGAAAGGCGCTGCTGCTCCAGCAGAAACAGCAGGCGGGCGAGCTCAGCGACCTGAGGATCCAGCTCAACTAAGGCGCGGTCCTCCGCAGTCACCGCCACGCCCTCCGGGCTGTTGTAGATCGCCCGGTATTGCTCGAGCTGCGAGAGCTCCAACGTCAATTGGTTGACCTGCTCCGCGATCAGCCGGACGTTCTGCGCGGTAATGTTCTCTCCGGGATTTTGGATCGCCCCCGCGGGTAATCGCTGGGCGATGGCCTTGAGCCGATCCCTCTTCTCCGCGATTTCCTTGTCGAGGTTCTCCAGCTCCTTCTGCGTCGCATCGAGAGCGTCCGTGGTGACTTCGTCGGCCGTCCGCTTCTTGACCATGCGATACCACTGGTTGACGACCTCATTCACGATGACCGCGGGGTCCTTGGGATTACGGCATTCAATGGCCACTTGCAGGAAGTTCGTGCCCAGCACCGGAACCGCGGCAAGCTCATCATCCAGCTCGATGATCGGCTCCAGCCGCCGGTTGACGACGGACTTAAACCACTGCGTCTCGCGAACCGCGTTGACCTTCAGGGCCTCCGCGAGAATCGACGGGCTCTTGATGAGTGTCGCCTGCGTGCGCACGAAACGCTCATGCTCGTCCTGACGAAGGCGTTCCTGCTCCGAAGTCAGCTCCCGCTCCGGGATGTTGGACACGCACTCGATGAGGCAGTCCGAGCGGAACCCCGGATAGACGAACCACCACAGGGCAAAGCCTCCCACGACCATGGCGGAGAACAGGGTGAACAGGGCGATGATCAGCACCGTTCGCCGCCGCAGCATCGAAAGAACGTCGGACAGGCCTGGGGGGCCGCCTCCCTCGCGCACGCCGCCGCGCGCCGCCACCGGCAGCACGATCCGCTCCTGAACTGTCGTCGCCAGGCTGGTCATAAGCTCACACCGTCTGCTCGGACGCCAATTCCTTCTCCTGCACGTCCACAAACAAGTGACTCAGCACGTATCCGATCGCAGCGTAGCACCCCAGAGCCACCACGAGCATCGCGATGCCGAGGAGTTGATGCGGGGTGCCTTGGGCGTACTCCGCATGCCCCGTGATCGTAAACAGACCCGTGACCGTCACGCGGATCGCGTTGCACAACACGGCGATGGGCAGGCAGGCCAGGATCATAATCGCCCGCTGCCACAGCGGCCGGTCCCCCAGATATGCCATGGCCACGCCCAGCGTCACGAAGGCCATCATCAGCCGCATGCCGCTGCAGGCCTCCTCGACGTTGAGCTGCCCCGACGCGCCGCTCGGCAGCATGTAGTCGATCACCACCGCCTGGGCCTGCGTGTGCAGACCGGTGATGAACAACGGCATCACCGCGGCGGCCACCGTCGAGGCCAGTTCCCGCAGCGGGCGGGTCAGCTTCACGTACTCCGATTGCGGCAGCGGAATCGCAAACATCAGGAACGTGATCGGAAACCACGTGATCCGAAGTATGCCCCAGCCTCCCATCAGCAACGTGGTTCCGAAGATCGCCCCGACCATCGACACCGCCTGCGGATAGGCCATTCGCGCCCACCAGGCGCTCCAGAAGTATGCTCCCAGCGACAGGGCCAGAATCACCGCCCCCCAGTAGCTCGGCCGGACCTCGCAGCGGGCGAGTTCGTCACGTCTCGAATGGAGGAAGTACAGGCTAAACAACGGAATGAGCCAGCCGTGCGACCAGTTGCCGTCGCCGATCCACCGATCCACCAGCGAGTGCCGAATCGTGCTCCAATAGACCAGCAGGATCAGGCCGGCCACTACGCCCGCGCGCACCCAGGACGGCGCCCTCAGTGCGGGCAACAAGTCCCTCGGCCGTCCCGTCAGTTCCGCGCTCATCACAGCCATGCTCCGGCGCTCCTACGGGAAAAGCCTCGGAAACTGGTCGGGCTCGTTGCGCGGATTGGTCTGCACCGCAAACGAATCGATGTCCGCGAAATTGCGGGCGTACGTGAAACTGTACCCCACGTTGGTGGTGGGATTCGGCAGGGTGAACGCCCGGATGCGCTCCAGGAACGGCGCGAACGGATGAGTACCCACGTTGATGATGTCTCCGCGCTTCACGATAAAGTCCGGGTCCAGCCCCGCGAAGATCCGATCGAGGTCGACCTGAATCATCTGCTCGCGCCGCCCCAGGCGCCGATAGATCGTGCAGCGATCGGGCCATGCGAGGTTGGACAGGCCACCCGCCACAGCGATCGCCGACTTGAGCGTCACCTGCTCGAGCTCGAAGCGGAACGCGCCCGTGCGATTCACCTGCCCCATCACGTAATACACACCCACCTCGCCGCTGACGATGCGGATCACGTCACCCGCCCGAACCACGACGTTCACCATCGGATCGCCCGCCCGCAGGGCCTCGGCTGGAATCACTAGAATGCGGAAGTTCGTCTCCCCTGCGATTCGCGCCCAGTTCACCGCCGGGGAGGCCGATTCTGTAACCGGCACTTCCACCTGGCCCGTCGGCGCCTCGCGACGCGGGCCGGCATACGCCGGGTTGGGCACGAACTCCCCGTTTACAAATATGTAGGGCTGCGTGGGATCGGGTTCGAGCCCCTCGGGGATATCCTGAGCCGGGACCTCACCCTCCTTCACTGGCGGCTCTTTGGAACCTTCGACTAGGTCGATCAGTTCCTGACGGGATGCGGATTCATCCACCTCCTGTTTCGAATCGGTCCGCTCGGCAGGGGCGGGGGGCGGCGGAGCGTTGGGTTGATCCTCGCTGGGCGGCGTGGCCGAGTTTGCCCCATTGGTCGCCGGGGGCGGATACGATTGTTCGTTACGGAAAACGTAGACCTCGGTGACAAACTCGTTGAGACCGCCGACCTGGTTAATGGCCTCCAGCAGTCGCAGGTCCGGCCGGCGAATCGGGAAGGTGCCCGCCCGCAGCGGCGAGTCGCTCGAGGCGCTGACCCCCACGCCGAAGATCGAATACGTCGCTTTCTGCATGAAAAGCGAATTGACCGTCACTTCCGGATCAAGAAGGACGTTCCTATCGCGAAGCGTCTGGGCCAGGGCCTTCTCGAACTCCGGTACCGTAAGCCCGGCCGCCATCACCCGCCCCACCACGGGCAGGTTCACGTACCCGGCCGCGGCCACGAGCACCTGAGCCTGGAAAGCCGTCTGCCGTTGGCGAAGCTCGTTGATCTCTACCGCCAGGGTATCCCCCGCGGTGATCGGATACTCTTGAACCTTGACCTCCAAGTCATCGACGGTCGGCAGGGAGGCCCCGGGAATCGCCGAAGGTGCGTCCTCCAGCGTAAGCGAGGCACGGATTTCGTTCGTCACCGTGCGTTCGAAGTTGCCTACGACGGTGGGATCAAGCCAGCCATTCTGAATGGCGTTGCAGGCCGGGAGGGATGCGATCGAGAGGAGCAAAAGGCAGGCACGGATACCCTTGGCGGCAACGGTCAAGGAGAGCCTTCGGCCAGAGCCTCGAACGCTGGTCACCGTCACGCGCACACATTCCGTGGGGTCCGTTAACACTTTCCCTGGGACGATCCTGCCAGAAGTTATCGGTTCGTCAACACCACCCGGTTTAAGGCGCCCGCCGCTGCCACCGGGGCACCTACGGAGTCCCGCGCCTCTTAACAGCATTGTCAGCGACGTTTTCCGCAGGTATCCATGCGGACGGTAGTGGCCGCGGTTAGGATTCCGGTGCACGGCTTGGGTCGGCAAGGAGCGAATGGTATGACGTCCCGTATCGCCTTTTGGCCGCTGGCTTTCCTTCTTGCATCGACGGCTTGCATCGAACTCCAGTTTCTCATAAGCGGCGGCGGCCTGCCCTCAAACGGGGTAGACGGCGACGGTCCCCCCGATGGTAACGACAACGATAACGCCAACGGCGAGGAGTTGGAGGTGGCGCTTTCCGTCTCCAACCCTACACCACAGGTCAACGAGGAGGTATTCCTTACCTGCGAGGTTGTCTCCGGAGATGCCGAAGGCGTTTTCTTCGACTTTCAACCCGCATCCGCCCGCCTCGTGATTGACGCCACCCAGGGCATCGCCAGCTTCATCGTCCTCGAGACCGACGTGGGCCAGGCCTTCACCTTCACCTGCACCGCGGAGAACGCCCTCGGCGAAACCGCCACGTCCGCGCCGCGAACCATCACGCCGAATATGTAACCATCGCGGACGGTGCAGCGCCATCCCGACTGAGCTGTGCAAATCAGATGGAATCGTGCCCGTTGCTCTCCCGCCACGCGCCCGCACAACCGGCGCGAGCGGCGCAACCCCTATCGAAACTCGGACCACGCTGCCGCCGCCGTTCAAACGCCATCTTTATTGGCCGCCGCACAGCGGCATGACAATCGCCCGCACCCGGCATACCATCTGCTACCGCGGTCTCATGGACAGGAGGGGATAGTCAGTGAGTCTTCCGGTTGTCTATTCGTTCTTTCGCCGCAAGCTGAAGATCGTGGCCCTCACGGTCGTCACCTACGCTGCGCTCTGCTGAATCGCAGCGACCCGGCGATCAGCTGAACTCAAACCTCAATCGGCACGAATCACAAGTCCCGCGCCACCAGGCTGACCACCACTCCCTGAATGGCAAACTCGCGCCCAGAGTCGATGAGCACCGGCGGGATCCGCGGATTGTCCCCGCGGAGCATCACGAAACGCTCGCCGTTGCGCCACTCCACGAAAATCCGTTTCAGCGTCGGTTCCCCATCGATCAGACACGCGCACACCCGCCCCTGGACATGCTCGGCCTCCACGTCGGGACGGTAGTGCACCAGCACAATGTCCCCGGGCTTAAGCGTGGGTTCCATGCTGTCAAAGGACAGCCGCAGGCAGTAGTGGTCCGGCGACCACTGATGCCGCAGGACGGGAAACATCTCGAGTTGCTCCTGCGACGCCGCGCCGGGCGGCCCGGCGGGCACCGTGCCGAACAGCGGCAGGGAGCGCGTTTCCAGCGGCTGGGGATTATCGTGAGCCGTCCCGCCGCCCAGCAAAACGGCCTGGGGTGTGTCCAAGGCCACGGAGAGCGCATCCAGCGTCCGCTTCCGCGGGCTGGCCAGCCCCCGCTCAATCTGCGAGATGTAACCCTGATTGACCCCCGCCGCCGCCGCCAGAGCCTGCTGCGTCATTCGCAGCTCCCGGCGCCGACGCCGGATGCGATCCGCGATCGACTCCTGCGAGCGCTCCTCGATCCGCGCCGAACCGCCTCGCCCGACGCCCGCCGTGGACTTTCGCGCGTGCTTTCTCCGCCTCGTCATAGGCGCGAGCATACCGCATCCATATTGCCAGGCAATATGGGCGCACAAATGCACTTGATCGGTCGAACGGCTCGGCGGGGGCCTTGCCGCCATTATGAGCGTCGGAAGACCAGCGCCGCATCGTGGCCGGTGAAGCCGGTGGACAGCTTGAGCATCGTTTTCACGGGTCGCTCCGTCGGCTCCATGGCCAGGGGAACCGGAAGTCCCGCATTGGGACGCGTGCTGTGTGGCGTCGCGGGAATGACGCCATGCCGCATGGCCAGCAATCCCCCGATGATCTCAACGATACCGCTCGCCGCCAGCAAGTGCCCGCTGTAGGGCTTGAGCACCGTCGCCACCGCGTTCCTGGCCTTCCCGTCGAGGGCGCGCGCCAGGCAAGCCGACTCATAGCCGTCGGACAGGGCGTTGCTCGCCCCATGGGGAATGATCAGATCCAACTCTTCGGCGGTTACGCCGGCTCCGGCCAGCGCATCGCTAATCACCCCTCGCAATCGCGCGGAGCGAATATCAGGGATGGTCTGCTTCCAACCTTGATGGGCAAATGATCCGCCACAGTACGTGGCATAGGGGGTGGCGCCCCGCTTCGCCGCGTGATCCGCGGATTCCAGGACAATCGCCCCCGCCCCTTCCCCCACGTAGAAGCCGCTTGAGCTTGCATCGAAGGGCTTCATGCTCCCCGTGTCTTTTGCATAGAGATCAAGCCGGCTGAACCACTCCACCCGCACCCCGGTGTCGAAGGCCTCTCCCCCCGCGACGATCATCACGTCGGCCTCGCCGCAGCGGATTCGCTGG
>SBAX01000339.1 GCA_005240095.1 Phycisphaera mikurensis
CCACTGTTTTGCGCTGAGTAGCGGCGAGTTGCTGTGGCAGACGCACCTGATTGCGGCGCCGACGGGTCGGGCGGTGGTCTGTGGGCGTGTGGTGTACGTGCCCACCGCTTCGGGGTTGCTGAGCTTGGACGCGGCCACGGGCAGTTCCATGGGAGTGGCCGCCCCTCCGTCGGCGGATACGCCGCTGGGCAATCTTGTGTGCACGTCCACGGCGCTCATCAGCCAGGATCCGACGTCCGTCCGCAAGTTCTACGACATCGACCGGTCCTACGCCGTCGCCCAGTCGCAGTACGACGCCACCGATGCGACCGCCGCGGCGCGCCTCGCTCGAGCCGAGCTTCTCCGCGACGAACCCGCCGGGGCCTGGGCACTCCTCGAGCCGTGGTGCGCGGCCAAGGCTGGGGAAGTCAGTCCACGAGTCGCAGGGCCTATCCACCGCGTGGCCGTGGAGGCGATGATCCGGCTGGCTGCCCGAGAGGCCGCCGGCTCTGCCTCGGCGCTCGCCTGGCTCACTCGCGCCGAATCCCTGGCGGCAACTGCCGAGGACCGGATTCGTTGCCGCCTGCAGATCGCCGAGCAGCATGTGGCTGCGGGCCGCGTGCCCGAGGCGATAGGCCTCCTCGCCGAGCTGGGTCTAAGCGAAGACGGCGCCCGCCCGGTGAGGTCCCTGGAGTCGGTGGACACCGCCCTGCGTCA
Source organism: Phycisphaera mikurensis (assembly GCA_005240095.1). Classification (GTDB taxonomy): domain Bacteria; phylum Planctomycetota; class Phycisphaerae; order UBA1845; family UBA1845; genus SBAX01. The sequence goes on from SBAX01000339.1 coordinate 697, forward strand.
CGACGTCGCCCGGCGACTGGCGGTCATGGAGTCGCGACTGTCAGCGGTGGCTCTGGCCGCGATTCATGCCCAGGCCGCCGGGAAGGTCGCCGCCCTCATCCAGGACCTCAAGACCGCGGAGAACTCAAGCGCGGCCGCCTCGCGCCTGCGTGCCCTGGCGGATTGCTACCAGGCCAGCAGTGTCGGCCAGAAGGCCCTGCTGGCCCTCGCTCGCCACCAGCGGAGCGAACGGGCCTTCGAATCCGCGGAGTTGCACCTGCGGGAAGCGCTGGGGACAACCGCCGACCCCTTACTGACCGCGGCCAGCTGGGTCGAACTATGCGCCCTCTACGACCGATCCGCGCAGGATTGCCCGGCGGCGCTGGAACCCTGTCTGACGACTCTGGAAGCACAGTTTGGTGCGGTGATGTTCGCACCGAGCCCGGGCTTTACGCCTCCCTTGCCCAAGGGTCAGTCGGTCGGGGCCTGGGTCGCTCAACTCCGCACCGGCCCGCTGCCGCCGGCGGGACAGGCTCGGGGCAACGACTCCGGCCTTGGTGGAGCTGTTCCTGATCCGACTCAATTGGTCGTGCTGACCGAACAATCTGCATGGACAAAGGGTGCCGCCGAGACCACTCCGGCACCGAACTTCGGGCGCATTGTGGACTTCGGCGACGCGGCGTCCTATGCCCTGCACGACCGCGTGGTCTTGCAACGCGCCGATGGGGAACTCCAAGCCTTAAGCCTTACCGATGGCAGTGTGCTCTGGGAGACGCAGCTCCGCTTGTCCGGTGACTTCCTCGAACCGGCCGCATCCAGCCAAAACACAACCGACTCTCCGCGCCGCGCTGTCGCCCACGAACAGGTCGCCGTGTTCAACCATTTTGACGGGCTCTACGCGGTCGGGCTGCTGACGGGACGGCGTCTTTGGGTGAAACCATTCGAGATCGCCGAGGATCCCGGCAGAGCGCCATCGCGGGACACCTTGATGGCTGCCGGCGAGGGCGTTCTCGCCGCTCTTCCCCACGACGGCCGACTCAGCCTCCTTCGGCTGGCTGACGGCTCGACTCTCTGGGAGCGGGACCTTCGTGGTGAACCCGTCGATCAGATCTGGATACATGGTGACAGAATTGTGACTCTCGATGGCGGTCAGGAACGCCTGCACATTTTTGACCGCCACGACGGGCGCCTCGTGAAGCAAGTGATCTTTGAGCAGGCGGACAACACCGCGCCGCGGGTTCACCTGGTACAAACCGGTGGCCTGATTATCGGGCCGGACGTCGGAGCTTCGTCGAATGGCGTTCTGGCAGTCCGCATGCAGACCGGGGAGCAGGCTTGGCGAATCGATCTGGAAGGGCCGCTGCTTCAGTTGTTCGAAGCCCAGGCGGGTTTCCTCGGTGTAAGTTTAGGTCAGGGAATCGTCCGGGTGGTGGACGTGGCGACGGGCGAGATGGTATTGGAGCGTAAGGTGCCGGCCGGTCGAGCCGTGCTCGGAGGTATGCTCATTGACGGAACGTTGGTGTTGCGCGTGGACGGAGTGAAACAGCAGAAACAGGTCTCCGAACTGTACGCCTTCGACGTGGCCACTCAAGAGCCCGTGTGGAGTCGCATGGATGTGGGACTCCTGCCCTCCGCGGGGGACGTGCTGCCCATGCAGTACGGGCTCATTCCCGCGCTGACCGACGTGACCCGTGCGGAGATCAGCCCCTCCGGAGCAGCCATGCCCCGCGTGCGCACCGCCCTGACCCTCATCAACGCCAAGACCGGTCAGGACGCCGGCGCCAATGTCGACCTTGCGACCGTAACCGGCGGGGGGCGGTTCTCCGGGGATGTCGTCCTTCGTGGCGGTGTCGTGCTCGTGGGGACTTCGCGCGGACTCGCCGCGTACCGCACCAAGACGGTCCCCCGGCCCGACGTGGGAGGTGATTTCTAGTGGCAGTCCTCCGCGCCGGCTTGCTCTGTTTCCTGCTGCTCTGCGGACCGAGCGCGGCGCAGGACGCCGCACAACCGGCACCTCCCGCAGCTCCGCCGCGACTGCCGCGGCTCATTACCCCGGAAGCGTATCAAGCGATCGAGCGCGGGCTTGCTTACCTCGCCCGGACTCAGGATCGACAGGGCTCGTGGGCCAATCGCGGCGCTTTCGGCGAGTACCCCGTGGCCATGACCGGCTTGGCAGGACTCGCTCTGCTGATGGATGGCAACACGACTACGCAGGGCCGCTACGCCCCGCAAGTGGATCGGGCGGCCAACTTTCTGCTCCGTTCCGGGACGCAGAGCGGTTTGATTACCCGTGGTGACGAGGACTCCCGTCCCATGTACGGTCACGGCTTCTCTATGCTTTTCCTGAGTCAGCTCTACGGCATGACCGAGGATCCCGCGCGGGCCCAGCAGATTCACGAGGTTCTTTCCCGCGGCGTGCTGCTTACCGCCCGGGCCCAAAGCGATGCCGGCGGATGGATCTACACTCCGGATTCCAACAGCGACGAGGGGTCGGTCACCATCACTCAGGTCCAGGCCCTGCGCTCCTGCCGCAACGCCGGCATCACGGTTCCCAAGGACGTGATCGACGACGCCATGCAGTATCTGGCCACTTCGCAGAACAGCGATGGCGGCATTCGCTATTCCCTGCGGCAGCAGGCGGGCGGCTCGCGTCCGCCCATCACCGCAGCGGCCGTGTGCTGCTGGTACAACGCCGGTGAATACAACAATCCACGCGCCAAGCGGGCATTGGAGTTTGCCAAGGATAAAATACGACCCACCGGAACGTCCGGCGGGCATGATTACTACGCCCATTTTTATCTCGCCCAGGCGCTCTATGTGTCTTCCGACCCGTACTGGGACGAGTATTTTCCCAAACGGAGGGACTTCCTGATCGGGCAGCAGCAGTCGGATGGTTCGTGGCTGGGTGATGGGGTCGGGGATATCTATGGGACGGCCATCGCCCTGGTGATCCTGCAGCTTCCTTACAATCAGGTTCCCATTATGCAACGCTGAACCAACGCCGAATGAGGGATGCGGAACCGTGCATGGTCTGAGCGTTTCGCCTCGCCAAATTCGGGCTTAAGCTCGGGAAAGGAATTCGGAGTTGAGAATGAACGATCAGTTAGCAGCGTCTGCGCGAGCAGGCGCTTACGAGTCAATCGATGATCCGGCGGCGGTGGAGCAGCTTCGCGCCGCCTATGGGCGCATTCGCAGCGAGCTTGCCAAAGTCATCGTCGGTCAGGACGAAGTGCTGGAGCAGTTGCTGATCGCCCTCTTTGCCGGCGGGCACTGCATCCTGGAGGGTGTGCCGGGTCTGGCCAAGACCTTGACCATCTCCACGCTTGCCCGCTGCCTGAGTCTGACGTTCAGCCGCATTCAGTTTACGCCCGACCTGATGCCCTCAGACATCACGGGAACGGAAGTCATTCAGGAGGACCGGGCCACCGGCCACCGGGCTTTCAAGTTCCTCCGCGGCCCGATCTTCGCCAACGTGATTCTCGCCGACGAGATCAATCGCACGCCGCCCAAGACGCAGGCCGCGCTGCTGGAGTCCATGCAGGAGCGCCAGGTTACCGTGGGCGGTGAGCGCCACCCTCTGGCCCCGCCGTTCTTCGTGCTGGCCACGCAGAACCCCATCGAGCAGGAGGGCACTTATCCGCTGCCCGAGGCCCAGCAGGACCGGTTCCTGTTCAAAGTCTTCATCAGCTACCCCACGTACGAGGAGGAGTACTCCGTCGCGGAGCGGACCACCGGGGAGCTCGACGCGGAGCTGACGCCCATCCTCTCCGCTGCGGACATCCTGCGCTACCAGCACCTCACCCGCCGCATTCCCGCCGCGGAGGAGGTGATCCGCTACGCCCTGGACTTAGTCCGGGCGA
>SBAX01000133.1 GCA_005240095.1 Phycisphaera mikurensis
GGCACTTGCCCGGCGGCACCTTGATGACGGGGTGGATCTCATAGCCCCAGAAAATCGGGTTGAGGAAGTAGCGGCCTTCGGGCAGCTCTTCGAGCTGAACGCCCTTGAAGCGTGGATCGGTCGCCACGATCTCATCCTCCGGCAAGTTGTCGCCAAGGCGGTGGATGCGGATGAGGAACTGCTCGGCCCGCACTTCCACGCGCTCGATGAACCAGTACCAGAACGGCACAACGACCAGGACGGCTACCCCCAGCATGATGAGGGTGTTCGTCATTCGGGACTTCTGCGGGACATTCACGTGCGTACTCCTCTCGCTCAGCGGAACCTGATCGGCGGCGGCCTCGCACAGACGAAGCACGCCCGACCAACGGCGCCGATGTGACAGGTTACGGATGTGTGTACATGGTGATCGCTCCCACCTGGTTATTCGTAGGAAGCGACGTGAGCTTTTGGAATACCGCATACCGCTTGTAGCAAAGCACTTCTCGCCGACGCACCGGCCCTCCTGTATGACAACGCCGGTATAGCCTCCGTTTCTGGACGGATGGTCAGTATGACTTCATCAAATCTTCGCGCCGTCACTTTTGATGCCGGAGGAACACTCCTCTTCCCGCATCCTTCGGCCGCCGTCACCTATGCAGAGGTGGGGCGACGCCGCGGCAGCCGGTTGACGCCGGAGGTGATTGGGCCGCGTTTCGCGACGGCGTTCGCCCGCCAGGAACAAGCCGACAATCTGCGGGGCCATCGCACGAATGAGCAGAGAGAAGAAGAGCGCTGGCGGCGGATCGTCGCCGACGTGCTCGACGACGTGACCGATGTCGAGTCGTGCTTCGCCGAGCTGTTTCAGCACTACAGCCGGCCCGAAGCGTGGCGCTGCCCTGAGGACGCGGCCGAGGTTCTCGCCGCCCTTCACGATCGGGGCTGCGTACTGGCCCTGGCCTCGAACTATGACCGCCGGCTGCACTCCGTGAAGGCGGGGTTGCCTGCGCTGGCGCGGATCGAGCACGTCGTCATCAGCGCGGAAGTCGGCTGGAGGAAGCCCGCCGCGGAGTTCTTTGTCGCCGTGTGCCGCTCGGTCGGCTGTGCGCCCGAGCATACCCTTTTCGTCGGCGATGATCTCGCCAATGACTACGAGGGCGCCCGCGCCGCCGGCATGTGGCCGGTGCTGTATGATCCCAGGGAGGAATACGCGCACGTTCCCGCCCGGATCACCTCACTCCGGCAACTGCTGGAGGAAGACTACTTGCGGACCTGCATGGAGTAACTCACGTGGATTTCGGAATACTTCGGAGAACCGTCGCCCCTCTGGCGGCGGTGGCCCTGCGCTCGTTTGCCCTGACCGTGCTCAGCATGGTCCTCCTCGGACTGGTCCTCTCCGGATTGTCCTTTTATTTCACCTATGAGAGATCGACATTATATGGTGTACTCGCCATTCTCCTTGCGCTCCTGACCTGCACGGTGGCGGGGTTCATGGTCGCCGGGCAGCGGGCCATCGCGGCCGCCCTCATGCGCGGCCTGCGCGAGTACCAGCTCGGTGGGATCGCCGTGCGCCTTCTCTTCGACCGGCTGCTGGGCGTGACCGAGCAGCCGGAGCCGGACGGCCGGGGCGCTGTGGTGGCCCGCGCCGCGGAACGGCTGCCGCTGGCGCAGGCCGAGGCCCGTCTGAGCGAGGCCGTGACAGCGATCCTGCGGGCCCCAGACGAAGGGGGCGGACCTGCGGGCTGGTTCCGCCGCAAGGTCCAGGGGAAACTGCTGGGGTTCGTGAAGCAGTACACCCTGGCCCGCTTTCGGCAAGAGGGGGCGGAGCACGGCGGAATCGACCTGCTGAAGGTACGGGCCGAACTGGGACAAGGGATCGACGGCTTCCTGATCGAGAAGGTCCGCAGCACGGCCGTGCGCTATACAGCGCTGGTGATCGCAGGCGCCGTGCTCGTGGTCATCGTGGTGACGAACATCCTGCGGCAGCTGCCGGTGTGAGGTCAACGGAAACCCATGATCGTTTAGCGGGGAATGACGGGAAAACTGCCATGAATCGATCCCTATTTCGTGTTGTCGTGGTTGCGTGCCTCATTTCGCTCGGACATGCCGTCCCCGGGCTTGCCCAGAGCCTGGAGCACATCAAGGCCCATTACACGAAGTACGAGTACCGCATTCCCATGCGGGACGGCAAGCGCCTTTTCACCTCCGTTTACGTGCCGAAGGATGCCGACCAGCGCTACCCTATTCTCCTCATGCGGACGCCCTACAGCGTGCGGCCTTACGGCGTGGACCAGTACAAGAGCGATCTCGGCCCGTCGCCGCTCTTCGGGAAGGCCGGCTACATCTTCGCTCACCAGGACGTGCGCGGCCGCTGGATGTCGGAAGGCGAGTTCGTCAACATGCGCCCGCACCTTGCCAGGAAATCCGGCCCGACCGACGTGGATGAAAGCACCGATACCCATGACACCATCGACTGGCTGCTCAAGCACGTTCCGAACCACAACGGCAAGGTAGGGCAGTGGGGCATCTCCTATCCCGGCTTCTACACCGCGGCGGGCATGATCGACGCCCACCCGGCGCTGAGAGCCGTCTCGCCGCAGGCGCCCATCGTCGATTGGTTTGTCGGCGACGACTTCCATCACAACGGCGCATTGTTCTTGCCGCATCTGTTCAACTTCATCGCCAACTTCGGCCGGCCGCGCCCGGAGCCGACCCGGAAGGAACGACCGGGCTTCGAGCACGGCACACCGGACGGCTACGACTTCTTCCTGCGCATGGGGCCGCTCAGCAACGCCGACCAGAAACACTTCAAGGGCGACATCGCCTTCTGGAACGACGTGATGCGCCACGGCACCTACGACGACTTCTGGAAGGCCCGCAACCTCCGCCCGCACCTCAAGGGCATTCGCCCCGCGGTCATGACCGTCGGCGGCTGGTTCGACGCCGAGAACCTCTTCGGCGCCCTGGAGACCTATCGCAGCGTTGAAGCCACCAGTGAGATCGTCAATGTCCTTGTCATGGGTCCGTGGTCGCATGGCGGCTGGGGCGGCGGCCGCGGCGACGGCGACAAGCTGGGCGACATCGCGTTCAACAGCAAGACGGCCGTCTTCTATCGCGAGAAGATCGAGCTGCCCTTCTTCGAGTTTCACCTGAAAGGCAAGGGCGAGGTCAAGCACCCCGAAGCCTGGGTCTTCGAGACCGGCCGCAACGTCTGGCACAAGCACGATGCCTGGCCGCCGAAGGATGCGAAGTCACGGTCGCTCTACTTCCACGGCGGCGGCAAACTGGCGTTCGATACGAAACCGCCGACCATGCCCGGCGAGGCCTTCGACGAGTACGTCAGCGACCCAGCGAAGCCGGTGCCGTTCCACGACAAGATCACCATCGGCATGTCCGCGGACTACATGGTCGCTGACCAGCGCTTCGCCGCGCGCCGGCCCGACGTCGTGGTGTACGAGACCGGCACGCTGGAGGAGGACGTGACCCTCGCCGGGCCGATTCAGGTAGAACTGTTCGTCTCGAC
>SBAX01000190.1 GCA_005240095.1 Phycisphaera mikurensis
CTCCTGAGCAACCCCATCCTCGCGCTCATGACCGAGTTCCCGGAAGGCGGGGGTCGCGCCAGCCTCGAATTCGGCTTGTCCAAGGACCTCGCCGACCTGTGGCTGATCCCCGTGCGCAAAAAAGCGGCGCAGGCCATGGTGCAGCAGCGCGTGCTTTCCTTCACGGACACGGCGATCAATCTCTTGAACGAAACCAGGGCTGCCTACTACGCGTTGCAGTATCAGGTGATGGCGATCGGCCTGCAGGAGGAGAACCTGCGAATCCTCCAGGAGTCGATGGAGATCGCCCAAGTCCGGCTCCGCGCCGGAGACACCACACAGCTCGACGTGAACCTCGTTCGCGCCCGGTACGTCGAGGCCCAAAACGAACTCCTGCAGATTACGACCGACGCGAACGTAAGCCGCCGGACCATCCTTCGGCTAATGGGCGTCTCAAGGGCCCCCGCCACCTGGGACCCGGACCCGTTGGCGACGGATGCGCCTCGGCCACCGGTATCAGCCGGCGAGGCCGAGTTGGTGGAAATCGCCCTTCTTCAACGGCTGGACGCCCAGGCGGCGCGCTGGGAACTGGAAGCGGCCGTCGCCGATTTCGAGCAGCAGCGCCGCCGCGTGATCCCCAGTCTTATGGTCGGGCTGTCCGGGGAGCGTTTCGAACGACGGGCCATGCCGGGTCGTGACGTCGCGGCGGACACCGCTCGGGCCTCGATCGCCGCAGGAGAGCTGAGCGCGCCGGAGATCCAGTCCCGCGCCGAGCGCCGCCAGGAGCGCAGCCAGGAAATCGACATGATCCTGGGGCCCTCCTTTGAGATACCCCTGCCCATCTTTGACCAGAATCAGGCCCAAATCGCCCGGGCGCAGTTTCGGGCGCGAGAACTTCAGCGGCGGTACGAGGAGATTGAGCAGCGCGTCGCGGAGGGCGTGCGCAATGCGTTTCTGCAGCGCCGCCTGGCGGAGGACCGGGTCAAGCTTTTTCGAGAGTCTCTGGTTCCCCTGCAAGAGGCCAATCTGGAACTGGCACGGGCCGCTTATCAAGCGGGACGAGAGTCGATTTTGACCGTGCTGTTGGCGCAGGAGTCCTTGATCCGCACCCGCCTGGACTTTGCCGCGGCCATCCGAGACTTGGACGTGAACACAGCCGGCCTCGAACGGCAGCTCGGCGGTCTCATTCCGACCGCAACGCCGCCGACGACGCCATAGGTCGGTTCTTCCGAAGGGCAAACGCATGAGCACGAATCAACGCAAGTGCCTGGCTTCGGTGGTGTTAGCTTGGGTCCTGTCTGCCGTCGCGGGCTGCAATGCAGTCGAATCGAATCTTGGCGACTTCGTCCGCGATTTCGCTCGCGAGGCGCTTGCGGCATTCGTCCTATGACCGGTGTGTCAACATGGTTATCTGTTGCTCTGCTTTGAGCGTCCGGATGCGGCCCGGGTCCCGCGTGCCGAAGAGCGAGTACATGGCCGGAAGAACAAACAGGGTAAGGAAATTGTCGGCGAGGATGCCGCCGATCACGACCGTGGCCAGCGGCCGCTGAACTTCCGCCCCCACACCTGTGTTCAGGACCATCGGCACGAACCCAAGGGCGGCAACCAGCGCCGTCATCAGGATCGGTCGCAGCCGCATCAGTCGCGTTCTCTCAATCGCCTCATCGACCGGCAGGCCCTCCGCAATCCGCTGTCGTATGGTGGAGACGAGGACGAGACCCGTGAGCATCGACACACCCGACACGGCAATGAATCCCACTGCCGCCGAAATCGTAAAGTCCAGGTCTCGAATCCAAAGGCCTAGGATGCCCCCCAGCCCCGCAAACGGAACACCCGTGAGCACGATCAATGAATCTCCCACCGAGCCGATACTGAAATACAGCAACAGGAATATGGTGGTGAGCACGATGGGAACGATGACATACAGCCGTTCGGTCGCCTGCTCTAAGTGCTCAAACTGCCCGCCGAACGTGACGTAGTAGCCGGGCGGCATGGGAACGTCCTCGGCGATTCTCTGCCGGGCCTCGGCGACGAAGCCTCCCAGGTCACGCCTCCGAACGTTGGTCTGCACCACAATGCGTCGCTTCCCCCAGTCCCGGTTGATCACCGAGGGACCCTCGGTCTCGATGATTCGTGCCAGGCGGGACAGCGGGATGCGCTCCCCGGCCGCCGTGTGGATGAGAAGCCCGCTGAGCGCGTCAGGATCGCTTCGATAACGATCCGCCAGCTCCAGCGTCAGGTCGAAGCGCCGCTGATCCTCGCGAATCTCCCCGACTTTGATCTCCCCCAGAGCAGCGATCGTCTCCAGCACATCGTCCGCAGGCACGCCATATCGGGCGATCGCATCCTGGTCCACGCGGATTTCCAAAACCGGCGAGCCGGTGATCTGCTCCATGGAGATGTCTTCTGCTCCGGGGATCGAGTCAACGATACTTCCCACTTGTGACCCCAGCGACCCGAGCAGATCCAGATCGTCGCCAAAGATCTTGATCCCCACATCCGAGCGGACCCCGGCGATCATCTCGTTGACCCGCATCTCAATGGGCTGCGTAAAGATGGCCTTCACTCCGGGCAGCAGTCCGACCAGGGCCGACATGTGTTCGGTCAGTTCCGCTTGTGTCCTGCCCTTTGTCCACTTCTCGCGCGGATGCAGGGTGACGAACACGTCATTCTGCTCCAGCCCCATGGGATCCGTGGCCACCGCCGGGGTCCCCAGCCGAGTCCAGACATGTTGGATTTCGTCGGGATAGTTCTTGAGCAGATATCGCTCGATGCGGGTGTTGTAGTCGACCGACTGGTCCACCGAGACACCCGCCAGGCGCACGATGTTGATCGCAATCGCTTCTTCGTAGAGTCTGGGGATGAACGCCGTGCCCAGACGGCCGGCCAGGGCGGCGCCGCCCGCAACCATCAGCACCCCAAACAGCACCACCGTCCAGCGAAAACGCAGGGCCGCACGAACAAACGGCTGATAAACCCACTGCACACCGCGAACCAGCCAGTTCTGCCGTTCCTTTAACTTGCGGCTCAGGACCAGGCTGCAAAGCACCGGAGTCAGCGTCATGGAGAAGATGAGGGAACTCAG
>SBAX01000232.1 GCA_005240095.1 Phycisphaera mikurensis
GAACGCACCGCCCGCATCATCCAGTACCACCAAGCCCGCAACCGCACCGCCAAAACCTCACGACTCAAACGCCATGACAATTAGCGCTGTAGTGCTAGACTACGCCTACATGACGAACATCGACGACGATGATGTCGGCGACGGAGCCCATGTAGAAGTGGGCGCTTATGTCCACGGCTGGAAAGCATATTTGTCCGCCATCAACGGCGAGAGCTTCGTGAGCGCAAGTTATAAGGCCTTCCGCGAGCCCAATCCCGATGATCCCGAAACCGACATCGTATACGCCTGCATCGAAGGACCGGAGGCCGGCGCCTACGTGCGTGGAACGGCACGTCTTGAGGACGGGGAAGCGTCGGTCTTTCTGCCAAGGCATTTTGTCAATTCCTGCGTCTCGGAAGGAATGACCGTGCAGGTGACGCCGCGAAGCGCGGATTCAAAAGGGCTGGCTGTGGTCGAGCGAAGCCTCGAAGGGTTCCGCGCCGTAGAGCTCATGCAAGGCGCGGGGGATTACGAATTCGATTGGGAAGTTAAGGCAGTGCGAAAGGGCTTTCAAGACTTCCAAGTCATTCGACATTGGACTGATCCACCGCGAGGTACCGCCAGCGGAGTGGTAGCGGGCCAAGAAGCTGAGTATGCCAAGCGTCTTAGTTGGGTGGAGCGATTCTTCCGGCATCGTGAGCGAGTTGAGCGCGGCGAGCCCCGGACGTCGCGCCCACAGTGACCGCGCCCAATCCCAGGATCCATGTGCAGGTTTGGCGGGTGGAGCCGGCCGATTTCGGCTGCATGGTACGCCAAGGGGCCGGGGTTGTATTGATGATTTGAGTCACGACAAACGGAGGTTCATCGTGTACAGGTTCATTTCAAGCATCGCGCTAGCGGGGCTCACGTCGGCGGTCGCTTCGGGGCAGCCCACTTCACTTACCTATCAAGGCCAGCTCAAGCAGGCGGGCGCGCCGCTCAGCGACCTCGTAGACATGCGTTTTACGCTCTACGATTCCGAATCCGCGAAAAAGCCGATCGCAGGTCCGATCGCTTTCGACGGGCTCACGTTCGCCCCGGTCGAGGTCGTCAGCGGCCTGTTCACGGTTGAGTTGGACTTCGGCAGCGACGCCTTTCAGCAGGGCGGGGAGTGGCTGCAAGTCGCAGTTCGCGCTCCGCACGATCCCACGGACACGGGCGCGTACACGTTGCTGACTCCCTGGCAGCACCTGACGGCCGCTCCCTTCGCCCTGAGCGTGCCCGGACTGGCCACGACCGAAACCGGTGTGGAGGTCGAGGGCGACATCCACACTCCCGGCGAGGTGATCGCCAGCGCCTTCAGCAGCAACAGTCCGCTGATCTTCAAGGTCAATCCGAGCAATACCGAATGTGCCCGCTTCAAGGACACGAACTGTTATCTCGGTCTGGGGACCATCGACCCGCAGGCCCGGCTGCACATCGGCGGGACGCCGGGAGTAGACGGCATCAGGTTCCCGGATGGCTCTCTGCAAACCAGCGCCGCGGGGATCGGCGGCGGGGATGGATTCTGGTCCCCCAGTGGGGCCAACATCTTCAACAACAACGGCGGCAACGTAGGCATAGGCACAAGCTCAGTGGTGTCCCGATTGACCGTGGGCGGCGCGGGAGTCTTCAACGACCCATCAGCCGCAGCGATCACTCTGCACAACACCACCGCTGGGCGGCGTTGGGAATGGCACGCGCTTGACAATGGGTGGCTGCAACTGGCGGACTTCACAGCGGGAGTCACGCGAATGCTCTTCGACCTCAACGGCAACGTTAGCATCGGCTCCGCCGGCGCACAGGTGGTATTGCCGGGCGGCGCCAATCCGACGAACGACGGAACAGTTTTCAATTACTCTGGGGATGGACGTAATTATCTTCGCGGGACGACCGTCCTGGCCGACACCGGAGGCAACGTGGGCATCGGAACGCCCAACCCCGGCTTCAAACTGAGCGTGGAGAGTTCGGGCTACGGTCTTGTACACTCCAGCGGGCCCATTCAAGTCGGCACCTATACCGGCTTCGGAGGGGGCTGGCTGGGAACTCGTTCAGACCATCCGCTCTACTTCTTCACCGGAGATTCGTTGCAGCAGCTCACCCTGAGCACCGCCGGCAGACTGGGCATCGGCCACACCGATCCCGTGCGCCGCCTTCACGTTCGTGGAGACAGCATCTTCGCCGCGCGGTTCGAAAGCGAATTCGCCACCGCGACCGTGACCGAGTTCACCAACGCGGCCAGCAACAACACCTGGGAATACGCCGTCACCGGCTCAGCCCCGCCCTTCGGGCTGGGCGCCGGCGACATGTACCTCTATCGACAAGGCAACGGAGTACCCGGCTTGTCCATTTCCCGTGACAACTTCACTGCAAAGCTGGGCTGCGCCGACTTCTTCATGGGCCATCCTTCAAGACGCGGCGCGCCCGGCCGGGCCCTGGTCGACTTCGGCGACCACCTGGTGATCAACTTCGGCACCGATTGGGGTTACACCTTCGTGCATGGGCGGCTGAAAGTGGGCGTGCTGGAGATCTTCGGCGCCGATGTCGCCGAGAGGTTCGCCACCAAGGAGGACAAGGTCGAGCCGGGTACGGTCATGGAGATTGACCCCGACAACGCCGGGGAGCTGCGCACCGCACGCGAGGCCTACAGCACACGCGTGGCCGGCGTAGTGAGCGGCGCGGGCGACATCCCCACCGGCACCATTCTTGGGAACCTGCCCGGCAGCGAGGAGGCTCCACCGATTGCTCTCTCCGGACGCGTATGGGTACAGTGTGACGCGGCCACCTCCTCGATCGCGCCAGGCGATTTGTTGACCACGTCCGCAACACCCGGCCATGCCATGAAGGCGGCTGATCGCGAGCGCTCCCACGGCGCGGTGCTCGGCAAGGCCATGAGCAGCCTGGCCCAAGGCGAGCGCGGCCTGGTGCTGGTCCTGGTCAATCTTCAGTAATCCGAACCTTTCGGGAGGCTTCCGATGATCGTAATCGATTCCATCCGGCTTCGATTCAAAGCGAGTGTCGCACTGACGGCACTGGTTTTGTGCAGCTCCCCGGCCCCAAGCCAGATTAATGCGATTTCCACCCGTGACGATCCGTTCATGCTTGTATCCGAGTTAGTCGACAACGCAACCACCGAACCCATAGCGGTCTTTGTCGGCACGGTCGATTCACCGGGGGCTTCCGGCATCAGACTTCACATCGGCGAATATGATCTGGGGCGTTCGAGCTACGTGACGCTCACCTCGATCGCGGACGAAGCCGTACAACGGCTCGACGCCGCGACGATTCCGAATTCCTACAACTGGAGCGCCACTTTCAATGGCGACTCTGTTGAGGTCGAATTGCACGTTGCGGCAGGCGACGCCGGCGTCTTTATCGAAATCGACCGCATACGCACTCCGGAGACCTCCGAAGCGCAGGAAGGCGCCGTGGCTGCAATTTGCGGCACAACCGATGAC
>SBAX01000267.1 GCA_005240095.1 Phycisphaera mikurensis
GATCGAGGCGCCGCGGAGGTATCCGCGCTGGTCAATCGTCGGGGCGTTGGTGCCCGAACCGGCGTTGATGGCAGGGCTGCCGACGAGCAACGCATGGGTTGACGTGGGGCCGCCGTTGTTGGCCAAGGCGCCGATCTGCGGGTTTACGTTCTGCGCGTCGCTGCCAACCCATCCGGAGCTGTTGGCCGTGTTGCCTACGATGTTGTTGCCCAGGCTGTCTGCGGTCCCATCGACGTCCGGACCTGTTCCTCCCGTGGCCGTATTGCCGGAGATGATCGTGTTGCGAAAGTATAGATCCGCTGAACCCCCGCTGACGAAAAGTCCGCCGCCGCTCGCCGCCGTGTTCGCCGCGATAGTCGAATTCGTGATCGTCACCGTGCGCGTCGTAGCCAGGCCGCCCCCGGACCCGCCGCTGACGTTGCCACTGAGCGTCACGTTGGTCAGATACGTCTCCGACCCGGTGCCCCAGACGTAGATTCCCGCGCCGTCACTGTCGGAAGAATTCCCTGTGATAGCCACGCCACTCAGGGCGAGATATCCCATGTCGTTCTCGACGCCCGCGCCCCAGCCGCCACCACCGCCGGTCGACTGATTCCCACTGATCGTCGAATCGCTGACCGTCACCGAGCCGCGCCAGGTGTAGACACCTGCGCCGTAGTCGGCCCGGTTATTTTGAACGATGGCGCTGCGAAGTACCGCGACGGCGCTGCTGGCTCCGGCATAGACGCCCGCGCCGTACGAACTGGACAGCCCGCCGCTGATGGTGACACCGTGGATGGCGGTGGTGAGGTCCAGGACGTGGACGACGCGATCGATCGAGTTTCCGGCGATCACCGTCGTCGACGCCCCGGCGCCGGCAATGATCACGTCGTCCAGCAAATCCAGGTCTCCCGTGGACGACGCGTCCTCACTGGCCCCCGCCCGGGTGAGCGTGTACGTGCCTGCGGGCAGGATGATCGTGTCCATTCCCACCGTGTTGTTGGTGGCGATGACCGCCTCGCGCAAAGAAATCCTGCCGTCGGCACCCTTGTTGGCTATCAGCGCAGCGACGCTGGTGGTTGTGCCGTCGAGCACGTCGTTGGTCGTATCCGGAACGACGGCGGTCGCCGCGCTTACGTTTTGCGCGAACTCGGACGTCGAGCCATAGGTGCCGCCCGCGTTGATCACCGTGGCGGTCGCGCTGATCAGCTGCCCGGCAGGCACGGCCGTGCTGAACGCCGCCACAAACCTGGCGTTCCCGTTGCCTTCGGTAATGACCATGATGTAGCCGAGGTAGGTCTGCCCTTCGCCGTAGCCGGTGCCGTCGCCCGCGCTGTTGGCGAAGAACTCGACGCGGAACGTCGCATGGGCTACGGGGTTCAGAGAGCCCGCGATGGCGATCCGCGCTCCGTCCGTGCCCGCCGCCGTCAGTACAGGGAAGTTCTGGAGGCCGTTCGCCCCCGCGTCCGGGTCGCCCGCGTCGTTGGCGGTTACGCCGGCGGCTCCCAAGTCAACCCCCAGCGCGGTGTTTGAGTAGATCGCGTTGCCCGTAATGGCGTTGCCGGTGGCCCCGGCCGCTGACACGAAGACGCCTTTCGCACCGCTGTAGGCAATGACGTTGCCTGTTCCGGCCGTAGTCCCGCCGACGACGTTGGAGCTGCCGGTGATCTCGATGCCGTCTCCCCCGTTGGCCAGGGAGCTCACACCGTCCGTGCCAATGTAGTTTCGGCTCAGGGTGTTGCTGTTGCTGGTTACGGCGACAGCGTCAGCGGTGAATCGCGTGATCATCAGCCCGGTCACGGTACTGCCGCTGCTGCCGGCGCCGAGCGTCAGCCCCGTGGGAACAGCATTGTTGCCGTCAATGCGGACGAGCGGGGCGTTCGTGTAGCCGGGTTGCGTGGTGCCCTCCAGGGTGGCCGGATCAGTCACCGTGGGCAGGGCCGAAGCGAGAACGATGGTCTGAGAGCCGCCGCCGCCAATGTTGAAGGAAATCGTGTCGCTGCCCACCGCGGCGTTGGCGTCGAGGATCGCCTGGCGCAGCGACCCCGCGCCGCTATCGTTGGTATTCGTGACCGTGAACGTGGCGGCGACGGCCGGCCCGCTCATCAACAGGGTGAGTACCAACGCGATCCAGACTGGCGGCCGCATCCGCCGCACCTGGTCGGATACAGGTGAACCCTGCCCGGCGCAAAGCGGCGCTCGATCGATCAGCTTGAGGTTGTGCAAATGGGCACCTCCTCCGCCGGGCGGTCAAGCTTGGAGAGCAACTCCGTCTGGGTTGAGCGGCACAGATCGAGCAGCTCGCGCAGTGACGACAGGGCCATCTCCGCGTCGCAGGTTGATTGCAAGGCTTCACTCAACTCGGTTGCCAACTGGGCGATTCGATCCAGGCCAATCGACGAGGCGACGGCCGCCAGTCTCGCCGTGACAACGCCCAGCGTCACCAGGTCATTCGCGTCGAACGCCGCCATCAGTCTTTCCGCTTCTATTCCGACTCGAAGGGCGTGGTCCAACGACTCGGGCAGCGAGTGCAGGCGCCGCCCCCCGACGCGGACCTCAAGGACGGCAACGAAACGTTCCACCAGCCACGGGTCGAATTGGGTTCCCGCGCAGCGTCGCAATTCGGCAACGGCCTCCTCGGCGGTTTTCGCCTTGCGATAGGGACGCTCACTGGTCATCGCGTCGTAGGCATCCGCGATCGAGAGAATCCGCGCTCGCAGCGGAATGTCGGCGCCCTTCGGCATTTGCGGATAACGCTCACTGCCCCCGAAAAACGCGTGGTGGTAACGCACGATCATGGTCAGCTCGTGGCTCTGGAAACCGGAGTTGATGATCTCGACGCCGATGCGGTCGTGGTCGCTCATGACTTTCCACTCTTCCGGCGTGAGCGGACCGGGCTTGAGCAGGATCGAACCCGGGACGCCGATTTTCCCGAGGTCGTGCAGTAATGCGGCAACCTCCAGAACGAAGCACTCGGTGGGTGGCATCAGATTGCTGGCCAAGGCCACGCTCAGGTCGGCCACACGCCGCGAGTGCGCACCCGTCATGGGGTCGCGATAGCTCAGCGCCGAAAGCAGGGCATTGACCGCATCGAGCGGGATATCCGGCGCCGTCCGCGGCTCGCGCGGCAGGGATGCCCACCGCAGGGCCGGGGTGGGCGAGGAGGGCTGCCGATCATGACGGACGGAACGGTTGCGGCCCGAGGCCTTCGCCGCGTAGAGCGCCTGATCAGCGTGCTCGATCAACTCCTCCTTACACTGATCGTCCAGGGCCGTGGCAACTCCGAAACTCGCCGTGACCGAGATGCCTCCGATCGACGCGCCGGCGACGGCTCCCCGGAGCTTCTCCGCGACCAGCAGACCATCGTCCGTCGTCGTGTCTGGGAGAAGGACGCAGAATTCTTCACCTCCGAACCGGCAGACGATATCCGTTGTCCGCAGAGACTGCCGAAGGACGGCGGCCACGCGATGAAGAACCTCATCTCCCGTGCGGTGCCCGTGTCGGTCGTTGATCGACTTGAAATGGTCGATGTCGATCATGAGGCAACTGAGCGGATTGCCTTCACGCCTGGCCCGCTTCCACTCCTGCTCGAGACGATCGAAGAACGCACGCCGATTGAGGCATTCGGTGAGCGGGTCTCGCGTGGCCTGCAGCGTCAGCTCGTCGTTCTGCCCGGATCTTCTCCCGCGACTCGTCCAGCTTCCGGACCATCTCCTCCAGGGCAAGCTTCTGGCGTTCGATCTCGGACACATCATCGAAAGTCGCCAGCACGCCCCGTGGTTGTCCGCCGGAGGCCAGAATCGGTGAGGCATTCACGCTGTAGGATATGTCCGCCTGATCCCCCTTAAGCCGCAGCAGGATGCCTGTCGGCGACCTTCCGGTGGATGCCGCTCGAGTCCATGGCAGATCCATCACTGCGGCGGACCCGTCTCCATTCAACCAGGGAAGCTGCGAGGCGGCGCGTCCCTGAAGGCTCTGGTAGGTTCGTCCTACAGCTCTGCAGAATGACTCGTTCGCCAGGACGATCTGTTTGCGCTCGTCCAGAATCAGGACCCCTTCGGCCAGTGTGTCGAACGCGTTTTTCACCCGCTCGGGAATGACCTTGCTTGGATCGAGATAGGTAAGGATCTTTTTGAGATACCAGCGGTACACTACGAAGCCGCCCACCGCCAGAAAAGCGAGCAACTGAACAACGGGCGAATGAACAAACCACACAGGCGAGGCGGGGACCAATGGCCGGAAGCACAGTTCCGCCGTCGCCCACTGCTCCTCATTTCGGAAGATAGGCACTTCGATGTGGGAGAGCGTTGCGTCCCCCACGCGCTCGTGCGACCACAGTCGGGCATGTTCCTCCGTCTGAAACAGGACTTCACCGGCTTCCGTCCGAAGCCCTACAGAAAGCAGGTCCGGGTCCCGCGCTACGACGGCGCGCGCTGCTGAGGCGGCGGGGAAAAACGTGCCCAGTTGGGCGTCAGCGGCGAATCCGAGAGCTAGCGTTTCGCAGAGTCGGGACCGGCCCTCCGCCAACAATTGGAAGCGATCCGGAACCAGCCTGAGGAACTGCGCCGTCGTGACCAGCGACAGCGTGAGCGCAACCAGCCCGATGCTCACCTTGGTGATGGCGGATATGCGTCTCATGGTTGCGGCTTGCCTTTCACCATCGATGTTCGTCCGATCACTCGAACAGCATTTCGGGCCCCGTATCGCTATCCGCGGCGGCGTCTTTGTCGCGTTTCCATCGCCTGGTCTTGCGCCTCTCGAATTCCAGCACCGGGATCGGATCCAGCAGCCGCCACGCAGGTATGGCGCACAAAACGCTGGTCACCAGGCTGCCGCCGCGGACTGCCCATAGGAGGTAACCCGCGGAGAAGATTACGGATGTCCCCGTTGCGGTAGATAGGGCGATCGTCTCCGCCATGGACCATGAACGACCGAGCTGTTCAAACTGCTGAGCGAGCTGATCCAGACTCGCGAGCTGACTTGGTCCTGCGGCCGCTTCTGTGGCAACTGAGGGCGTCGCGGCGTTCGCAGGCGCCGCCACGTCCACGGCCGCAACCGCCGGAACCTCCTCCGGCGAGCCGGCAGCGGGCTCGCGGTCGGCGACCGGACCTGGTTCGACAGGGTCGGAGGCCCCTTCCACCTCGCTTGGCACAGGCGCCGGTTCGGCCTCAACCTGCCCGGATGTACCACCAGGTCCCACACCGCTGCCGAACGGGCTTTCCAACGAATAGTTTCCTCCGCTCTTGGGCGGAAGCACCAACGAAATGTCTTCCTGGCTCTCGCTGTCCTGACCGCGTGGAAAGACCAGTGGAGGGATCGCGACGACGGAGGGCGACGATGGTTGGATAGTCGGGACGGGCGAGCTCCCAGGATCGACCAGCTCAGGAGGAGATGGGATTGGAACAGGGATTGGGGAGGCAACGTCGTCATCTAGGTTGATCACTTCCACGTCGGCGGCGTCAAGTCCGTCGTAGACCGGGGTCGTCGCTGACGGCAGGACCGAGCGCGATCAGGTACGCCGCGTCCCCATCAACCTCATCATCATCGACGCCCGTCACCGTTATTGTCTGGGGCTTGTCCCAGTTCTCGGAGGTGAAGACTAGCTCCGTCGTCGACACGACCCCCTCGCTGGGGTCGCTCACCGCGACGGGGATGACGACATCGGCCAGCGGTTGACTGTCCAGCGCCACCGAGAAGGATGCCTGGCCACCTGCTTCACTGGTTTCCAAGACGTTGCCCTTGGCGGATACATCTTCCGCCGCTCGGGCCGAGAGTTCTGCGGGTGTCACTGGGCTCTCTACAGAGGGGGACGACAGCATGGCATGGTGCTGCATCTCATCCGCGGGAACCGAAGCGCGGTGCCAGTCATGAACGACGATGCTGTGGCTACCCAACAGGCTCATGTCGAGCGGAATGCCTGGCGCCGCAAAAGAGACACTGGGCAGGACACGCGGTTCGAGCGGCTCCAGGCCAATCCAGGCGGGCGCAATCGTGCGCGCGCGGCGCTTGCCAGCCATCAGCCAGCGAGGCCTCCGCGCGATCTGGCCAATCAGACGCAACCATCGCATGGCCGTTCCCTCAGTGGGACTACGTAGCAGACTAAGGCCAAATACCTAGTTCTGGAGCCGTCCGCAGGAAAAGTACAATAAGGACAGCTTCAATAGAGGAACCTCGGCCAAGCGATGATCGGACGGATGCCGGACGCGGCCGATGACTCACTGACCGACAACGAAGGGCGGAGCGTGTGGGGCGCTGCCAATTCGAGGGCTCCGGCCATGACGGGAATGGTTCCGCGCAACTGCATAGTCCGCCTCGGTGTCCTTTGCGCTGCGGTCCGTGCGGCCGCAGGCGCGGAGCCTCCCGGCGACGCTCCGAAACTTCCACCAGACACCATCGTGGTTGACGGGTTGACGCTTCCCAGCAAGCAGGTCGAACAGGCCTTTCCGGTCCCGGGCATCCTGACCTCTCGACCCGTGGAAGTCGGGCAGTCCGTTGCTTCGGGGCAGCTCATCGCCGAGCTGAACAGTGATCTGGAGAAAGTCAGCGTACGGGCGAGCCGGCTGAAGGCAAGGAGCCCGCACGAGGTTCGCGCCGCCGAGGTCGACGAGACCTTGAAAAAGGAGGACCTTGAAAGAAAACGCGAGCTGGCCCTGCGTGATTCCGTGAGCCATTGGGAATTGCGTCAGGCGGAACTTGCGTTTGAACTTGCTCAGGCACGCACGCAGGTCGTCCAGTTGCAGCAGCGAGTTTACGAAGAGGAACTGGCCAGAGACGAAGCGATGCTTGCACAACGGCAAGCGCGGGCTCCGTTCGCCGGTTGGGTCTGGCGGACTTACAAGGAGGTCGGAGAAGCTGTCGACGCTCGGCAGCCGGTCGTGCTGCTGGTAGCCCTGGATCCCTTGTGGGTGGAAATCAATGTGCCCGCAGAGCATGCGGGTCGCATCCGGGCGGGACAGGAGGTAACCATTTCCGTGGCCGGTCAGGTGCGAGGTGCTCTCGTCGGCAGCGTCGAGCCGGTCGTGGATGCCGGTTCAGCGACTTTTCGGGTGCGGATTGACGTTCCAAACTCAGATCATGCAATGGTCGCCGGCGTGCCGGCAACAGCGACCCTGACCCTCACAGATCCGCCGCATCGGCCACTTGGCGCGGACAGCAACGTCAGTTCGCCTGCGGCCACCGTGGACGCCAGACCGTGACAGCGGCACTCCGGACGGCCGACGATGTCTCAAGGTGCCCGAGCCGCGATCCGGATCGCGAGGCGGCGATCGGGCGGCTGAGACTGGCGGTCGAGGCCGTGGCCACAGTCAACCGCCACAGTCATTTCCGATCCGCTGCGACAAGCCTTTGCAACGAGTTGGCGGCGGCCTGGGCCTGCGAGCGCGTGTCGCTTGGGCTGCTGTGTGTGGATCACGTGCAATTGAAGGCCCTGAGCCACTCCGCCGAATTCATGCGCCGAACCGATCTCGTGCGGGACTTGGAAGCCGCCATGGAAGAGTGCCTGGACCAGGACCTGGAGGTCGTCCACCCCGCCGGCTGCGATGCGACCTACGTCAGCCGTGCTGCCGCCCAGCTTAGCCGACGTTACGGGCCCGGCAGTATCGCCTGTCTGCCGCTTCGCAACGCGGAAGCCCCGGTGGCCGTGCTGCTGTTGGAGCGGGACCCCGATCGACCGTTCGATGTCAAGGAGCTGGAGACCTTGCGCTTGACGGTTGACCTGTGCACTCCGCGCTTGCTGGATCTCTACGAGCGTCACCGCGGACTGGCGGCCAAGTGCGCCATCACGGGACGAAGGCTTGTGGGCCGCCTGCTCGGCGCGGACCACGCCGGCGAGAAACTGGCTGCCTTGGCAGTCTTCCTCGCCATCCTTCTGACCACTTTGGGCACGACTGCTTACCATGCCGAGGGATCGTTCGTGCTCGAGGCGACCACACAGCGCGTCATTGTTGCTCCGTTCGATGGTTACCTGCGCTCGGTGGCTAAGCGTGTTGGTGACAACGTCGCAGCAGCGCAGGAGGCCATGGCCACAATGGAAACCGCCGAGCTGGATCTCGAGCGGGCCCAGGCGCGAGCGGAGCACATGGCTTACCTCAAACAGGAAGCCACGGCCCAGCGTGACGGCAAGACCGCAGAAGCGCAGATGGCCAGGGCCCGTGCCGACGAAGTCGCCGCACGCATCGATCTTCTGGACTACAAGATCAGACGGGCCGTCATCACCTCCGACGTCTGCGGAGTTGTCGCCCGCGGCGACCTTGAGTCGCAGCTTGGCACGCCGCTCAAGGCCGGCGACGTATTGTTCGAAGTTGCCCAGTTAGACTCGCTCAACGCCGTGGTGTCAGTACCTGACAACGAAGTCGCGGACCTCGCGGTCGGTCAGCGGGGTGGCTTGGTCACCGCCTCGTATCCCGGCGTCCCCATTGCAATCGAAGTGACGCGCATCGATCCGATCGCCGAAGTGGTGAATCAGCGCAACGTGTTCAACGTGCATGTCCGGCTGCTGGCCTCGCCCGAGTGGCTGCGACCGGGAATGCGAGGCGTCGCTCGGATCGAGGTCGGTCGTCGCAGCATCGCCTGGGTTTGGACCCACCGTCTGGTGAACTGGGTTCGGATGAAGCTGTGGATCTAGGAATGCGCCATGCCGGTCCTCCGCCCGACATTCCATGAATCGTGGCATCGCGTGGCAGACCTGCGACCTCGTCTGCGCACCACCGTCGACGTTCAGCGACAAACCTTTCGTGGACATAGCTGGCACGTGGTACGGGACGCCGCAGGCAACGACTTCTTTCGCCTCAGCGGCCCCGCGTACCATTTCGTCGGCCTGCTGGACGGAACGCGAACGGTTGCCCAGGCCTGGCGTGCCTGCAATGACGCCTTGGCGGACGACGCCCCGACGCAAGGCGAGGCTATCCATCTGCTGGGAATGATGCACAGCTCCAACCTGCTGGCCCTCGAAAGATCGGACGACGCCGACGGTGTTTTGCTTCAGCACCGGCGCCGGAAGTCGGCGCGCGTCCGTGGATACTTGGCGAACCTGCTCTGCATCCGCATCCCGCTGTTGGACCCGGACAGCTTCCTTGACCGTTGGAGCTTTCTGTTCTCCTGGCTGTTCACACCTTGGGGAATCGTGGCGTGGCTGCTGCTGGTTGGAACCGGGGTGTTCGCCCTGCTGACAGGCGGCATGGATCTGGCCTCGGGCGCCCCCGGCTTGCTCAGTCCCTCAAATGCAGGATTCCTGTTCCTGGCGATCATCGTCACCAAGGCGCTCCATGAGTTCGGTCACGCCATGGCCTGCAAGGCACTCGGGAAACGCAATGCCGCCGGGGGCGAAGTTCATACCCTCGGGGTCATGCTCATCTTGTTCGTGCCAGTGCCGTACGTCGACACGTCGAGTGCCTGGGGTTTCCGTGCGAAACGCCACCGGCTTGTGGTGGCCGGGGCAGGAATGCTCGTCGAACTCGCCGTCGCAGCCCTCGCCGCGGTCGCCTGGAGCTACACCACCGAGGCAACCACCCTGCATAACCTGTGCTACAACATCATGATCGTGGCCGGCCTCGCCACGGTATTGTTCAACGGCAATCCTCTCATGCGCTACGATGGCTATTTCATGCTCGCCGATCTGCTGGAGATTCCGAACCTGGCGCAGCGCGCGGGAGAATGCGTTCGCTACCTGGTGAAGCGTCACGTCTGGGCCATGGAATGGATACAGACCCCCGCGCACGTGGCGAGTGAGCGCAAGTGTCTGCTGCTGTATGCGTTTGCCGCCGCGGGATACCGCATAGTAGCGTACCCCCTGATCCTCCTGGTCATGATCGAACGATTTTTTTTCATCGGATCCATCCTCGCGGCGACCGCAATGGTGGTTTGGCTCCTGCTTCCGCTCGGCAGATTCCTACGCTACTTGTTCACCTCCCCGGAACTGATACGCAGCCGGCGCCGCGCGCTGACCACTTCGCTCGCCGCGGCAGGGGGGATGCTTGCCGTCCTGGGACTGCTTCCCGCTCCGGACTGCGCCTATGCGGACGGCATTGTTGAGGTGGAACAGTTTGCGGAGATCCACTCTGCGGTGGACGGGTTTGTCGAGCTATCCGCGCCATCCGGCACACCGGTGCGGGCGGGCTCGGTGCTGCTCGCCCTTCGTAATCCGGAGCTGGAGGCGAGTCGAAGCTCGCTGGGCTGCACAAGACGCCTTGCCCAAACGCGCCGGCAGGTCGCATGGCGCGACGGAGACGTCGTCGGCGCACAGACGATCGAGGCGCAGATCGCGGCTCTTGAGCGACAATCCCTCCGTGTAGAGCAGGACATCGAGGCCCTTCTGCTGCGCGCTCCCCTGGAAGGGACCTGGGTGGCGCCGGATGCCCACACGCTGCCGGGCCGATATGTGCATCGCGGCGACCGCGTCGGGGCAGTGGCTTCGATGGAGCAGGTGATCATTCGGGCCACCGCCGACCAGGCGGTGGCAGGACAGTTGTTCGCGGAACTCAACGTCCGAACCCAAGTGCGCGTTGCCGGCCGTTCGCTCACCGAGTTCGAAGGCGTGATTCAGGACGTTCTGCCCGCAGGACAGGATCAGCTGCCGTCTCCGGCACTGGGGCAGCCGGCCGGCGGAACCATCGCGGTTGACTCCAAGGACCCCCGCGGCACAAGGTCCGTCGAACCGTTCTTCGAAATCCGGATTCGCCCCCAAGCCGCTGGTCCCTTGTTGCCCGGGCAGCGAGTTCGAATCCGATTCACGCTCGCACCCAAGCCGCTCGGACGCCAATGTTGGCAAGCGTTCTGGCGAATCTGGCAGCGGAGGTTTCACACCGAGGATGCCCGCGGCGCCTAGCCATCTTTGGCGACTTCTCTCCTACCGGAGTCCACCACGGCGCGTGCCGGCCGGAGTGGACGCAACCTGGCATCACCTCGGCGGATTGTTTTCCCGACGCCGCCTCCGCCCCGAGGCGTTGCTGCGTCGCGCCGAGTTCATCGCCGGCTTGTCGGCGCAGCACAAGGACCAGCCCGACGTAGCACTGCGCGCCGCGGCCGGTGAGCTGCGCGAACGTTTCCGGCTGGACCGCCAGGCGCGACCGGACCTCGACGCCGCGTTCGCCCTCATCTGCGAGGTCGCTTTCCGGCAACTCGGTGAACGCCCATTCCCCGTCCAAATCGCGGGGGCTCTGGCGATGGAGGCCGGGTGCATTGCGGAAATGGCCACCGGCGAGGGCAAGACGCTCACCGCCACGCTCCCCGTCGTCGTGGCCGGCTGGCGCGGGCGGGGTTGCCATGTGGTCACCGTCAACGACTATCTCGCCCGGCGAGACGCCGAGTGGATGCGGGGCATCTACGAATTCTGCGGTCTGCGAGTCGGGTGTATCCAGGCAGGGATGGGGCCCGATGAGCGACGCAGTGCGTACGCAGCGGATGTGACCTATTGCACCAGCCGCGAGGTGGTAGCCGACTTTCTCCGCGACCGGATTACGATCGGAGCGACGGGCCAGGCGTCGCATCTGCTCCTCAGACAGATCACCGGCGACAGCAGCAGTCAGGTGATGCCCGTGCTGCGCGGCCTCGACGTAGCCCTGGTAGATGAGGCCGACTCTGTGCTGATTGATGAGGCCGTGACGCCTTTGTTGATCCAAGGCGACCCGGCTCACCCAGACTTGGATGCAGGATATGCTCTAGCGCGTGAGCTCGCGGAAAGTATGCGCCCGATGACCGATTATCGCGTCGATCGGCGTCATCGCGACGTCGCCCTTACCCCCTTAGGGAGCAGCCGTCTGGCAGAGGCGGCCCGCTCCCGGGGCGGGGTCTGGCGCGACCGACGGCGAGGCGAAGAGCTTGTTGTTCACGCGCTGTGGGCGCGGGAGCATCTCGAACGCAATGCACAGTATCTTGTAAATGAAGGGCAGGTGACGTTGATCGACGAACTGACCGGCAGGTCGGCGCCGGACCGAACTTTGCGCGGTGGTTTGCATCAGGCCGTGCAGGCCCGGGAGGACGTGCCGATCAGCGGCACCCGGGAGACGCGTGCCCGCATCAGCTTCCAGCGATTCTTCCGGCTTTACCGGTGCCTGTCCGGCATGACCGGGACCGGAGTCGAGAGCACCCACGAATTGTGGCACGTCTATGCGCTGCCTGTTGCTGTCATGCCGACCCATCACCCGTGCCGGCGACGGGAATTGCCGGATCGCGTGTTCACCACCGCCGCGGCCAAGTGGGAAGCCGTCGTCGCGGAAACCCGCCGTGTTCACAACGAAGGACGTCCCCTCCTGATCGGCGCCCGAACCGTTGCCGATAGTCAGCGACTCAGCCGCCGGCTGGCGGTTGAGGGATTGGATCATGCCGTGCTCAACGCAACCTGCCACGCGGATGAAGCGGCGATCATCGCCCGCGCGGGGTTGGCAGGCAGAATCACCGTCGCAACCAACATGGCCGGGCGCGGCACGGATATCCGGCTGGGCTCAGGCGCTGCCGAGCGCGGCGGCCTGCACGTGCTGGCGACGGAACGGCAGGTGAACCGGCGCGTCGACCGTCAGCTCCGGGGGCGCGCCGCCCGCCAGGGAGACCCCGGAAGCAGCCAGGTGTTCGCGAGTCTTGAGGACGACCTTCTGTGCCGCTACGCGCCCAAGACCTCTCGCTTACTTGCGTGCCTCAGCAGAGGACCATCTGGCGAAGTACCGGAGACTCTTGGCCGCAATCTGCTCACCTGGGCGCAGCGGCAAGCGGAGCAAGACGCTCGCCGCCAGCGCCGCCAGGTCTTGCGTATGGATGACTGGCTGGACGAATTCCTGCCCGGCTCGCCCGACGCCTAGGCGGCGCTTGCCCCCACTTCTCCCCTCCGCGTGTGAACGTCCCCAAGCTCCGCGCAACGGGCGCCCGCCGCGATCGGGAGGGCCCGCCTGTCGTAAAAAAATCTGCGTGAATCGCGCCGCCGAACCGTCGTCCTGAGTAGGGGAGCCCTCACGGGCGTGTCCTGGGCCGGACTCAACGTGGGGGGACAACACGCTGAGGTTGGGCTCGGGATCGCGGAATCCAATGAAAACGTCACAGGGACACCGACGTAGCCGCAGGACCAGCCGCGCAGGCGGGTGGCAGCCTATATTCGCAAGGAGGCGATCTCTCGCGAATGCCCGACGCGCACTCGGAGTTGCCATCTGCGTCGGTCTCGCTAGAACCACGGCCGGGGTCGCGCAGCCGGTCCTGGAAACGATTGAATTGCACGCCGGCTGGAATGCGGTCTGGTTGAACGTCGAGCCCGAGCCGAACGACCTGGAGCAGTTGCTCGCGCTGCAGGCCTCGCCTCTCGACTGCCGGGCGGTCTGGACGTTCGAACCGAATCGCGGCCTTACCGGCGCCGGCAGCAACGAGCCGGGGCGATGGTTCTCCTACGACAAGGGGCTGCCCGCATCCCTGCAATCCCTCCGTACCCTACGCGGCCATCGCGCATATCTCATCAACGTCAACGTAGCCGGCAGCTTGCGACTGACAGGCCATCCCATCATTCGGCCTATCTCCTTTACCGGCAGCGCCAGCAACGCGTTCGGCACCTTGACCAACGCCGGCGAAGGTCCGCTGACCTTCGAGGAGTTCTTCGCCCATCCTGGCGCAGCCGGAAAGGTGGTTTCCGCCGGCTCGCCTCTGAAACATGACATTTTCTCGCTGACCGACGCGGGGCTTGTTCGACGGAACCTCACCGACCCAATCGCCCCGAATGAGGCCTACTGGATCAACGTCGTGCAGGATTTCAACTACGCGGGTCCTTTGGATATCACGTCCCTCGCCAACGGCTTGTCGTTCGGACGCAGCACAGCGATACGAACTTTAAGCATTGACCTTCCGTCGTCTCCGAGCAGCCGTACGCTCTCACTGCAGGCGCGAGCTTGCGTGGCGCTAACTAACGGAGATTGCTCCGCAAGCGAGGTAGGCATTGAATGGCTCGAATTCCGTGATCCGGCATCGCAGGATCTGCCAGTGTGGCAGCCCCTGGCCGAGGGAGTCACCCTGGACGTTCCCCCGGGAACGACCAAGGTCCAACTGGACCTCCGCCCGCGGCGGGCGACGGCCGCCGCAGTATCAGGCGTCACGGCCGGAGGAGGCTCGACGATCCTGCCGCCCGTGGTCATCGACATCTCCGACGACCAGGGTGCCCGGGCGGTGATAGCGGCGGACGTCAGGGTAGAGCCGATCTTCGGAGGTTGGGCCGGCAAGGCGACACTGACCCACGTCAGCGCCCATCCCAGCATTCAGGACATCCCCCTCGAACAGGCCGCAGCGACCCCTCTTGAAATGACGCTCATTTTGGAGTTGCCCGACCCCGCGGGAACCTCGGGCGCTGCCGGACCAAGGTTGCTCGACGCCCTCACCGTTCAGACCTTCCGTGACGGTCGAAGTCTCCAGCGGCGGTTCAGTTCCATCCTGTTCGACCGCCCCGTCGACCTGGTCGAAGACCCCGCGGAACCGATCGATCCGTTCGGTGCCACCGGCACGCTCCGCGGCACACTTCAAATCCTGCCGGAGGACCCGCTCAACCCCTATCGCCACCGGTACAACCCCGAACATCGCAAGGGCTACGAAATCACTCGCGAAATCACCATCAGGTTGGCGCCCACCGCGCCCAGCCTCTCTGACGAACTCGCCAGTCTGGATGGGACATTTGGTCCCAGCCGGCTCGCCGGACAGTACACCGAAGTGATCAACGGCGTAACAGCGCAACCCATCACCGTTCGTGGGGACTTTCGATTGGAGCGCGTAGGAACTGAACCAGGCTCGCAGTAGGCATGCGTACACCGAGCGGAATGATCCGATGAGACACAAGATCAAGACAGCAACGTGTGGCGAACAGGTAGCGAGGCGCCGTCGGACGTTAGTATTCCATTGCGCTATTCTCTGGGCCGCACTTGGCCAAACACCAGGGGCACATGCCGGCGCGGCTTGCGATCCGAGTCGAGAGATTTGCTTTCAGGGAATCGGTCACCTTGCCGGCGGGATCGGCCCTTCCAGCGATGCATTGGGCGTCGCTCACCTCAACGGCGAGGTTGTCGTCGTGGGACTGGCCAATGGGACGTGCAGCGGCGGCGTCAATTGCACCAAGGCGGTGAAGTTCCGGCGCGGACCCAACGAAGTCTTGCTATCCATCCTTAACGACGTGACCAACCGAAGATCGAACAGGGCCACGGACGTTGCCCTGGTCGGTACGACCACCGTGGTCACGGGATCGGTCAACACCAACATTCCTCCTGATCCCGGTTGCACCAGGGGGTGCTTTTCACGGACGGTCATCAATGCCTACAGGGCGGTCCAGACGGGAGATGAGACGGTCGAGCCCTCGCTTCTGCCGAATTCCGGCTTTCTTGTTGGCAAGGCGATAGCAGATGATGGCAGCGTCATTGTCGGCAATTCGAGCGAAGACCCGTTCACCTCCGGCGCTGCATTTCGATGGACTCTGACGGGGGGAACCGCCGTACTTCCCGTGTCGGGCGCTCCATTGATTGTGAACGACACGTCCCCAAGCGGAAAGTTCACCGTGGGAAGCAATGGTTCTGCCTGGATATTCCCTGATCCTGCGCAGCCTTGTTTAACACCACAGCAGTGCGCTCTGCTGATCATAGGAGCCGACACCACCACGGGGGTGGCGCCCCTGACGGCGAACGGAGTGACCAATGGCGGCGTGGTCGTCGGCCGTGCCTCGCTCTTCTCTCCGAATCCAAACAACGGGCAGGTGGCATTCCGATGGACCCCCGGCTTCGGATCAGCTCCGGCGAGGCTGATCGAACTGGGCTGGCTGGACAGGGCAAACCGGTTCAGCGAGGCGATGAGCGTGTCGGGTGACGGACGTTCTGTTGTCGGGGGGAGCAGGTTGGCGGGTGTCATAGGAGAACCATCGCCTCAGGCAGCATTTGTGTGGCACGAGGACTTAGGGCTGTTCAATCTACGCGAGCTCGCCGTGGCAGACCACGAGTCCGATGATCTCACCGGGTGGACCTTGGTGCAGGCCAACGCCATTTCGACCGACGGATTGGCGATCGCGGGGAGCGGGCTAAACCCGGCGGGGCAAACTGAGGGCTGGTTCATCACCCTGCCTGACTGCAATTCCAACGGCCGCTGGGATGCAACGGAAGCGCCGATCCCGTCGGCGCGCACGACGCGCACGGTGCTTGCATTGGACGGGGTCGATGATTTCGCGGAACTGGCGGCGCCGCCGAGCTCACTGCGGATCACCGGCGATTTGACGATCGAAGCTTGGATCTACCTCCACCGCCTCGGTGTCACCCAATCGCTGATCACGCTCGGTGGGGCTGCGGAAGACCTGGCCAACAACGCGCTCTACGCGGTGGAGGTAAACGCCGCGGGCGACGTGGTCGTTACCCATGAGCGGGCCGATCTGTCCGACGCAGTCTTCACGGCCGACACGAATCTTCAGCCGGGACGCTGGTATCACTTGGCCGTCCTTCGAAGAGCGGCGTCTCCGCAGACCACGGAATACGC
>SBAX01000450.1 GCA_005240095.1 Phycisphaera mikurensis
CCCGCCGATACCGCCGGGACCTGTGGAGAACACCACTCTGGGCCCGCTGGCGAAAGTCCATCTCGTTCCTGCGGAGGTGAGTTTGGCGCCGGGTGCGTCGCAGAGATTCGAGCTGCGCGGCTTCGACGGCCTGGGGCATCTTCTGCCCAACAGCGCTCCCTCGCCGCCGACCTTTGCGGCGGCGGGAGTGAAGGGGGCGGTGTCAGCAGATGGCACCCTGACCGCCGCTGCGGACAACGTTTTT
The DNA here is from genome assembly GCA_005240095.1 of Phycisphaera mikurensis. Taxonomy (GTDB): domain Bacteria; phylum Planctomycetota; class Phycisphaerae; order UBA1845; family UBA1845; genus SBAX01. The sequence goes on from SBAX01000450.1 coordinate 245, forward strand.
TCGGCGGGCACGGTGACCGCCAAAGTCGGCGAAATGACGGCCACCGCGCGGGTGCGCGTGGCCCCCAAACTGCCGATCACGGAGGCCTTCGACACTATGCCGATCGACAGCGCCCCGCCGGGTTGGATCGGCGTGGGCGGCGGCAAGACCAAGATCGAGGAGCGCGATGGCAGCAAGGTGCTGCGCAAAGTGGCCTCCAAGGAAAAACCCTCTCCGCCATTCATGCGAATCCGCGGGTATCTGACCCCGCCGGTTTCCGGTGGCTACACGATCGAGAGCGACATTCTGGGCACGCCGCGCGGGGAGCGCTTCCGCCCGGACATGGGATTGATCAACACCCGCTATTTCATGATGCTCATGGGCAACAACCAGCTCTGGCTGGAATCCTGGTCCACTATGCCTCGCGTTCATCATGAGATTCCCTTCAACTGGGAAACCAACAAGTGGTATCGCATGAAGCTGCGTGTCGAGCCTTCGGAGAAGGAAGCCCGCATTCGCGGCAAGGTCTGGGTGAAGGGCGAACCTGAGCCCAAAGACTGGACTATCGAGTTTGTCGACCCCTTCCCCAACCTGGAAGGCAGCCCCGGCATCTACGCCTATTCCAACGGCACGACCCCCAAGAGCGACGGCCCGGAAGTGTTCTACGACAACCTGCAGGTGATACGAAATGACTAGAACGGCAGCGACGAAGCGACGAAGGGACGAAGCGACGCATCTGAGCCGCGACCGCAAGAGAGCGGTAGGTACCAGTTACGAGTTACCAATTACCAATTACCAGGTACCAAGTACCAAGTACCAAGCACGGCGCGCGGGGTGCATTGCCACTATCACCTTGGGAATCCTGGCGACAAATACCCTCGCCGAGCCGCTCGCCAAAGCCAAGAAAGGCGACTGGCCCATGTGGGGCGGCTCGCCCGACCGCAACATGGTCTCCGGCGAGACCAACATTCCCGCCACCTGGGACATCAAGTCGGGCACCAACATCAAGTGGAAGGCCCCCCTGGGTTCCCAGACGTATGGGAACCCCGTCGTGGTCAACGGCAAGATCTTCGTGGGCACCAACAACAACGGCGAGTTTCGCCCCCACAGCAAGGGTGACAAGGGAATCATGCTGGCCTTCGATGAAAAGACCGGCAAGATGCTCTGGCAGGCCACCCACGACAAGCTTCCCACCGGACAGGTCAACGACTGGCCCGAGCAGGGCATCTGTTCCTCGCCCTTCGTCGAGGGTGACCGGCTATACTACGTCAGCAACCGCGCCGAAGTCGTCTGCGCCGACGTCAACGGCTTTTACGACGATGAAAACGACGGACCGATCACCGACGAGAAGCACAAGGAAAAAGAAGACGCCGACTTCGTCTGGATGCTCGACATGATCGACGAGCTCGGCGTCTTTCCGCACAACCTGGCCACGTCGTCGCCCGTCCCCGGAGGCGACCTGCTTTTCGTCATCACCTCCAACGGAGTGGACGAAGGGCACCTGAATATCCCCTCGCCGGAGGCGCCAACGTTCATTGCGATTGAGAGGAAGACGGGCAAACTGGTCTGGGCCAAGGACTACCCGGCCAAGAATATCCTGCATGGCCAGTGGTCTTCGCCTGCCTACGCAGTCATCAACGGAAAGCCACAGGTCCTCTTCGGCGGGGGCGATGGCTGGTGCTACGCCTTGGATCCCAAGAACGGCGATATCATCTGGAAGTTCGATCTCAATCCCAAGGACGCCGTCTACATCCTCGGCGGGCGCGGGACCAGGAACGAGATCATTTCCACGCCCGTGGTGTGGGATAACAAGGTGTTTCTCGCGGTCGGGCAGGACCCCGAGCACGGCGAGGGTATCGGCCACCTCTATGCCATCGATGCCACCAAGACCGGCGACGTGACCGAAAGCGGGAAGCTCTGGCACGTGGGCGGCGAGGATTTCCATCGGACCATCTCTACGTGTGCTGTCGCCGATGGGCTGCTCTACGCCGCCGACCTGAGCGGCTTCCTGTACTGCTTTGACGCCCAGACCGGCCATCGCTACTGGCGCTACGACACCATGGCCGCTGTGTGGGGCTCACCCTACGTGGCGGATGGCAAAGTATTTCTCGGCGATGAGGACGGTGAAGTCGCCGTCCTGCAGCACGGCAAGGAAATGAAGGAGCTTGCCGTCATCGATATGCAGAATTCGGTGTATTCAACCCCGGTGGCCGCCAACGGCGTCCTCTACGTCGCCAACCGCCGAACGCTCTTTGCCATCTCCGCGAACAAGTAGGGCGAGGTGAGCACGGGACTTCAGGCCATTTCCTGGGCGATCTTCCAGAGCGCCAGCACTGTGCGCCAGTTCCTCACCGTTATGGTCGCCCCGAGCTGCGATTCGAAGTAGTTGCCCGTGAGCTTGCTGCGCGCCACTCCGTTCGGCAGGCTCAGGTAGATCTCCCGTGCTCGAACCTGGAAGGAATCTCCCGGCGACCGGTGGGAGTCGAGGGCGGCGACTTTTCTGGGGGACGGCGGATCCGCGAGGAACCCAACGTGAAGACTGGCAGGTTCTGCGCCGGCCTTCAGGAAGGGGTTCCCGGCAACCACTGCCTGAAACTCGACGGACGTACGCAGGACCACGGGTGCCCGGAAACCGAAACGCTTCGCGATCCACTCCTCGATGAGCTGCGGCACGCGTTTTGCGTTGGCCGAGGGCGTGCGGAACACGACATTGCCGCTCTGGATGTAGGTCCGGACGCCGCTACACCCCAGGTCGGCCAGGGCTGATGCGAGGTCCGACATTGGGAGCTTGTTCCTCCCGCCTACGTTGACTGCTCGCAGCAGGGCGACGCAGGTTACGGCCTGGCTCGAACGCGCCGACTTTGAGTTAACCTCGCGGGTCATGCCTTGACCGTACGGCTGGATCAGCTCGGACGTCAATTGGTAGCTGCCCGTGACGGGAACCCGCTAAGCGTGGGCGGCTGCCGATTCCGCCACGCGGAAATCGCTCTCCAGTTCGCCGGACTC
>SBAX01000041.1 GCA_005240095.1 Phycisphaera mikurensis
GCCGCAGTCCGATTACGAGTGGTACCTCGACCTGCGCCGCTACGGCAGCGTGCCCCACGGGGGCTTTGGCCTGGGCGTGGAGCGCACGGTGGCTTGGCTCTGCGGCCTCAAGCACATCCGCGAGACGATCCCCTTCCCAAGAATGATGGGGAAGTTTTATCCATAAGCGTTGAGTCCCCGGGGCCACAAACGTACAATGAAGGTACGAGCGGTGATCCGTATGTTGGAAGCTGACGGCTGGTACTTGGCTGCCACTCGGGGGAGCCACCGCCAGTTCAAGCACGCGACGAAACCGGGTCGTGTTACGGTAGCGGGCAAGCTGAGCGATGACCTTGCTCGTGGTACATTGAACAGCATTCTCAAACAAGCTCAGCTACAGGATAAACGCTGATGCGCTACGCCGTGGTCATTGAGAAAGCCAAACGCAACTACTCCGCCTACGTTCCAGACCTTCCCGGTTGTGTGGCGACGGGCGCAACCGAGGAAGCGGCCCAGCGGAACATCTACGAGGCCATTCAGTTTCACCTCGATGGCATGCGCGAGGACGGCATTCGTCCGCCGCGCCCGGCCGCCAGTTGCGGCTACGTCTTCGCCATGCCGCCTGAGCACGCCGAACCCAAACGCCGTCGACGGCGTGCGGTATGAACCCTGCAACGAAACGGGAGTGGTATTTTGATCCGCGATTCATCGTATTCGTGGCGCACACAGCGTTAATTGCCGCTTTTTTCCTATCCGTCGTGGTTGGGCTGCATTTTTCGGAGGGACTGATCGTTACGCCTTTCTTCATGTGTTTCATCGGGCTTGTTGACCTTCCAGCCTTGGGCCTGTTGATTCCGTTTGAACGTTGGGCTTATCCGGGACTCAGCTCCGATTTGCGGTTTGCGGCGATTGGCCTGGCGGTATTCGGCGGCGCACAATGGGTAGCCATTACACATATCCTGGTCGTCCTGCAAGGCGGACGGCGACGAGTGCCCGACCCGGGCAAGTGCCGACGATGCGAGTACGATCTGACCGGCAATGTCTCCGGCGTTTGTCCGGAGTGCGGCACGGCGATCGCGCCCGGCTGTACAAACGGTGGGCCCACGCGATAATCCGGGCATGGCCGGGCAAACGTTGGACATCATCTTCACTGCTCCGCATCCGGACGACATCGAGATCGGGTCGGGAGGGACGGTGGCCAAGCTGGTTAAGCAGGGCTATCGCGTGGGGCTGGCGCACCTGACCAATGGGGAGCCCACTCCGCGGGGCACGCCGGAGACGCGGATGAAGGAGATGCGGGCGGCCGCGGACGTGCTCGGCGTGCAAGTCTGCGAGATGCTCAATCTGCCGAACCGACTGCTGATGGACGGACCGGAGGCGCGGTATGCCCTGGCCACGGTGCTGCGGCGGTACCGGCCGAAGATTCTGGTGGGCATGGCCGGACGGACGCCTTCGGCCTCGCCAGATCACTGGCAGGGCCAGCTCATCGCCGAGGCGGCGCGGTTCTACTCGCAGTTCACCAAGTGGAACGACCGCTTCGACAACACCGAGCCCTTCCGCGTGGATCACCTGGTCTACCGGCCGGTGCGGGTGGCCGCGGAGATTCACCACTGGCACAGCCAGTTCGTGGTCGATATCACGGACACGATCGACCAAAAGGTCGAGGCCGTGCGGTGCTATCGATCGCAGTTCGATGACGAGCGGTTCGCCTGGCTGGAGCATTACATCCGCAGCGGGGCGGGCGTGGAGGGCGGAGCGGTGGGTGTGAAGTACGGCGAGCTATACGCGATCCCGCGGCCGCTGGGCGTGACCGACATGGTGGGCCTGTTCGAGGCGTGGCAGGTGCCCCCGCCGTTTAAGACCAAGCCATAGGGCCGATAGGACCTATGGGACCTATGGGAGCACTTCTTGCAGCTGTTCATGGATGACAAGGCGATCGATGCGGCCGTGCTCGGCGAGGGCACGCTGGAGGAAGGGCTGCGCGAGGTGCAGACCGCGCTGTGTGCCCCGCGCCGGATTCTGGTGAGCTTTCGCTGCGACGGGGAAGAGATCGTGGGGGCGGCGATCGCCGGAGCGCTGGGAAGGCCGGTGGCTTCTTTCGAGCGGCTGGAGCTTTTCAGCAGCACGAAGGAGGACCTGGTCATTGAGACGATGACGCAGGCGGCGGCCTCCCTGGAGGAGACGGAGACGGCCACCCAGAACGTCGCCGAGATGCTCATCCAGGGCAAGAGCAGCGAGGCGATTGCGAACTTGGGCGAGTGTCTCCAGGTCTGGCAGCAGGTTCACGACGCTGTGGGGAAGTCCTTGACGTTGCTGGACATGGACCCGAGCGCGACCACCATCCGGGATGAGACCATTGCGGTGGCCTTGGGCCGGCCCAAGGATGTGCTGCTGCAGATCAAGAAGGCGCTCATCGCCCAGGACTATGTCCTGCTGGCCGACGTGCTGCAATACGAATTCGCCGACGTGACCGACCTCTGGCACCGCCTCATCGCCCGCATACGGCAGGAGGCGGAAGAACAGCAAGGCAGGGGGCGGTAACGCGGCCTCCAGCACTTGTCCGAGGAGCGAGGCCTGTCCCAATGCACCGGGGCTCCTGCTGAGCCGCGTCGGCTTCCGGATTCGTTCCGCAACCACCCGCGACCCCAAGCCTATAATCAACCGGTAACTCGTTCGGAGACGTACGGTGTACTGCCGCTCATGCCGCTACGATCTGCGCGGTCAGGAGGTGCCGCGATGCCCCGAATGCGGCGGGTTGTTCTCGTTCGTCGATGACCGGACCTATCTCGATCATCTTCCGACGTGGCGTTCGCGCATCCAATCGTTCATTCACCCGCTCACTCTTTGGGGCCTGCGCTTCTTGCTTTTCTCGCTGGGCGTCGCGAGCGTGTTGGCGGTTCCGAGTATTATCACTTGCGGCGCTCCGGCAGGTCTATTGGTCCTGTCCGGCCGAAATCTCCAATCAGTGGCCCAAGAATGGACGCGACAATGTGGAGGGTTGCCCATAGACTGCCGCTTCGATCCCGCCGCGGCCCGAGCGCACCTCCCTCCCTCCTTCAGCTCATTGAGTGAGCGGGACAAACTTGGGGCCCGATACGAGCACGCCGAGCGCCTGGGCGAGCGTCCTGTCTGGTTCTTCCTTCCATGCTTGTTTGCCGTTCTCTTGGGGCTGACCTTTCGGGCAGCACTGCGATCGTGGATTCTGCTGAGCTCTGCCGGGACATTCTGCATCGTCCTGGGCGGCTCCTGCTTTGCACGGCCGCTGAGTGAGTTCCGCTATCCGGCCGGATACGCATACGTGGACGACTTCGTGTACCTGGAACCCCCACGGGCGGCCGAATATTCGACCTGCGCCAACACGGCAGTGATCGCGTATCAGCGGCACCCTGACATCACATCCCGCATAGGAGTCGCTTTCGCCAACGGCGAAACCAAGTTTGTCACCACGGAGGACCTCGACTCGCTTCTTGCCGGCGGTACGACGCAGCCGCGCGAAGGGTTTCGCTAGCAACACAGCGCGGCTTCTTATTTGAACTTCCCGCGGAATTGATCGGCAGGGTATTTGGCGGCGTTTTTGCGCATCTTTTCTTCGAGGGCGGCGGCGAGGTCGATGTTCATGCGGGTGGCGAAGGAGAGCAGATAGGCGGCGATGTCGGCGACTTCTTCGCGGATCTCGCGCATGGTGTCGGCATGGTTCTTGACCTCATCAAGCTGATCGCTGCGCAGCCACTGGAAGTGCTCCATGAGCTCGGCGGCCTCGATGGCGATGGAGGCGGAAAGGTTCTTGGGATCGTGGAAGGGCTGCCAGTGGCGCTCGGCGATGAAGTCGGCGACGAGCTTTTTCAAGTCCGCGATCGTGTTCGCAGCATCGTTCATGGGGCACCGTAGGCTGCAGGCTATAGGCTGTAGACTGTAGGCGCTACGCCGCCTTAGCACCAGAGAACCACTCCCTGCCCCCTCCTTGGCAAGGAGGGGGGCTCGGACCACCAGCTCGGCGGACGGATGGTCGTCAAACTCTCAACGGCGAGCGCGGGCTGTTCGACGTCCGCGCGGACTGAAGCCCGCGGCTCGCGGCTATTAGACGGCGGCTCGGCGGGAGACCACCCCCAACCCCTCCTTGTTAAGGAGGGGGGCTTCGATCGCCAGTACGTCCGCGCGGGCTGAAGGCCTGCGTTACGGCTAACGAGACACGAACCCTACACCGCGGCGGGGCTGGGTTGGCGGTCGGGGA
>SBAX01000123.1 GCA_005240095.1 Phycisphaera mikurensis
CAGCAGGCCGTCGAAGAAACCGTTCGCGCCGGAAAGATCGCCTTCGTGGACTTCACTTCGGAGTTCTGCACCATCTGCAAGATCAACAAGAAGATCGCCATCAACACCCCGGAATTCACCGAGCGGGTCAAGACCCTCGATGTGGCCACCTTCCGCGCCGACTTCACCACCGAGGACCAGAACATCGCGGACGCCCTGGTCAAACACAAAGGATCCATCCTGCTCCCGCTCTATCTCGTCTATCCTCCCGGCAAAGTGGATGCGCCCCTCAAATTCGACGGGCAGATCACCAAGGACTATCTCCTGCAGAAGCTCGACGAAGCCGCCGCCGTCCAATCCGCCTCCGCCATTACCCTCGGCTCGTAAACTAGAGACTAGAAACTGGAAACTGGAAACTAGACGCCAACGACCGGCGCGAGAGTGACGGCAGACCGAGGCCACAGTCACCACGGGATTCCGTTGCCCGACGTTGTATCTGGTAACCGGTAACTGGTGACTATTTCGCTTCCGCCCAATTGGGCCCCCAGCCCACATCGACGACGACCGGCACGTCCAGCGGTATGGCATTCTCCATCTTCTGCCGGATCATCGCTGCTTCTTCCTCGACGTGCGCCCTGGGAACTTCGAAGACCAGTTCGTCGTGGACCTGGATGAGCATCCGCGATGGGCGCCTCGCGGATTGGATTTCGCGATGGATGTCGATCATGGCCCGCTTGATGAGATCGGCGGCCGAGCCCTGCACCACCGTGTTGACCGCGATGCGCTCGCCGAAGGCGATCTCGCTGCGATTGCGCGAAGTAAGCTGCGGGATCGGCCGGCGCCGCCCGAAGAGTGTCTGGGCGTAGCCGCTTCGCCGGGCGTCCGCCACGCAGGAATTGATGAACGCCCGCACACCCGGATAGCGGGAGTAATACTGATCGATGAACTTGCGGGCCTCGCTGCCGGGGATGCCCAGGCTCCGCGCCAGACCGGTGGCCGTCTGTCCGTAGATGATTCCGAAGTTCACCGCCTTGGCGGCACTGCGCTGCGCCGGCGTGACCAATTCCGGCATGACGCCGTTGACTTGTGCGGCCACCGCCCGGTGGATGTCCTGTCCCGATCGAAACGCCTCCATCAAGGCCCGGTCCCTGCTGAAATGGGCCAGCAGGCGCAGCTCAATCTGTGAGTAGTCGGCACTGAGCAGCACGTGCTCACCGTCGCCGGCCACAAACGCCCGCCGGATCTCCCGGCCCGTTTCCGTGCGGATAGGGATGTTCTGCAGGTTCGGATTGCTGGAGCTCAGCCGGCCCGTGACTGCCCCGGTCTGATTGAAACTCGTGTGCACCCGCCCCGTCTTTTTGAACACCATGCCCGGCAGCGTGTCGATGTAGGTGCTTTTGAGCTTGGAAAGCTCGCGATATTCGATGATCAGCTTGGGCAGGGGATGGTCGGTCTGCGCCGCGAGGGCTTCCAGCGTATCCGCGTCCGTGCTCCGCCCCGTTTTGGTCTTGCGCTGCACGGAGAGTTGCAGCTCGTCGAACAGCACCTGCGAAAGCTGCCGCGGCGAGTCGAGGTTGAAGGAGTGGCCCACCACCCGCTGGGCCTCGCGGGACAGCTCGATCAGCCTATCCTCCATGGATGCGCCCAGCTTCTTGAGCAAGGGCACGTCCAGGGCCACGCCGTTATGCTCCATCTCCGCGAGCACCTCGCTTAGAGGCATCTCCACATCGTGGAAAAGGGCGTGCACGTGGCTGCCCTCGATGCGCGGCGCAAGCAGCTCTTTGAGCCGCCAAGTGATGTCGGCGTCCTCGGCCGCGTATTCGCAGGCCCGCGACGTACCCACCTCGTCCATCCTGATCTCGTCCTTGCCTTTGCCGATCAGGTCGCTGATGGGGATCATGTCGTGGTCGAAGTACGTCTTAGCCAGGAAGTCCAGGGAGTGCGCCCGGGCCAGCGGGTCCAGCAGGAACGCGGCCAGCATGGTGTCGAAGCGCACGTTGGCCACGCGGATGCCCATCTGCCGCAGCACCAGCATGTCGAACTTGACGTTCTGCCCGACCTTGATGATGCCGGGGTTTTCAAGGACGGCCTTGAGCTTGCCGGCCAGCAGCGCTTCGGGAAGCAAAGGACCGCCCGCGCCGCGCACGGGCACGTAGTACCCCTCCCCGGGGCGCCAGGAGAACGACACGCCCACCAGCGCCGCCTCCACCGCGCGCAGCTCGGTCGTTTCCGTGTCGAAGGCGAAGGCAGGCTGCTTAGCCAGGTCCGCCGCAAGAGCGTCGAGTTTCTCCGGTGTGTCCACGAGTGTGTATTTGACTTCTCGCGGACGTTCGACCACCACCGCAGGCGGCGCCGGTGCCGCCGCTGCCGCGCCCACGCCCAGCGTGTCCAGCCCGTCGATCAGTCGTGTAAATCCCAGCTCCTGGAAGATCGGGCGCAGAGCCCCAGGCGTGAGCCGATCCACTCTGCATTCCGCTAGATTGAAATCCAGCGGCACGTTGCGGTGGAGCGTGACGAGCTTGCGGGTCAGCGGCAACTGGTCGGCGAAGGCCTTGACCTTCTCCCCCAGCTTGGGGGTCAGCTCGTCCGCATGGGCGAGGACGTTGTCGGCCGTGCCGTACTGGGCGATGAGCTTCGCCGCGGTCTTCGGCCCCACCCCCGCGATCCCCGGGATGTTGTCCGTCGAATCGCCCACCAGCGTCTGCACCTCCACTGCCTGCGCCGGGGTGTAGCCCTTCTCCCGCAGCAGCGTCTGCGGATCGATCTCCGCGCTCTTCGTGGGATCGAACATCCGCACGTGGTCGGACATGAGCTGCTCTAAGTCCTTATCCCGGCTGACCAGAAAGATTTGCAGATCGTCACGATCGCGGAGGCGCTCGACGATGGTAGCCATCACGTCGTCGGCCTCGTAGCCGGGCACGCGATAGATCGGCGTGCCAAGAGCTGTCACGGTGGAGACGATGCGGTCGATCTGGACGCCAAGGTCCTGGGGGGCGGCTTCACGCTGGGCCTTGTAGCTCGCGTCAATCTCCCGCCGAAACACCGTCTCGTCGGCCACGTCCATGACCATCGCCAGGTAGTCGGGCTTCCGCTGCCGCACCAGGGCAAAGAGCATGGCAAAGAAGACGTGCGTGGCCCCCGTCGGCTCACCCTTGGGACTCGTCAACGCTTGCGGCAGCCCGTAAAAGGACCGGTAAATCTGGTAGTGACCGTCGATCAGGTACAGGGTCTTGGGCATCGGGGTCGAACACGCCCGCGCGAATGGTTTATCGTGCGTGCCCAGCCACGGTATTTGCCGCGAGGGCGACTGTCAAACCCATGGTTCACCGTCGCTGGACTCATTCAGTAAACAGCGGCGGTAGATCGCGATAGCCGCTCAGAACGCGGACCACTTCAATTCCATCCTCGGCCTCGCGGTAGAAGATCAGATAGCTGCCCAGCGGGAAGCTGCGGAGTCCCCGTGCCAACTCCGCGCGTGGCCGCCCGATTCCAGGCGACTCAGCCAATTCCTGGCACTTGGCATGGACCCGAAGAACGAAACGATCTGCGGCCCTGGGACTGTCCTGCGCGATGTACAACCAGATGTCGGTGAGGTCTTTCTCAGCCTGCTCCGAAAGGCGAGCTTCCTTCATCGGCCGGACTTCGGTGCCTTGGCGGCCCTCAGCCGATTGCGACCGGTCGCCTTGATTCTTTTCACGGTTTCGTCGTCGAAGGGCACCGCCTGCCCGCGATCGAGCTGCTCGAGCCCGACGCGAATCTCACCGCGCAGCTCCTCGAGTCTTGCCTTCTCCGACCGGTCTTTCGCCTCGAGCAAGCGCAGGGCATCGCGAACGACCTCGCTGGCCGTCTGGTAACCCCCACCAGCCAGTTTGCGATAAACGAACTTCTCCAGGTGCGGCGTCAGCGACACGTTCATGAATCGGAAGATACCATCCATTAACGAATTATGTCAAATCCTGTTATCCTGGCTCACTACGGCGGGGGGCGGGAGGTGAGGGTGTTGAGGGCCGAGTTGCGATTCAGGAACCCCAGGGGGTCGAACTGGTCCTGAAGGTTCTGGTTGCTCACTCCCGCCCCTTGCAGCTCCCGGCGGTTGAGGAACTCGATGCCCGTGACGTTATAGGTCACGCTCACGCCCCCGCGGAAGAAGAAGTTGCGGTTGACGAAGTCCTTGAACCGCGTTTCCCAAGTGTCCGGGACCCATAGGATATCCCCGGCCGCCAGCACGATGTTCGGATCCTCACCCCGGGCGATGCGATTGAGATCGAGCTTGACGTGCACGTCGCGACCATCGGGCATCCGCCGGATCAGCGTGCCGTCGGACGGCCCGATGTCGGTCCGCAGACCGCTCGCCCCGGCGATGGCCTGCAAGGCCGTGATCCGCGCCCCGGGCGGATAGATTTGTGGCGCTGACCGATTGACCAGCCCGCCCACAAACACGGTGTTGGGCACGGCCGCCTCGACGGTGACGATGTCCCCGCTCTCCAGCGGCTCAAGGGCCAACGCTTCCTTCAGTTGGATTGGATCGCGCAGATCGTAGGTCACGACCTCGTTGGGCCGCCGGATGCGCCGCAGCACCGCCTGGCCGGAGGCGTCTTCGGAAACGCCGCCGGCGGCCACGATGGCGTACAGCAGGTTTCGCTCCGTCCGCCGAAGCTGCACCAACCCGGGCGCTGCCACCGCACCCACGACCAGCACATTGGTCGTGTGCACGCTCACCATCTGCACATGGGCCACCGCCTCGGTGTACACCCGCGGGGTGTACGCCTGCCGGATGCGGTCCTCAATGTCCTCTAACTCAAGCCCGCCCACCGAAACAGACCCCACGACCGGCATATCAATACTGCCATCGCGATCCACGCGCACCTGAACGGGCGGAAGCATATTCGCCTGCGTTCCCGTAAGCGTGATCATCAGCACGTCACCAGGCCCGACCTTGTAAGGCCCGAGGTGCTGGTCCACTTCGATGGCCGGCGGGGGTTCGACTGCCTCATCCGGCGGCAGCGGCGCCGTCTGCTGCATCTCCAGGAACTGGTTGAGTGTCATGCGGTGGTCTGGCGGGCAACCCGTCATGACAAGGACCCATGCCGGGCCCAGGACGGTCAGTTCCAGCCGGCGTTTCCTTCTGAGACAGGGTCGGACGTCGAGGCTTTGCATCACGTATGTCTCCTCCACGTTGTCAGGAAAGGATCGATCGGTCCCACAAGACCCCGCAGGCCTCGCCGATGAGGGGCCGGCGTTGCCGTCCCGGGGGTGCCGCGCGCGACGGAAGCATAATCGTCCACCTGGTGGTTGGAAAGCCGAACGACAGTGAGACTATGACTTTTTCGATGCCCCGCCAACCGCCCATTACAGATTGTTCAGCGTGTCCGATCGACGAGGCTTGTCCATTTGTTCCTTCCCTGCAAGAGTCGCCCGCCGAATGCGTGTCATGAACCAGCGTTGCACGCTTTTCTTCATGGAATTCTTACTTACGCCAGTTGCCTTCAAGAGACACGATGCAATAATGAGGACAGGTCTGTCCAAGACCATTTGCGCGAGATGCGGTTCGCGGAGGAAGCGTGGGAGTCGCCGTGGGTGGGCCGCATTCGCCGCCGAGCGGGTCGTCTTTGAGTTCAGGCATTCGCTCATCTCCCCAAGAACGAGTGCGCTGCGGATGCAGCATAGTCTAAAGGTCATTGTCCTTTAGCTTGATGGTCGAGCGTGTCTTAAGGTGCGTGGCAACATCGCCTTGATGTCGGCAACTCATCATCAGTTGAGCAAGGACAGCGGAGAGGGGAACCGTCGCCGTTTGGTCTGCCGTGCGTCAAGCGGGTTGAGCGGTGGGTGCTTTCCGAGGGGGATGGACGGGTGGTCCGATGGACGGTCGGCCTCGTCTAGAAACTGGAAACTAGGGCAGCCGTCTAGCACTACAGCGCTAGTTCTGCTCAAGCGAAATGGTTGAGCAGGCCGATGCCATCCTCCAACCGAAAGGAGGTGTGGCATGACGGCGGAGCA
>SBAX01000172.1 GCA_005240095.1 Phycisphaera mikurensis
ACCTGCTCCGCCGTCATGCCACACCTCCTTTCGGTTGGAGGATGGCATCGGCCTGCTCAACCATTTCGCTTGAGCAGAACTAGCGCTGTAGTGTTAGGATGCTACGCTTGGACCACGCATGGCGGCGCCGCGCTTGGCCATGCCACGTTCGGCAGTAGGAAGCTATGAGAGTCGCCTATCTGGCCTCCGGGGCGGCGGGGATGTACTGCGGGAGCTGCATGCGCGACAACCGCCTCGCGGCCACGCTCATCGGCCAGGAACGCGACCTTGTCCTCATGCCCATGTACACCCCTCTCCGCACGGACGAAACCGACGTCAGCCGGGCCCCCATCTACTACGGCGGCATCAACGTCTTCCTGCAGCAGCACAGCGCTTTATTCCGCCGCCTGCCCCGCTGGGTGACTGCATGGCTCGATGCCCCCGCGATCCTCCGCCGGGCGATGCGCTTCTCGGGGAGCACCTCCGCGGCCGAGCTCGGCGCCATGACCGTTTCCATTCTGCGAGGCAGGCATGGGTCTCAGCGCCGGGAGCTGGATCGGCTCATCGAAGCCCTCCGCGCCGTCGAGCCGGACCTCGTCAGCCTGCCCTTCCTGATGCTCGCGGGCCTTGCCGCTCCGCTCAGAGAGGCGCTCAAGGTGCCGGTGCTGTGCACCCTGGGGGGAGAGGACATCTTCCTCGACGAACTCACCGAGCCCTACCGCTCGCAGGCCTTCAAGCTGGTTCGCGACGCCGCCCGCGATATCGATGGGTTCATCGCCGTGACGAAATACTACGGCGCGCACGCCGCCACCCACTTCGGACTGCCGTCCGAGCGGGTGCACTTCGTGCCCATCGGGATTCACGCAGACGACTTTGCCGCCGGACCCAAGCCGCCGGAGTCGCATTTCACCATCGGCTACCTTGCCCGGGTGTGTCCGGCGAAGGGCCTGATGAACCTGACGCGGGCACTGGTAGCGCTGCGGGAAGCCGGGCGACGCTGCGTGGTCCGCGCCGCGGGATATCTGGCTCCGAGTGATCGTCCTTACTTGCACGCCGTAGAAGCTCTCCTTCGCGATCACGGTATCTTGGAGGCCTTCGAATACCTCGGCGAGGTCGACCGTTCCGGGAAGATCGCCCTCATCAGCGGATCGCACGTGTTCTCCGTGCCCACCGTCTACCGCGAGGCCAAGGGCGTCTACGTCCTCGAGGCCATGGCCGCGGGCGTGCCCGTCGTCCAGCCGCGCCACGGGTCGTTCCCCGAAATGATCGAAGCCACCGGCGGAGGATTGCTGTATGATCCGGTCGACGAGAAGGGGCTCGCCGATTCGATCGCCCGTCTGATGGACGACGAAGGTCTGCGGGCACGACTTGGCGAAAGCGCCCGCACCGGCGTTCGTGCGGGCTTTACTGACAAGATCATGGCCGATAAGGCTTGGGCAGTTTACGAATCCTACTGTGGCCAACGTTGACCAGCACCTCCTGCAAGTCGAATCCCTCGCCAAGACCTACCCCACGCGCTCGCGCGACCTAGTGATCCTGAAGAATATCACCCTCACTCTGCGCGGCGGGCAGTCCGCGGCCATCATGGGGCCCTCGGGATCGGGCAAGAGCACCCTGCTTAACATTCTCGGCACGTTGGAGCCCCCCACATCGGGTCGAGTGTCGCTGGATGGCACCGACCCGTTCATCCTGCCCCCCAAGGAGCTCGCCGGCTTTCGCAACCGTCGCGTCGGCTTTGTCTTCCAGGATCACCACCTGCTGCCTCAGTGCTCCGTCCTGGAGAACGTGCTCATGCCCACGCTGGCGCGTCCTTCGTCGCGCACAAGGGGTGACGCTACATCCACGAACGGCGGCGAGGACAACCTAACTCGCGCGAAGCGCCTGTTGGAGCGCGTAGGCCTTTCCGAGCGTCTGGATCATCGCCCGGCCGAACTCTCCGGCGGAGAGCGGCAGCGCGTGGCCATCGCCCGGGCCATGGTCAACCGTCCCGCCCTGCTCCTGGCCGACGAGCCCACCGGCAACCTGGACCGCACCACGGCGGAAAACATCGCCGAGCTGCTCGCCCAGGTCTACCGCGAGGACGACACCATCCTGATAGTCGTTACCCATAGCCAGCGCCTCGCGGAGCGCTTCGACCAGCGGTGGGAACTAATCGACGGCACCCTCGTTTCTTCCAAAGCGTCATGAGGCTCTACACACTCGCACTGCGCTCCGCGGCTTACCATTGGCGCCCCAACCTCGCTGTCCTGCTGGGCGCCGCTGTCGGCACCGCCGCGCTCACCGGAGCACTCATTGTCGGCGACTCCATGCGCGGCAGCCTCCGCGAGACCGCCCTGGGGCGCTTAGGCCGCGTCGAATTCGCCCTCGTCGGCCAGCGCTTCTTCCGCGAAGCCCTGGCCGAGGAGATGGCGGCCGACAGCAGCTTCAAGTCGCAGTCCGCAAGCGTATGCACGATGATCCTGTTGCGAGGCTCGGCGACCCATGCAGAGAGCCGGACCCGCGCCAACAACATCAACGTCTTCGGCGTGGACGACTGCTTCTGGAACCTTTCTCCCTCTTCCTCCCAGGGAGAGGGCCGGGATGAGGGTCCTGCGGCTGCGGGACAGCTCTACAACGGCATCGTGCTCAACGAAGCCCTCGCCGCGGAACTCCACGCGTCCATCGGCGAAGAGATCCTGATTCGCACGCAGACCCCGTCCTCTATTTCAACAGATACCTTGTTTGGCCGACGCGACGAGACCGTCTCTACGCTCCGCGAGGCAGTCGCTGCAATCATCCCCGCGACCGGGCTGGGCGCATTCTCCCTAAACGCGTCACAAGCCGCCCCGC
This sequence comes from Phycisphaera mikurensis, assembly GCA_005240095.1. Classification (GTDB taxonomy): domain Bacteria; phylum Planctomycetota; class Phycisphaerae; order UBA1845; family UBA1845; genus SBAX01. The sequence continues at coordinate 2,809 of SBAX01000172.1, forward strand.
GCAACGTGTACATTCCGGCCGCACAGCTCCAAAAGGCGTCGAAAGCCGAAGGCTCGGCGAACGTAATTCTCGTCGCCAAGGCCGGCGGCGCCCCCTGGCGCCCCGGCGAGTTGTCTGAAGACAGCGTACTCAAGCGGCATCTCACCCTCTCCGACTACGGACTGCGAATGCGCGTCGACGAAGCGCGCGGATACGCCTCACTCGAGAGTGAAAGCCTGCTCATTCCGATGCCGGTCGAACGAAATTCGAATCTCGGCTCTTTGGACAATTCCTTCTCCCGCGTCTTGGCTCACCTCGCTAATTCGATCCGCCGCAACTCGCCTCAGCCCTCCGCTCCGGCAGAAGCAATACCTTATTCTGTCGTTGCGGCGATCGACCCCGACAGCTGGGGCGGACGAATCCTCACCAATACTGCACGGAATGATCCCCCCGGGCTGCGGGATGGAGAGATTCTTCTTAATGAATGGGCAGCCGAAGACCTGGGCGCAAAAGTCGGTGATACCATCACCCTGGACTATTACGTCACCAACCCTTTTGGTCAGATCGATGAACGTAGTGCGGAATTCACGTTGCGGGGAATCCTCCCATTGACGGGTCTGGCCGTAGATCCCGGGTTCGTTCCTAAGTACGAGGGCATCACGGACACGCAAAACCTCGCCGACTGGGACCCGCCCTTCCCCATCGACCTGCGTCGGATTCGACCCAAGGACGAAGAATACTGGGACCAGTACCGCACGACCCCTAAGGCCTTCATCACCCTGAGCGATGGCCAGCGTCTGTGGGTAAATCAACCTGAACGATTCGGAAGGTTGACCTCCGTGCGGAGCATGTCATTGCTCGTGCAAGTGTTCGACTGGAAGCTGACGTCGCTCCGCGGAGGCGACTGGGACCCCGCGGCGGTCAAGAACAGGTCGGCGAGTCTCCGCCCCCACGCTGAGCAGTTCTCGCGCCGCATTCTCCAAGCTTTGAACCCCTTCGAAATAGGGTTCACCTGGGAGCCCCTCCGACAGCGGGCGGAAGAAGCCAGTCACGGCGCTACCGACTTCGGGATGCTCTTCATCGGGTTCAGCTCCTTCCTCATCATTTCCGCCGCGATGCTTGCCGCCCTTCTGTTTCGTCTGAACATCGAACGGCGATCTTTCGAGATTGGACTGCTGCTCGCCGAGGGTTTCACCCCCCGCGCCGTAACCGGGTTGCTCGTGGTTGAAGGGCTTGCCCTCGCTGTGGCTGGCGGCGCGCTGGGCGCCGCTGCCTCCGCGGGTTATGCGTGGCTGATGCTCAGCGGGCTGCGCTCCTGGTGGGCCGCGGCCGTCAATGCACCTTTCCTGCGGCTGCACGTCTCGAGCGCTACGCTGCTCATCGGTCTTTGTGCCGGCGTGATCGTGGCGGCCGCCTCCATGATATGGGCTGTCAGAAGCCTTACTCACCGGGGCCCGCGCAGTCTGCTTGCCGGTGCGACGTCCGAGCCGACGCTGTATCGGCGCCGGCGCCGCGGCGCGGCTTGGACAGCCGCTGTTTCCGTCCTCATCGCCGCAGCTGCGGTCGCCTATGCAGTCCTCAGCCGTGGCGAGCAACAGACGATCACCTTTTTCCTCGGCGGGATTGCCATGCTGGTAGCCAGCCTTGCGGCCCTTTTGAGTTTGCTGCGCCGCGAGCCGCGGGGCGTCATTCAGCGCCCCGGCCCCACGACCATCCTTCGCCTCGGCCTCCGCGGCGCACCGCGCAACGTCCAGCGAAGCATGCTTACCGCCGGACTGATCGCCAGCGCCGCGTTCGTCATCTTAGCGCTCCAGGCCTTTCGCCTTCGGCCCGAGCAGGAGCAGAGTAAGCACGGAGGCACGGGCGGTTTTTCACTTCTCGCCGAGTCCGCCGTTGCTCTGCCCTACGACCTCAACACCAAGGAAGGCCGCGATTCCTTTGGCGTGGACGACGCCTCCCTCGATGCCGGCACGCAGATCATGTCCTTCCGCCTTCGCACCGGCGATGAGGCAAGCTGCCTGAACCTCTACCGACCCACCGACCCGCGTATTCTCGGCGTTCCCGATGAGTTCATCGCCCGTGGCGGATTTCGCTTCGCCGCCACGACCGCCGATCACGCGGAGTCACCTTGGGCTTTGCTTCAATCGAAGCTGCCCGGCGATGTCATTCCCGCCATCGGCGATGAGAGCGCCGTCAAATGGCAGATGCACCTGGGCCTTGGCCGGGACCTGGTAATCAACGACGAACGTGGCAAGCAGGTTCAATTGCGATTCGTGGCCCTGCTCAAGAACAGTGCCCTGCAAAATGAGGTCCTCATCGCGGAAGAGCACTTTACTGCTCTGTTTCCCTCCATCTCCGGACGGCAGTTTTTCCTGATCGAGACCGTCCCCGACCGCGCTATGCATGTGGAGGGTGTCCTTGAACGGGAGCTGGAGCGCTTCGGCTTCGACGCCACTTCGACCACCCGTCGCCTCGCGGACTTCCTCGCCGTCCAGAACACCTATCTTTCTACATTCCAAACCCTCGGCGGCATTGGATTGTTGCTGGGCGCCGCCGGCCTCGCCGCGGTTCTGCTTCGCAGCGTCTGGGAGCGGAGGCGTGAGCTGGCCGTCATGCAGGCGGTGGGATTCTCCCGAGGTGCTCTGGCCGTGATGATCCTGGCCGAGAATTACGCCCTGGCACTCGCCGGCTTGTTCGCCGCAGCGCTGTCTGCGGGCGTGGCGATTGCCCCAGTCCTCACGGCAGGTGCCGTGACGATTCCCTGGACGTCGCTGGCTGCAGTCCTGGTGGGCGTGGCCGCCGTCATCGCTGTCACCGGGATGGCCGCCCTCGCCGCTGTACAGTCCGGCTCGGTTCGTGCGTCACTGCACGGCGAATAGTGGTGGCTTCTGAACTCATCGCGTGGTAGCCTGATGGGCGAAGGAGGTGACCCATGCCCGTCAACCCGATTGCTCCCGGCCACCACAGCGTGACCCCTTACTTGCTCGTTCCCGATGCGGCCAAGCAGATTGACTTCCTCAAGACGGCATTCGACGCCAAGGAAGTTGATCGCTTCCTGGGGCCCGATGGGCGCATCATGCACGCCGAAGTCAAGATCGGCGATTCGATGGTGATGATGGGCGAGGCCTGCGGTGATCGCAAGCCCATGCCTGCGATGTTGCTGCTGTACGTGCCCGATACGGATGCCCTCTATCGCCGCGCTCTGCAAGCCGGGGGTACATCGATCCGCGAGCCCTCGGACCAGTTCTACGGCGACCGCACCGCGGGTGTGAAGGACTCCGCGGGCAACGAGTGGTGGATCAGCACGCACATCGAGGATGTCCCTCCCGACGAGATCCAACGTCGCGCCGCTGCTGCGAAGAAATAGGTACTATACCGCCTTGTCTTGGCTCGGGGTTCAAGTGGAATCGATTCAGCCGTTTTTGTGTAAGACTTCCGGCCATGGGATTCACGCCGCCATCATCTGATCCAGCCGGGC
>SBAX01000118.1 GCA_005240095.1 Phycisphaera mikurensis
CGCGGGTTCCGCCACCAGGGTTGGTTGCCCCGGTGTCCAGTTTGCTGGACATACGTCCCCGTACGCCTCGTGGTGCTGAAACGCCTTGATTACACGGATCGTTTCGTCCACGCTCCGACCGACGGGGAGGTCGTTGATCGTAGCGTGCCGGACGCGCCCCTTGGGGTCAACGAGAAACAGTGCGCGAAGCGCCACGCCCTCCGGGAGCAACACGTCATAGGCTTTGGCGATCGACCGATCGAGGTCGGAAATCAACGGGATCGCAATCTCGCCCAGGCCACCCTCGTTCCGCGGCGTGTTGACCCAGGCGAGATGCGTGTACACGCTGTCCACGGAGATCGCCGCGACTTTGGCATCCAGTGCCGCGAAACGCTCGGTGGCCTCGCTGTAGGCGATGATCTCGGTGGGACAGACGAACGTAAAATCGAGCGGGTAGAACACGAGCACGAGCCATTTACCTTCCTGAAGCTGTTCCCACGATAACTGCGCCGGCTGTCCGTCCACGACCGCCTTGCAATCAAATCTTGGGGCATTGGATCCGATGAGGGACATCGAAGATTCTCCTTCATACTATGCTGATCGTACATGCCGCCCGCGCTGCCTCGTCGTATCGTCCCAACAAGAGGACACGGACCCAGGCAGGGGATACTCAGCACAGGTGCCCGATGGCCATCAGGGCACCCCAAGCGGCCGTAATTCCTGCCGCAAGCCAATAGAAGTACGCGCGTCGCCGCGAGTTTCTGAACGCAATCATGGTCCATCCTTTCCGTTATTGACGTCCGTGAGCCTCGTTCGCCATTCGGCGGCCTTCTCAGGCCTCTCCCAACTCTCATAGACCTTGATGATTATTTCGATGGCGTGCGGAGCGTAGCGTTTTCGCAAGGTTCCGTCCGAATGGCCTGAGACCCAAGCGTACAACTCCAGAGCCAGTGGCTCCGCATCGGAGTGGCGGCCCATCTTACAGTACACGTCCACCAGGCTCGCCTTGGTCACCTGGGTATCGTGGTGGCCGTCACCGAGAATGCTCCGGCGAAGATGAAGGGCTTCCCGAAGGAGCGGTTCCGCGGCGTCGTACTTCTGTTGGCGCTCCAGGATAACGCCGAGGTTGGTGAGACTTTGCGGAAGCAGCGGATGCTGCTCGCTGAGTCGTTGCCGATCGAGAGCCAAGGCTTGTCGGTAGAGCGGCTCCGCCAAGAGCGCGGCTTCCGCATCCTGAAGCACATCAAGGAGTTCCGTGAGCGTCCGAGCCGTCGGATGATGACCGACCAGGAGCGATGGGACCATGTCCAGCGTTTCGTGGAGCACCGACGCCGCCTCCTGTTTGTCGCCTTTCGCAACCAACACTTCGATCAGGTTCTTCATTTCGGCGAGGACAAGGAGATGCTGATCACCGTAGATGCGCCGCCGCATGGCGATCGCGTCGCGAAACGCGGCCTCGGCCGCCTCAAAGTCGGCCCTGCGGAAATGCACCGATCCCAAAGCCGACCATGCCTGAGCGACCTCAGGGTGCGAGTCGCCGAAACGTTTTCGGTAAAGTTCCAGGGATTCCTGGTAGCGTTCTTCGGCCGCCGCATATTCCCCCTGCCACTTCAGCGCATGTCCCTGGTCGCGGAGGTGTCTGGCGGTAAGCCCGGGATCGTGACCTCCCGAACGTACTTCGATCGCTCGGGCCTCGCTCCACAGCTTCTCGGCCTCCCCAAAGGCGCCGCCCTCGTGCAGCAAATCCCCCAGCTCACGCAGACTCTCTGCGACATCCAAGTACCCGTCACCCGGGACACGGCGTCTTATTCTCAGTGCTTCACGGTAAAGCGGTTCGGCGTCATCCGGCAGGCCCTCGCAGAACACGCAGGTCGCGAGAACGGACAGCGTCTTCGCGACGTCGGGATGAGATTCGCCCAGGCGTTCTTTACGAATCGAAAGGGCGTTTCGCAGCAGCGATTCCGCTTTCAGGGGTTCGTACTTTCGTAGCAGAATCTCACCCAGCGTGTGCAGGCACGCAGCCACTTCGACACCCCTTTCGCCATACTCGTTCCGCGTGAGTTCCAACGCGCGCCGAAGCTGCGACTCGGCCGGAGGAAACAGACCCAGCCCGAGGTAGGACCTTCCGACCGCCGCCCGGACCGTCGCCTCAACTTTGGGACTACAACCCTTTGCCAACCCCTTGTCGAGGGCGGCAGCGAAATGATCAAGCATCTGGCGGACCGTGTAGTTTACGCCGTGCATCCTGTCCGGATCGACAGCGCCGAGCATGTCCACCATCAGACGGGCCGTCGATTCCGCTTGACATTCGCGTTGCTTGGCGAGCTGTTCGGCCTGTTGAGCCCGATCACGATCCGCGCTCGCCTGGCAGTAGCCGTAGGTGGACAGCGCCAGTCCAAAAAGGATCCCCGCCACCGCTACCGAACCGGCCGCCACAGAGGCGCGGTTGCGCTTGGCGAACTTCCGCAGCTTGTAGGCGGCACTGGGCGGACCCGCGACGACCGGCTGGTTTGTCAGATGGCGTTCAACATCTTTGGCGAACTCGTTGGCCGTCTCATAGCGCCGTGTACGGTCCTTCTCCAAGGCCCGCATCACGATCCAGTCCAGATCGCCGCGAAGGGCACGAACCAGCGTCGAGGGATCGGTATGGCGGCGCTTGGCAATGTCGGTCACGAGCGGCGAAGGTCCAGGGGCACGCAGGGAGTCCGTACGTGAGTCCCCCTCCTTCGTGCTTTCGTGCCTCAATGCCTTCGTGTCTTCCACTATCCGCGTGCTCGGCCTGGGTGGTTCCTCTTCCCGGATGATCCGCTGCATCTCGCTGAAGCCGGCGCTACGCAGCCGCGCCGCGTCGAACGGCGTTTTCCCGGTGAGCAGTTCGTAGAGCAGCACGCCCAATGAATAAATGTCGCTTCGGGTATCAACGTCCAGCCCACTCAACTCCGCCTGCTCGGGACTCATGTACACCGGCGTGCCGACGAACTGCCCAAACTCGGTGAACATGGTCTTTTCCGTCAGCGGCTGCTGGGTCGCTTTGGCGACGCCAAAATCGATCACCTTGGGCACCGGCCGCCCATCGTGAAGTGTCACCAGGATGTTGCGCGGCTTCAGGTCGCGATGGATGATTCCCTTTTGGTGGGCGTGTTGGACGGCCTGGCAGACGTGGGTAAACAATTCGAGCCGTTCACGCGTGGCCAGGTTGTTTCGATCGCAGTACTCGGTGATCGGAATACCTTTGACGAGTTCCATCACAAAGTAGGGGCGCCCGGTTTCGGTGGCGCCGGCATCGAGCACGCTAGCGATATTCGGATGGTCCATCAGCGCGAGGGCCTGCCGCTCCGATTCGAAACGGGCGATCACTTGCTTGGTATCCATGCCGAGCTTGATGATCTTGAGGGCCACTTTGCGGCGGATCGGTTCCTGCTGGTCGGCCATGTAAACCACGCCGAAGCCCCCTTCGCCGATCGGCTGGAGAAGCTTGTAACGTCCGACGACGGTGCCGGGACCCTCGGTTGGCGGCTGGCGTTCAACGTTGGCAACCAAGCGGATCGCGCCATTGTTGTCTTGGGTGGGTGAGGCAAGGAACTCGCCCGCCTCTTCGTGGGCCACTAGGAGATTGTGAACCTGCACGGCCAGGTCCTTGTCCTGTCCACAAGCCGACTGCACGAACGCGGATCGCTCATCGAACGGCGTTTCCAGGGCGTCGCTGAAAATGTCCTTGGCTCTTTGGCTAGATACGTTTTCCATCGTCGGATCCCCGAAAGCGCTACGGCCCACCTGCATGGATGGCGCGGTACAGCCAGGCTCGCGCGTAGGTCCATTCCCGTTTCACCGTCCGCGCGGAGAGGCCCATCGCTTGAGCCGTGTCCTCGACGCTCAAACCCGCGAAAAAACGGAGCATGACGACCTGGTACAACCGATCGTCCTCACTCTCCAAGCGCCGTAGGGCCTCATCGAGGGCCAAGATTTGTTCGGAAGCCTGTTCAGCGGCTGCCAAATCCGCTACGCTGATGGGTTCCCGCCGGCGCTCGCCGCCACGCTTGACCCGTCCGTACCTTCGGGCATGGTCGACTAGAATTCGGCGCATGGCTTCCGCCGCAGCGGCGAAGAAGTGCGCCCGATTTGCCCATTCCATGTCCCGGCTGCCAACAAGCCGGAGATAGGCTTCGTGCACGAGCGCCGTCGCTTGAAGAGTGTGGTCCGGTCGTTCCTGTGCCATGGCCTGTTGGGCCATGCGGCGAAGTTGGTCGTAGACTAGCGGAAGTAGCTTACTGGATGCTTCAGCCTTGCCCTCTTGGATAGCCGTCAGAATACGGGTAACGTCGTCCACCCTCGCCATCTTAACGCGATCTGCCGGTCTTGCCTCTTGCTCCACATTGAGTCACTCCAGCACCACTCCACCAACCCAGCCCCAGTCCACCACTTGTTCAGGCGGACCAGCCTGCGTTTTGAAGCACGATCCCGTAACCGTCGGGGTCCTCGAAGGTCTTGCCTTTCTTGTCCCAGTACGGGTTGAACGCCCTGACCGGCTCGTAACCGGCCTTCTCCATCCGGGCGACCGCCGCCTTCCAGTCCGCTTCGTCGGGCAGATAGAACACCAACAGGTTCTCCTCAGTCGGGGCGCGACCCGCCCTGTGCCAGCCTTGCGGGTGAACTCCAGGTGGTACGTTGCCCCCTTGCGGCCGAGCATCACGCCGTCGAATCCGTCGTGTTCCCTGAACTCGAATAGCACGTCCAACCCGAGGCCGTCGCGGTAGAACCTGACCACCGCCGCCAGATCATCAGTCGACCGTGCAACCTTTAGGTGCGCGCTACCCACCGCGGTTGCCTTCTCCATCGGTTTGTCATCGCCTCCTGTAACAGAGGAGCCCAGTGCCAAAGCCGTCCCGGCCGCGAGCACTAGGCCGTCATCAACACCATCGCCCGGCTCGGACTTCCGTGAGGCATCGGACAAACCTCTTTTTTGGGACGATTCGCTTGAATCTACGAGTGCCGAGCAATCCGCTCCCTGCCGGTCGCGGCTCGGAAAACGATTCGCTTGAATCTGCGGGTAATGACACTCGACTCCAAGCGCCGCCCACGAGGGGCGACGCTACAACGTCGCGGGTCGGACAACGCGACGCCGATCCGTAGAAAAACACTGACTCAAAGCACGTGGCCCACGCTGGAAGGCTATGTGGCACAAGACTGTCGAGCGGCTGAATTCCGCACCCAACGGCGTGTGATGCAGGCGTGATACGCTACAGTGTAAATATGTAATTGTTGATGAATACTCATGACGAGAGATTTATCGATATGTATATAGTTAAGTAGTATATACGAGATGCTAAGCGTAACCAGTGAATATGCGATTCGAGCGTTGATCGTGCTGGCCCGGCATGAGTCGGAGTGGCCGATCTCGGGCCCGCGGATCGCGGAGCGAGCGAGCATCCCGCGGAAGTACCTGTCCAAGATCCTCGGCGATCTGGTGCGGGCGGGGTTCCTGGAGGGGTCGCGGGGCAAGAGCGGCGGCTTTCGGATGGCGCGACGCCCGCAGGACATCCGGCTCTACGAAGTGCTCAGTCTGTTCGAACCGATCACCGGCAACCGCCGGGAGTGTCCCTTCGGCAACAAGGTGTGCAACGATCTCGATCCGTGCGGCGGTCATGCGCGGTGGAAGCTGGTTCGGGAGGCGTACGAGAGGTTTCTGCGGGAAACGTCGGTGTGGGATGTGGCCTTGAAGCAGAGTGAAAGCGACATCCTCGCAGGGGATACGAAAAGGAAGGCACTATGAAGGCACTTTGCGGTGTGGCCCCGACTCGGGGCGGCATGAAGGGATACGTCGTTGTTGCTCTGGCACTTGGCTCATGGGCGTGTCGACCTGCGAGCACGTCGCGGTCGCTGGCGGGTCAGCCCGATGGCCCTGAGCCGGTTGTGGCGGTGCGCATGGTTGACAGCGGGGCCAGTGAAGGATCCTCCGCGCCGGCCAAACCGGCGAAGATCGTGGATGCGAGCGCTGTCACGATCACGGAATCGCCGGTGAACGATCCTATCGTGCAGCGCGGGCAGGAGCTGTTCGCCAAGCAGTGCGCCGTCTGCCACGGGGATACCGGGGACGGTGCAGGGAAGTTCGCCTATCTGATGAACCCCCGACCTCGCAACCTTCAGCAGGGCAACTTCAAGCTAGCCACGACGCAGAACCAGGTGCCCACGGATGAGGACCTTCTGCGGACCATCAGCCGGGGGATGCCAGGGTCGGCGATGCCGCCTTGGGGGCACCTGCCGCTGGCGGACCTGAAGGCGCTGGTGGCGTACGTGCGCAGCGTTCGAGCGACGAGTGCCCAGGAGGAGGCGCGAACTCTGGCCAGCAAGGGCAGCATCGAGGCGGGTGAGATTGGGAGCTATCTGAGCGCCCGCTGCACGCCGGGCGCTCCGCTGGTGATGCCGCCGGAGCCCACCGGCGACGACCTGCGCTGGTTCAACGGCCGGCGGTTGTACCTGGAAGGGTGCGCGAGCTGTCACGGGGCGGACGGGCATCCCGTGGCGGACGCGGTGAAGTTCGACTCCGAAGGCTATCCGGTTCCGCCACGGAGCTTCGTCAACGGAATCTTCAAGGGCGGCAGTGAGGGCCACCAGCTCTTTGTGCGGATCGCAAAAGGGATGAAGGGCACGCCGATGCCGGCATCGGAAGGCGTGTACTCGAATGACGACCTGTGGGACCTGATTCACTACGTGCAGTCGCTGGCGCGGGAAGGGGCGCAGGAGCGCGCCCAACTGCGTCAGGGCACATTTGCGGCCCCGCGAGTGACGGCGTTGCCGCCGGGACCGATGGATTCGGCATGGAATCAGGCACGGCCCTTGTATGTGGCCCTCACGCCGCTGTGGTGGACGGAGAAGCGCGTGGAAGGGCTGGTCGTGCAGGCACTGCACGATGGTAAGGAAGTGGCCCTGCGGATTTCGTGGCTCGATCCGACGGTGGATGACGCGGCCGTGCGGCACGATCAGTTCCGCGATGCCGTCGCGGTGCAGTTTTCCATGTCCAGCGATCCGCCGTTCTACATGGGCGACAACACGGAGCATGGCGGGGTGAACATCTGGATGTGGAAGGCGGACCGGCAGACCAACATCGCGAAGGGCTATCGGGACGTGGACAACGCCTTTCCGAACCGTGTCGTGGACTACTACCCAGAGCCGGCATTCACGCGTACGGACCTGCAGAACGTCGATCCGGCGCACGGGGCCCTGGACACGCATCATCCCGAGTTCGTGACCGCCTGGGGCGCGGGCAACCTCGTGGCGACTCCGACTCTGACGACTCCGGTGGAATGCCTGGTGGCCCGCGGGCCGGGGACGCTTTCGGGCAAACCGCCGGCGGTGCAGTTCGTGAAGGGATCGGCGGTGTATGAACGGGGCGTGTGGTACGTGCAGATGCAGCGGACGCTCGAACTTCCCGCATGCAAGGAGCACGAAAACGGCGACGAGCGGGCCTTCCATCCCGGCGACTACCTGCCGGTTTCGTTTGCGATCTGGGAGGGCGGCGCGGGCGACCGCGATGGGAAGAAGAACATCAGCATCTGGCAGAAGCTGGTTGTGGAGTAAGCGGCGCAACTTGCGTGGAGAAGCGACTCATGGCCGAGCAGAATAACGGTTGGACTAGACGCGATTTCCTGACCACGGGCGGCGCGGTGGTGGGGGCGGGGACTCTTCTGGGCTGGCCGCTGCATTCGCTGGCGTTCCGTCCGGACATCGTCAACCCCCTGGCGCATTATCCGGCGCGGGACTGGGAGAAGATCTACCGCGATCAATACCGCTACGACAGCATGTTTGACTGGGTGTGCTCGCCGAACGACACCCACGCGTGCCGCGTTCTGGCCTACGTGCGTAACGGCATCCTCACCCGCATGGGCACGCAGTACAACTACCAGAACTACAGCGATTTGTACGGCAATAAGGCGTCGCCGAACTGGAACCCGCGGCAGTGCGCGAAGGGATACACCTTCCACCGCATCGTCTACGGGCCGTATCGGCTCAAGCACCCCATCGTTCGCAAGGGCTGGAAGGAATGGGCGGATGACGGGTTTCCGGAACTGACTCCGGAGAACAAGAGCAAGTACAAGTTCGACAGCCGCGGCTCGGACGTGCACCTCAAGATCGATTGGGCATCGGTGCTGAAGTACATCGCCAAGGGTTACGTGGCCATTGCCAAGCGGTACTCGGGTGAGGAAGGGGCGAAGCGCCTGCGGGCCCAGGGCTATCCGGAGGAGATGATCGCAGAAACTGGCGGAGCGGGGACGCGGACCTTCAAGATGCGCGGAGGCATGGGCCTGCTGGGGTGATCGGCAAGTACGGGCTGTACCGTCTCAACAATTCGATGGCCCTGCTGGACGCGCACATCCGCAAGGTGGGGCCCGATCAGGCGAAGGCGGGACGGAACTGGAGCAACTACACCTGGCACGGCGACCAGACGCCGGGGCAGCCTTGGGTCCACGGACTGCAGAACTCAGACTGCGACTTCAACGACCTGCGCTTCAGCAAGCTGATCATCATGAACGGCAAGAACCTGGTGGAGAACAAACTGCCGGATTCGCACTGGTTCATCGAGTGCATGGAGCGCGGCGGGCGGATCGTGGTGATCGCCCCGGAGTACGGGGCACCAAGCACGAAGTCGGACTACTGGATTCCGATCCGCCCTGCGACGGACGCGGCCCTGTGGCTGGGCATCACCCGGCTGATGATGGACAACAAGTGGTACGACGAAGCCTTCGTCAAGCGCTTCACGGACTTTCCGCTCCTGGTGCGAACGGACACGCTCAAGCGTCTGCGAGCGGACGAGCTGATTCCCAACTACAAAGCGGGCCTTTCGAAGAACGGGGTGAGCTTCAAGGTCCAGGGGCTCACCGACGAGCAGTATGCCAAGGTCGGCGATCGCGTGGTGTGGGACGCCAGGAAGAACGCCCCCGCGGCGATCAGCCGCGACGACGTCGGCGGGCGGATGGAATCCAAGGGCATTGATCCGGCCCTGGCAGGCACGTGGAAGGTCAAGCTCGTTGACGGCAAGGAAGTGGAGGTGACCACGCTGTGGTCGCTCTACCAGATTCACCTGAAGGACTATGACCTCGACACGGTCGCGGACATCACGCACTCGCCCAAGGCGATGATCGAGCGGCTGGCCCGCGATATCTGGGAAACAACGAAGAACGGCGGGCCGGTGGCCATCCATCAGGGCGAGGGAATCAACCACTGGTTCCATGCCACCGAGGCCAACCGCGCCGCGTATCTGCCCATGATGCTGACCGGCAACGTGGGCAAGTCCGGAGCGGGCGTCCACGGCTGGGCGGGCAATTACAAAGCGGCGCTCTTCCAGGGCAGCAAGATGACCGGTCCGGGGTTCAAGGGGTGGGTGGCGGAGGATCCCTTCGAGCCGAACCTCGACGAGTCAGCCCATGGGCGCGAAGTGCATGCCCATGGCTACACCAAGGACGAGGAGCCGGCGTATTGGAACCACGGGGACCGGCCGCTGATCGTGGAGACACCCGGCGCAGGCCGGAAGGTGTTCACGGGCAAGACGCACATGCCCACGCCGACCAAGGCGCTGCACTTCACCAACGTCAACCTGTTCAACAACGCCAAGCATGCCTACGAGATGTTCAAGAACGTCAACCCGAACATCGAGATGATCATCTCGCAGGACATTGTGATGACGGCCAGTGTGCAGTATGCGGATTTCGGACTGCCGGCCAACAGTTGGGTGGAGTTTGAGGACCTGGAGATCACCGGTTCCTGCTCGAACCCGTTCCTGCAGATCTGGAAGGGCGGCATCAAACCGGTGTTCGATTCCCGGGATGACCTGTGGATGATCGCCAACATCGCCAAGGCGGTGGGCGATGAGATCGGCGACAAGCGTTTCTATGACTATTTCAAATTCGAGCACGAGGGGAAGCGGCGGGTGTATATCCAGAGGCTGCTGGACACATGCACGACGACGGCCGGGTATAAGCTCGACGACATCATGGCCGGCAAGTACGGCACGCCGGGCGGGGCGCTCATGCTCTTCCGCACGTATCCGCGCGTGCCCTTCTGGGAGCAGGTCCACAAGGACGAGCCCTTCCTGACGGATACGGGACGCCTGCACGCCTATGCGGACGTGCCGGAGGCCATTGAGTACGGGGAGAACTTCATCGTCCATCGGGAGGGCGCGGAAGCGACGCCGTACCTTCCCAACGTGATCGTCAGCAGCAACCCGCACATTCGGCCCAGCGACTATGGAATCCCCAAGGAGGCGGAGCACTGGGATCAGCGGACGGTGAGGAACATCAAGATGCCGTGGGGCGAGGTCAAGCAGACGCGCAATTTCCTGTGGGACAAGGGCTTCAGCTTCTATTGCATCACGCCCAAGACTCGCCACCGCGTTCACTCCTCATGGAGCAACGTGGATTGGCACATGATCTACGACAGCAATTTCGGCGATCCAATGCGCATGGACCGGAGGGCGCCGTACGTGGGCGAGCATCAGATTCACCTCAACCCCCAGGCGGCGCGGGACTTAGGGATCAACGACGGCGACTACGTGTACGTGGATGCCAATCCGGCGGACCGGCCGTACGTGGGGGCCAAGCCGGATGACCCTTACTACAAAGTCGCGCGGCTGATGCTTCGCGCCGTGTACAACCCCGCGTATCCGTACAGCGTCGTGATGATGAAGCACGCTCCGTACATCGCCACGGAGAAGAGCGTGAAGGCCCATGAGACCCGCAAGGACGGACGGGCGCTGTGCGAGGACGGATACCAGGCCAACCTCCGCTACGGTTCGCAGCAGAGCGTGACCCGCAACTGGCACATGCCCATGCACCAGACGGACACGCTGTTCCACAAAGCCAAGGTGTTCATGGGCTTCATCTTCGGCGGTGAGGCCGACAACCATGCGGTGAACACGGTGCCCAAGGAGACGCTCGTGCGAGTCACCAAGGCCGAGGACGGCGGACTGGGCGGCAAGGGAATGTGGGCGCCGGCGACTACCGGGCACTCTCCGGGGGCAGAGAACGACGTGATGCAGCGCTACCTGGCGGGCGGGTTCATCGGCGAGTACCGCAGCGCGAAGGATGCCGCAGAGGTTTTTGGAGAGTAATGCGTCTTCTGGCGATGGCACGGCGGCCTTGGCCATGCCATCCCTGAGTGAAGGAGAGGAACTGTGCCATACGGTGATCCCGACAACACCGACCCCATGATGCTCAATGCGGTGGCGCTGGAGGACGGGGAAGCGCCGCCCCTGGAAGCGATTCGCGAAATGGCGGAGTGCTTCATTGACGAGTACGCCCGGCTGGGCTTCGACGGGAACCGCATCCTGCACATGTTCCGCACCAGGGGATATGCCGGGCCCTACATGGCCACCGAGGTTCTAGGAGAAGAAGCGATCGGCGAGCTGGTCGAGTCGGTGCTGGCCCGCTGGGGCGGGCGGCGCACCTGCGAGATCGCCCAACGCGTGACCAAGGATCAACTGAGTCTGACGGTATTGAATCACTAGGCCCCTGATAAGAGGAGTTGTTTATGGGTTGTGCGTGTTCGACGAAGAATGGAAGCCCGATGCAAGTGCTCAAGGACGAGCATCGTGTGATTGAGCGAGTGCTGGACGCGATGGAGGTGCAGCTGCCTCGCCCCGTGGATGCGGAGTTCTTCCGGCAGGCGATCGATTTTCTGCGGAACTTCGCGGACGGCTGCCACCATGCCAAGGAAGAGGAGGAGCTGTTCCCGGTGCTGGAGAGCGTGGGCATCCCTCGCGAGCACGGGCCCATCGGGTGCATGCTCAACGAACATGAGATGGGTCGTGCGTTCATTCGTGTGATCGACGCCAACATCGACGCGGCGGCACAAGGCGACGCGACGGCGGCGAGCACGCTGCGCCAGGCGGCCGCGGGCTACATCCAACTGCTGCGACAGCACATCGACAAGGAAGACAACGTGCTGTTTGTCATGGCGGATCGGGCGCTGGGCCCGCATGAGCAGGAGCTGATGCGGACGGCCTTCGCCCGCGCTGACGGGGCGAGCTCCTGTTCATCGAAGCATCAGTACTACGTGAATCTGGCAGACGAATTGGCGCGGAAATCGGCGTAAGCCGGGCACGCAAAGGGGAGAATGACCATGCCATCGGTCTACAACTGGCAGCTTGGGCGACAGATGCGCTATCCGTACGAACAGGCCGCGCCCAAGGAGCAGTTTGCCTTCGTGATCAACATCAACCGGTGCATCGGCTGTCAGACGTGCACGATGGCCTGCAAGAGCACCTGGACGTTCGCCAAGGGCCAGGAGCACATGTGGTGGACGAACGTCGAGACCAAGCCCTACGGCGGCTACCCGCAGCACTGGGACGTGAAGATCCTCGATCTTTTGGAGCAGGCCAATCCCGGGGGGCAGTATTGGAGCGGGGACCTCGATGCGGCGGTGAATAGACCCTACGGCGAGTTCGGGGGCAAAACGGTGTTCGAAGCCCCGGAATTCGTGGCCCGTGGGGACCAGCCCAATCACGTCCTGGGGTATCTGCCCACGGATGAAGAATGGCGATTCCCCAATATCCACGAGGACGTTCCGCCCGTGGGGCCCAGCAAGCCGATGGACTTCGGATCAGGCGAAGACTCAACCGGGGACAACAAGCACAAGGCATGGTTCTACTACCTGGCGCGGTTGTGCAATCACTGTTCATATCCGGCGTGCCTGGCGGCGTGCCCACGCAATGCGATCTACAAGCGCCCGGAAGACGGCATCGTGCTGATCGATCAGAAGGAGTGCCGCGGGTATCGCAAGTGCGTGGAGGCGTGCCCGTACAAGAAGTCGATGTATCGGGGCACCACGCGGACCAGCGAGAAGTGCATCGCCTGCTATCCGCGCGTCGAGGGACTGGAACCGGAGTGTGAAGGGATTCCCATGGAGACGCGCTGCATGGAGGCCTGCATCGGGCAGGTCCGCATGCAGGGACTGGTCAAAGTCGACTTCGACAGCACGTGGATCGAAGATCGCCAGAACCCGCTCTATTACCTGGTGCATGTGGCGCGGGTGGCGCTGCCCATCTATCCGCAGTTCGGCACGGAGCCGAATGGTTACTACATTCCGCCGAAATGGGTGCCCATCAAGTACTTGGAGCAGATGTTCGGCCCGGGCGTGCAACAGGCCGTCGAGCGATATCGCAATCCGGACCGGGAACTGCTCGCGGTGCTGCAGCTTTTCCGGCGCAGCAACCAGATCATTGCCCGCTACGAGATCGAGGAAGGATCCAAGGTCTACGAGACCACTCAGAACGGCAAGAAGTTCGAGATGTACAACGACACGGTGATCGCCTTCAACCGGCAGGGCAAAGAGATGTTCCGCACCACGGTGGAGG
The DNA here is from genome assembly GCA_005240095.1 of Phycisphaera mikurensis. GTDB lineage: Bacteria > Planctomycetota > Phycisphaerae > UBA1845 > UBA1845 > SBAX01. The sequence goes on from SBAX01000118.1 coordinate 13,325, forward strand.
AACCGATCCACGTTCGCGGGGAAATGCACGCGAACTCGATCTAAAGTGCGGGAGGGCGGGCCTCCCGGCGAGCCGCGGCTCGGCAGGAGCCTCGCCCTCCCAGGATGCGTAGCGGGATCGAGAATAACGGTTTAGGAGCGGAAGTCATGGCAGTGCAAGTGCAGGATCGAGAGGCCATCGGCGAGGTGCACGCCCGGTGCGGCATGTATGCCCTGCTGGCGTGGGCCTGGCGGTACCCCGACGACGCGACCGTGCTGATGTTGACCGAGATTGTCGGGAAGCTCAGTGCTGATCCCGAGGCGAGCAGCTTCCTTGATGGAGCTGCGGGCGATGCTCTGCAAAAGCTCGCACATCGTCTGCTGGTCGTCGAATACGAGTGCGGGCTGGAGGATGAGATGCGCCGCCGCTTCGCCCGGTTGTTCGGGCATGCCGTTCGCGGCAGTTGCCCTCTGTACGAGCTGGAGTACGGGCAAAGTGAAATCGTGCAGCAAGCCAGCGAGCTGGCGGACATCGCGGGGTTCTACCGGGCGTTCGGTCTGGAGCCTCGCACCAGCGCCATGGAGCGCGTCGATCATGCGTCCGCGGAACTGGAATTCATGGGCGTCCTGTGCGCCAAGGAGGCGTTCGGTCTGCAATCCGAGAACGCCGAATTGGTGGAGGCCGTCCAGGACGGGCAGCGGGCGTTCCTGCGGGATCATCTGTCGCGATGGCTGCCCGCGTTCTGTGCGCGGGTTGTGAAGGCCGACGAAGATGGGGTCTACGGTGCGGCGGCGGGCCTGGGACGGGCGTTCATTGAAGCCGAGTGTGCCCGCTTCGGCATCACGGCCGGACCTGCCTTCCTGAAACTGCGCCCCATCGATCCTCAGACGGATGCGGAAATCAGTTGCGGAGGCTCCGGTTCCAGCGAACAGCTCGTGCCCCTCACCATCGAGGGAGATCCGGCGGAGCAGGAAACCTAGACGTGGAGTTCGAATACCATCCTGATTTTGTCGAGCAGGCGGTCTTTCTCGCCACGCGTATGGATGCGGCCAGGGAATGCGAGCTGCATCAATGCACCGATGGGCTCTATGCCATTGGGGACGCGGAAACGAAAGACCATGCCTTCCGCGAGGCCTACGCGCAGAAGTTCGGACAGTGGCGCCTGGGGGCGGGGATCGAGAACGCCCTTCTGCGCCGCCCAACGGTGGCCAGGCAGGTGACGCGCTGCGTGGTGGTGCCCGCCGGACGCGACTCGCAGCAGCACATTGATCTGCTCGCCAAGCCGGCGTCCGGGACCGGCGCGGTCGAACACACGCTCCTTGTCCAGCTCAAGCCGGCGATGCTCCTCGATGCCAGCGCGCTGGACCTTTGGCTTCGCCGAGAGCTGTATCACGTGGATGACATGCTCAGCGAGCGTTTCGGCTACGCCCAGGAAGACTTCGCAGGTGCCAAATGGGAGCGAAACATCCAGCGAGATCGATACATGGTGGCGTGGCGCACGTATGTAGCGGGTCGGCTGATGAGAGATGGAGTGCGTCAGGATCGTGAGATCGAGGCTTTGTGGGCGGCATTCCGGCGGGCGTTTCGGCATCACGGTATAGAGCCGACGAAGCCAGCCTTCGCCCACATTCTGAACGCAAGGGAGTTGACTCACGCGCAGATCGTGCAATGGGCCAGGAATCCGGAGACGCTGTCGGTGGGGGATGGTGTCTCGCCGCTTGGAACTGCAAGGGGGGAAGAGGAACATGCGATATGGGGAAGTCGCGAGAAAAGTATGGTCTAGCTGGATTCTTGGAAGCTGGTTCGGGGGCGCTGCCACGGCGCAGCTCGTGCCGATGACCATGGAGGATTTTCATCTTTCCGGCACTCAGATTGGCGATGTCTCCGCAGAGGCCGTTACGACCTCGGACAACTGCATGGCTTGCCATGGCAACTTTGATGCCGCCAATGAGCCCTACAACACCTGGCGCGGGAGCCTCATGGGGCAGGCGGGTCGCGATCCATTGTTCTATGCCCAGATGGCCACAGCCAATCAGGACGTGGCCAATGTTGGATACTTCTGCATGCGTTGCCACGTCCCCATGTCCTTTGTGACCGGGCAGGCCTATGAGGTCGATGGATCGACGCTCGATGCGGCGGATCGCGACGGCGTAAACTGCCATTTCTGCCACAGCATGGTGGATCCTATTTACCGCCCCGGGGTCAGCCCGCCTGAGGATGAGGCCGTGCTGGCCGGCCTCGCCGACGTTCCCGCGTACTACGGCAACTCCATGTTCGTGCTCGATCCCACGGGGTTGCGACGCGGCCCATACGGCGATGCGTCGCCTCCGCACACTTTCGTGCAGGCCGATTTCCTGCGCCGCGGCGACGTGTGCGGCACGTGTCACGACGTGGGGAATGCGGCCGTGACCCGCCAACCGGACGGCGCGTATCGTTACAACAACCTCAACGAGGCGACGCCAACGGAAGACTTGGCCGACCAGTTCCCATTAGAGCGCACCTACACGGAGTGGAAGCTCAGCGCCTTTGCCAACGGCGGTGTGGACCTAGGCGGTCGCTTCGGTGGAGATGGCGCCTCCGTAGTGAGCACGTGCGGGGACTGCCACATGCCTAGGACGACGGCGCGGGGCTGCTTCTTCGGACCGCAGCGCGACGATCTGGCCCGGCATGACTTTGCCGGCGCTTCCTCATGGGTCTTGCAGATCATTGCACGACACTATCAGGGCGATCCGGAAGTGGACCAGGCGGCCCTGGCTGCGGGTCAGGCCAAGGCCGTATCCATGGTGCAGCGCGCCGCCTCGCTGGAGTTGGAGCAGCAATGCGGGTCGGTGCGCGTGCGGGTAATCAATGAGAGCGGGCACAAGATCCCAACCGGTCATATCGAGGGGCGCCGCATCTGGGTAAACGTCAAATGTCTGGACGGCAGTAGCGCCGTGCTACGGGAGTACGGCCACCACGACGCGGCCACCGCCGAACTCGACGAGGCCTCGACCACCATTTACGAAATGCACGTGGGATTGAGCGAGTACGCGTCGTTTATCACGGGATACCCGGCGGGCGTGACTACCCACATGGCTCTGGCCGACGTGATCGAGAAGGACACCCGCATCCCCCCGCGCGGGTTTCACAACGCCGCCTATGCCGCCGCCGGTGCGCCGGCCGTGGGGATTGAGTACGCGGACGGCCAATACTGGCACGACAGCCATTTCTGGATCCCGAACGACACTGAGCGGATCGAGGTTACGGTCAACTACCAGACCGTCACGCGTCACTACATCGAAGCGCTCCGCGACGCCAACGTGACCAATGACTGGGGAGACACGCTCTACCAGCTCTGGCTGGATACGGAAAAGGGGGCGCCGGTGCCCATGGTGTCAGCAGAGCTTGTTGTCGAACGGTTTCAGCGCGGCGACGCTGACGGAGACGGGCGCGTCGAGGTCGGCGACCACGCACACTACGTCCAGTGCCGGACAGGCCCGGCGGCTGGTGGCTCGACCGGGTGCGAGTGCATGGACTTTGATGGCGACGCGGATATCGACCTGGACGACTTCCGGGCGTTCCAGGCCGCCTTCACCGGCTCGTAGCCTGGCAGGAGCCCGGACGATAGACTCGCGGGAACGACCCCCGACTCACCGGGGCGTGCTGCCTGATCCGCGTGGCGCGCGGGGATCGGAGCAGCCCCAAGAATCCGCCAAAGGAGCAGAAGGCCATGAGGAAAAGGCCGTTCGATCCTGACCTCCCCGCAACGTTCCGCGAGTTTGTCGCCCGCTTCCCGGAGTTGGAAACGGCGCACGAGACCATCGCCCGTTCGATCGAGAACACAGGACCGCTTGATCGCAGGACGTGTGAACTGATCAAGATGGGCCTCAGCATTGGCGCCGGTCTCCAGACCGCCACCCTCTCGCATGCCCGCCGGGCATTGCAGGCCGGGGCGAGTCGCGGCGAGGTCGAGCAGGCCGTCCTGCTGACCATGAACACCTGCGGCTTTCCGCGAATGGTGGCCGCATGGAAGTGGGCCGGCTTGGACGGTAAGTCGCGGTCGCCTCGAAGGAGGACAGGAAAACCTCGCAGGCGTTGAGCTTGTCGCGAAGGCCGGCATCGGAGCTGTCATGTGAATGCTCGCTCAAGGACGATGACCCTCGGTTTGGCTCTGTTGGTAAGTAGCCCGTTCGCCGCGGCGCAGCAGACTGCGCCTGATGGCGGACAGAAGGAAGTCCCACCAAAGCCGAAGCCCGGACCGAAGCACCTTGACTTGCGCTACGATGAAGACTTTTCCTACCTGGACGGCGAGCCTGACAGCTATCAGAAGGACTTCTTCGATCCCATCAAGAACATCAAGCTCGGCGACGACTGGCGACTGACGCTTGGCGGAGAGTTTCGATTTCGCATGGAAGCGGAAACCAACCGGGCCTTCGGGGCCACCGAACCCGCCCAGGATACCTTCACGCTCTATCGGTACCTGCTCCACGCCGATCTGAAATACCGCAATCTGTTCCGCGTCTTTGCCCAGGGAATCGCGGCGTTCGATGAGGACCGCGATCTTGCCCTGCGGCCCACGGACGAGAATCGCTGGGACGTACATCAACTCTTCTTTGACGTGCGCGTCCTGGGCGAGGACCAGCCATGGACGCTACGGCTGGGGCGCCAGGAACTGCCCTACGGGAACGAACGGCTGGTGTCGCCGCTGGAATGGGTCAATGTGCGGCGGCGCTTTGACGGGGTGAAGCTCTTCGCCCGGGATGGAGAAGTGGGACGTCGATCTGTGGTACGCCAAACCGGTCATTGTTCAGCGCAAGCAGCATGACCGCTACGACGAAGACGTGGATTTCTACGGAGCTTATACGACATACAGGGGAATTCCTCGGCACGGACTCGATCTGTATCTCCTGGGGATCGACGACGTGGGCGACCGGCGGAACCCGAACGGTAAGAACGGGGACCGCAACAACTACACGATGGGCTCGCGGTTCTGGGGCAAGACGGCCGGGTTTGATTACGAAACCGAACTGGCCGGGCAATGGGGGCACTGGGCCGGGGACACCATTCACGCCTGGACCTGGGCGATCGACGGAGGCTACACCTTCGAGGACATCGCCTGGGACCCGCGTCTGGGGACCGGTTTCGACTGGGCCAGCGGTGATTCGCGTCCCGGAGACAACAAAGTCGGGACGTTCGACCAGCAGTTTCCCCTTGGGCACAAGTACTTCGGCTTTCTCGACCTGATCGGCAGACAGAACATCACCGATGCCAACGTGAACCTGTCCGCCTGGCCGGTGGAGAAGACGGTCCGAGCGGCGCTTGCGTATCACGCCTTCTGGCTGTCGGATGAGCAGGATGCCCTGTACGACGCGACCGGTGCGCCCGGTCGTCACGACCCTACCGGCCACAGCGGCACCGAAGTGGGCCACGAGCTGGACGTCACTCTAACCTGGAAACTGGACGTGCACTCTTCGTTGCTGTTTGGCTACTCCCATTTTTGGGACAGCGATTTCATCATCAACACGGGATCGAGTGAAGACGCGGATTTGTTTTACATCCAGTACGCGTTTAGGTTCTAGAGGAACAAGCCGGTGCGGCGCGGCGCCGGTGCTCGAAAAAAAGGAGATTATGCGAATGAAGCGTTGGAAGAGCTTGCTTTTAGTCCTGGCCCTTGGCGGTTCCACGGTTACCAATTTCTCGTGCTCGACGCTGCTGGGCACGGCCATCCGCGATGCGGCCATCGACGGGACGGCCAGTTTCGTGGAGAGCACGACAGCCGAGCTGCTCGACCGTTGGTTTGGCAGCGCTGATCAAGAGTAAGTAGTCAAACTGAGCAGTTCTTGTGGCCTTGGGCCCTGAAGGGGCCAGAATAGCACAGCCCAGGGCAACGCCCTGGGTCGTCGGCAGAGTGAAACGCACAAGCTCTGAAAGAGCGGAATAGCGCCGCGTGATGCACATGTCAGGCTTGCGTGACGAGCGTTGTGATCGGCGCCGTCTAAGCGCGCCCTTTCAGGGCTTGGCTGTTTGTTGGTTGGAGAGAACCCAGGGCGTTGCCCTGGGCTGACTTATGGCGGCCCTTCGGGCCTTCGCGGCGAAAGCTGCTCAGTTTTAAGTGACCGGCCGCGAAGATATCCGGGACAGTCATGTTCGCTTCGTCGCAGGCGACCATGACCGCCGCGAGTTGAGGGAGTGGATCTACCTATGTATCGAGCATGCTCTGTCTTCTGTCTCATCGTGACCTCTGTTTGCGTCCGTGCCGTGGCCCAGGCTCCGCTGCCGAGGCTCTCCGCGGAGAGCACCGAGTGCATCAAGTGCCATAAGGACACCGACCAGGGCATTTATGGACAATGGGGCGAAAGCCGGCACTTTCGTGGCAACGTGGGCTGCTTCGAATGCCATCGTGCTGTGAAAGGCGAGCCCGACGCCTTCGAACACTTCGGCCAATACGTGGCGACGATCGTCTCTCCCAAGGACTGCAAGCAGTGCCACGAGAGGGAGGTCGCGGAGTTTGCGGCCTCACACCATTCGAAGGGCGGGCGCATCCTCGGCTCTCTGGACAATCGCCTCGCCGAAGTCGTCGAAGGCAACAACGCCTTCGTTACCGAAGCCTTTCCTCACGGTACCAGCGCCGCGGCCGTGAGCGGGTGCTGGCAGTGTCATGGCACGGTGGTCAAGGTCCTCGACGAAGGCCGGCTCGATCCCGCCACCTGGCCCAACACCGGCATCGGACGCATCAACCCCGACGGCTCGGAGGGCTCGTGCAGCGCGTGCCACGCCCGGCACGCTTTTTCCGCGGAGCAGGCGCGGCATCCCGACAACTGCGGCAAATGCCACATGGGCCCCGATCATCCGCAGAAGGAAATCTACTACGAGTCCAAGCACGGCATCGCGTTCCTGGCCTACAAGGACAAGCTGCGCATGGACCGGCCCAAGTGGGTCGTGGGGGAGGACTACGTGCTCGCTCCGACCTGCGCCACATGTCACATGAGCGCGACCAAGGATCAGCCGGTCACGCACGACGTGGGCATGCGCATCAGTTGGAACAACCGCCCGGTCATGTCCATCCGTCCCGATGCCGCCGATGCCAAGATGGGCCTGGCCGGCAAGGACGTCCCCTGGCAGAAGCGTCGCGACAACATGAAGAACGTGTGCCTCAACTGCCACAACAATCAATGGGTGGACAACTTCTACACGCAGTACGATGCCTTAATCGACTTGTATCACAAGAAGTTCGCCGAGCCGGGGCAGGCTCTGATGGCTTTGGCCAAGCCGCTTCTGCGTCCCGCGGAGTTCAGCAACAAGCTCGATTTCGTCTGGTACGAGCTGTGGCACCATGAAGGTCGCCGGGCGCGGATGGGCGTCTCCATGATGGGTCCGGACTTCACCCACTGGCACGGGACCTACGAGGTCGCCAAGCACTTCTACGCCGAAATGATCCCGGAACTGGAGGAGTTGATCCACGAGGCTCGCGAGAGCAAGGACGCCGAGAGAATCAAGGCCGCCGCAGCGCTCGATGCCAAGCTTCGCGAGGTGCTCAATTCATCCGATCATCGTTGGTACGACAACAAGACGGATCCTGCGGAGGTCGAGCGCCGCAAGAAGGCCGCTGAAGAGTTCAACGCCCGCTACAAGGGGTAGGGGTGACCCGATGGCAGCGCCCTACCATTCCTCGCGCCTGCGGTATTTTTTGCGCCGCAGATGAATTCGGTCTCATAAGCGTGGCTACAATAGGCAAGTGACGCCGCGGCGCGGTATCGTAAGTTAAACTCGACGCCGTATTCCGCACGGCGCTCGCGCGGCCGACCGATAAGCCTTACGGGGTCGCGCCAACCGGTGACCAATGGGAGTCGCTGCCATGCAACGCACACGGGGAAGCAAGCATCTCGTCGGTTTCGTTCTTGTGGGGTCCTTGCTTGTCGGGAATCGGCTGGTTTGGGCGGGCCCGGAGTACACCCTGGCCAACGCCTTGGACTTCGCCGGCTTCGACCTCATCGGACAGCCCAATCCCCTCAGCGGCGGCATTGATTTTCTCGCTACGACGGATTTCGAGGGTGCCCCGTTTGACTTCGGCGCCTGGGACCTGACCCTGGATGGTCCCCTGTCCCTGCAGTTCTCCACCGGCGGAAGGCTGATCAACCAGTTTGATCTCTCGTTTACAACGGCCGTCAATGGAGCCTCGGCCGCCCAGCCCCTCGCGTACTCGTACACCTACGACACCGGGAACCAGACAGCGCAGGTTACGGGCACGGTGCTTGCCGACGTTGACTTCTCCATGAGCAAGTTCGGTTTCTACGACCTGAGCATCGCGTATTCGTCGCGGCAACAGACTACGACCGAGGGGCGCTTCGCAAACGACACATCGACCGACGACTTCGACTTGGGGCCCATCCGGGTCTCGGGGAATATCTACGCCGATGCATTGGCGATCCTGACCGACCCGATCTTCGATCGCGCGGGTACGCCCAATCTCTTCGCCAGCTTCAGCGGTAACGAGGTCCTGAACAGTATCCTCACGGGCTCAAGCGCCAGCGTAGATGACCTGCTCGCCGCCGCCTCCGAGTCCATCATCACCACGGGGGCCGTCTATCGGGCAATGCCCATGTCCATGGGCGGAATCCCGGGCCCGCCCGGTGGCGTCCCGCCGGGGCAGGGCAAGAAGGGTGGTCCGGTCCCGGAACCGGCCGTTCTGGTGCTCATGCTGCTGGGGATACCGGCGATCCTCGCCCAGCCGCGACGCAGGCCCCGTCGAGCTTGACCCGTTGAAGCCCCAAGCTATATTGAACAACAGAGCGGATCGTGCTTCCCGGATGGAGCAGGTCCACCCGTAGGGGGTTAGTCCTCTTGGTGTTCGTTTCGAGTCTGTTTCCGCGTACGACATGTTAAGGCGTTGTTGGCCATTGCGGCCGACCTGGGGTGGCGCTCCGCGCCCGGGCGCTATGACTCCATGGACGGGGCGGGCTATTAGCGACGGAGATGCGTTCTGAAGGTCCGGCTGCCTGACGGAAAGAGCCTAGAAGTACCCGATGGATCGACTACGGCGGACGTGGCGACCATGATCGGCGCCGGGCTGGCGCGCGCGGCCGTGGCGGCTCGCGTGACCCGCAACGGGGACAGCCAGATCATCGACCTGCACCGCCCTCTGCCCGGCGACTGCGACCTGAAGATCCTTACCGCGAGCGACGAGGACGCGGACAGCCTTTACGTCCTTCGCCACAGCACCGCCCATGTGATGGCGGAGGCGATCTGCAAACTGTTTCCCGAGACCAAGCTGGTCTACGGCCCGCCGCTCGAAGATGGATTCTACTACGACCTCGACCTGTCCCGATCCATTACTCCGGAGGATTTCCCGCGTATCGAAGAGGAGATGGCGCGGATCATCGCGGAGAACCGGCCTTTCTGTCGCTACGAGATGCCGCGCCCCGACGCGATGCGCAAGCTTCAGGATGAGGGGAATCGGTACAAGATCGACAACGCCGAGCGTGCGGAGGGGGACGCGCTGAGCTTCTACGTCACCGGGCAGAATCGCGGCGTGAACTTCGAAGACCTCTGCCGCGGACCGCACGTGCCCTCAACCGGTGTGGTCAAGGCCTTCAAGGTGCGGCAGGTCAGCCGGTCGCACTACCGCGGCGACGTGAATGATCAGCCGCTCCAGCGGGTGTACGGTACCGCGTTCTTCAGGAAGGCTTCACTGACGGAGTATCTGGAGCGCCTGGAGCAGGCCAAGCGCCGCGACCACCGGGTCATCGGCAAGGAATTAGACCTTTTCCACATCGACGAGGCCGTGGGCCAGGGTCTGGTGCTGTGGATGCCCAAGGGGGCCATCATCCGTACGGAGCTGCAGAACTTCCTGACCTCCGAAATGCTCAAGCTGGGCTATCAGCTCGTCTACACGCCGCACATTGGGCGGCTCAAACTGTATCGTACCAGCGGCCACTTTCCATACTACAAAGACTCGCAGTATCCGGCCCTCTATGAGAGCGCCGGGGCACGCGTGCTCAATGAGTTGTGGGAGGCCTGCAACCAGCGCGGAGACGCGGAGGGCTTCAGCGCCGCCGAGAAGGCCGCGGTTTCTGAGCTTGAAAGAGTGGACGCGCGCCTTGCCAAGCGTCTTCACGAAAGGAAGTACCAGGCGTCAGCGGGAATGGGCCTGCACAATCGCCGGCTGATCGAAGAGCTGCTTGAGGAGTCAGACGGCTATCTGCTCAAGCCGATGAACTGCCCGCACCACATCAAGATCTATGCCGCCCGCCCGCGGAGCTATCGCGACCTGCCCTTCCGAGTGGCCGAATACGGCACGGTCTATCGCTACGAACAAAGCGGCGAAATCGGCGGTCTGACCCGCGTGCGCGGCTTCACCCAGGATGACGCCCACCTGTTCTGCACTCAGGATCAGCTGCAGGAGGAACTCCTCACTACGGTCAAGCTGACCCGCCAGGTGCTCGAGACGCTGCACCTTTCCGACTACCGCGTGCGCGTGGGGCTTCGCGACCCGCACAGCGACAAGTACGTCGGATCGGCGGAGAACTGGGCCCGTTCCGAGGAGGCGGTCCGCGCCGTGGCCCGGGAAAGCGGCATGCCGTTTACCGAGGAAGTCGGCGAAGCGGCTTTTTATGGTCCCAAGATCGACTTCATGGTCAAAGACTGCATCGGCCGCAACTGGCAGCTCGGGACGGTCCAGGCCGACTATAACGTCCCCGAGCGATTCGACCTGACCTACATCGGGGCGGACAACACCGCCCATCGGCCGGTGATGGTGCATCGCGCTCCCTTTGGAAGCATGGAGCGCTTCGTGGGGATCCTGATCGAGCATTTTGCCGGGGCCTTCCCCCTGTGGCTTTCGCCCGTCCAGGTCGCGGTGGCGACGGTCAGCGAAAAGAGCGATGCCTGCGCTCAGAAGGTTTTCGATACCCTGAAGAGTGCGGGGTTTCGGACCGAACTCGATCAGACCAGCGAGAAGATCGGGCCCAAGAAGCACCGTTTGCGTGCCGGCAAGGTCAACTACATCCTGGTGGTCGGCGAAAACGAAGCGGCCGGCGGCAATGTCAACGTGAATGATCGCGACGGCGCAGGCCTCGGCAACATGCCGCTGGAGAGGTTCATCGCCGCGTGCCGTGCGGAGGTGGAGAGTAAAGGTGCAAAACGCGTGAGCCATGACCGCGCGGGTTGAAGCCCGCGGCTGGCGCTTTCTCTTGAAAGGAGACGAACATCGCCAAGGCACTGCGACTCAATGAACGCATTCGCGTGACGCCCATCCGCGTCATCGACCAGAACCAGGAAATGCTCGGGGTGATTCCCACGCACGAAGCCCTGGCCAAGGCACGCGAAGCGGGCCTCGACCTCGTCGAGGTGTCCCCCACGGAAAAACCACCGGTTTGCCGGATCATGGATTACGGCAAGCACCTGTACGAAAAGAAGAAGCGGCAGAAAACCGCCTCCGCCAGCCACGTGGTGCTGCTCAAGGAAATCCGGCTGCGGCCCAAGACCGATCCGCACGACCGGGGGATCAAGATCAACCACGCCAGGGAGTTTCTGGCGGAAGGGCACAAGGTGCAGTTCACCATGCTCTTCAAGGGCCGCGAGCGTTTCCACAAAGAGGTCGCCTCCGACATCTTCAACGCCATCATCACCGATCTCGGCGAGGTGGCCAAAGTCGAACGTCCACCTTCCATGGACGGAAGGCGCATGGTGATGATCGTCGTGCCTGGAAAACGGTAAGTGGGGGTTGGGGCCGACAAGGCAATGGCTACCCAATTCGCGACGCCTGCTGCGTATCGCAAAGGGTCAGGCGTTCGGATTCAAGCCGGGCGACGAGCTGCGGGCGATCCTCGGCAAGTTGGGTCCATTCATCCGCGGTGAATACCATCACATCCGCAGGTACGGGCAAGCCGGTGGGTTCGAAGCGACGGCGCCGTTCGACCACGGAGGGCTCGCAAGTGGAGACGAGCACGACGATGTCCAAGTCGCTGCCGACTCCCCAGTCGCCGCGAGCGTAGGAGCCCACGCAGAAGACCGAAAGAACGGCGCTGTCTCGGCGCACAAGCTGCTCCGCCCAACGTCTGGCGGCGTCAAGCACTGGGCCGCGGCCTGGCCATTCGAAGACGGCAGAATTCAACAATCTTACCGGCATGCGCGATCGCCTCGCTGCTTTGAAGTTTGCCATAGTGTTCGCCCGGAGCTCCGGCCGGGTGCTCCGTTGGGGCAGCGTGTGGCGACGTAGTAGGCATCCAGGTGCCGGGCACTATCCAGGAGTTCCGCAGGGCATGGGATGGTTTCGGGTAATTCCTCCAGAAGCCGCCGCACGACGTGGCCCCAGCCTTCGCGCGCCAGCCACAAGTGCAAGGCCTTGACAGCCATTTCCGCGGCCTGCTGGGCCGCAAAACAGGCCCATTCGTGTCTTCCCTCGGCAGCACTAGCCCGCGCCTGTTCGAGGTTGCGCTCTGCCACGCTGTCATCATACCCCGCCGAGGCGCTCCCACCAATCGGCGGCTGCACCGTGTATTTATCGGCCGATCCCGCCTCGCCGGCCGGAGCCCACAGCCCGATACACCCACAAGCTTGCGATCCGCGACCTGTTTCCCTAGGCTGGCGGAACCGCTGCTTGAGTGCGCTCGCGTGGAGCCTTGAGACAGGGGTTGTTTACACGAGGATACAGGGGATGGGAACCGTCAGATTGATTGATCCGCATGGGGGGAAACTGGTTGACCGCACGGGTGCGAAGCCTGAAACGACTGCGCCCAAGGCGAGCATCAAGCTGACCGAGTGGCAGCAATGCGACTTCGAGATGATCGGCTGCGGGGCGATGAGCCCGCTGGTTGGCTTCATGGGCGAGGCCGACTACCACGGCGTTTGCGACAACATGAAGCTCGCCAGCGGCGTGACCTGGCCGATTCCCATCACCTGCGCCGTAGATGAAGCAACGGCGGGCAAGGTATCCGTCGGCGAACGCGCGGCCCTGACCGACGATGCCGGACGCCTGCTTGGCTACCTGACGGTGAAGGAAAAGTACAAGCAGGACAAGCAGAAACAGGCGGCCAAGTGCTTCGGCACGGAAGATGTGGCACATCCTGGCGTGAAGAACGTGATGGCCTCGGGCGATTGGTGCCTGGCCGGTCCCATCGACGTGGTCGCTCTGCGGCACAACCCGATGTTCTCCGATCATCGATTCACGCCCAAGCAGACGCGGGCGGAATTCCAGCGCCGCGGGTGGAACAGCATCGTCGCCTTCCAAACCCGCAACCCCATCCACCGCGCCCACGAATACCTCACCAAGTGTGCCCAGGAGACGGTGGACGGCTTGCTCATTCATCCGCTGATGGGCGCCACCAAGGACGGCGATATCCCGCCGGAGGTGCGGATGAAGTGCTACGAGGTGCTGATCGAGAAGTACTATCATCCTGATCACACCATGCTTTCGGTCATGCCTGCGGCCATGCGCTACGCGGGTCCCAAGGAGTGCGTCCTCCACGCGATCCTGCGGCAGAACTACGGCTGCACCCACTTTATCGTCGGACGCGACCACGCCGGCGTGGGCACCTACTACGGCACGTACGCGGCCCAGGAAATGATGGACTCCCTGCCGCCCGGAGTGCTCAAGATCCAGCACTTAAAGTTCGAGAACACGTCGTGGTCGAAGCTTGCGGGAGGCATGGTCAGCGAGAAGACCTTCCCCAACATCGAAGGCGATCGAGTGAGCCTCTCCGGCACCAAGGTGCGTGAGATGCTCATGGCCGGCCAGCGCCCTCCGGTCGAATTCACGCGCCCGGAGATCGCTGACATCCTCATCGAGTCCATGCGGAGCGCGAAGTAGCATGATGGTCGATTTGCGATTCTCGATTGTCGATTAAGGAGACCAGTGTGACCGACCGCAATCGACAATCGATAATCGACAATCGACAATCCGCTTCGCCGGTGCCGCCCACCGATCTTCTCGCCGCCATGGCGAAGCTGCGTTCGCCCATCGTCATCGCCCACGTGGTGCCGGATGCCGATGCGCTGGGATCGATGCTGGCTATGGCCCTGGCCCTCTCGGATGAACAGCGATCGCCACGGGTCTCCCTGCCGAAGGCCTCCCTGTCACAGCGCCTGTCGTTCCTCGTGGATTGGGCCAAGCCCAACGTGGCAGCGATCGAGGATTTCGCCGCCGCCGATGGGTTCATTGTGCTGGACACCGCGAAGAAGGACCGCTGCAACGTGGGCCCGGACCTGCGGGAAAGAGATTGGTCCGGCGGTCGCCCGATCATCAACATCGACCATCACGCCACCAACACCCGTTTCGGCACAGTCAACTGGATCGTGGACGACGCGGGAAGCTCGTGCGAGCTGGTCTACTACGTCCTGCGCGACGGTGGACGCAAGATCACGCCGCTGCTTGCCTCGCTGCTCTACGCCGGCATTCAGACCGATACACTGGGCTTTTCGCTTCCCACTACGCGGTCGTCGGCGCTACGCGCCGCCGCGGACCTCGTCGATCTCGGGGCAAACGTGGGTGAGCTCGGCGAACGCCTGGGACGCAGTCAGCGAAAGAGCGAATTCGACCTGCTCCGGGTGATCTACGACAACACGAGGGTGATCGGCGACGGGCGCATCGCCTACAGCTCCGCGAGCCTCGAAGAAATCGCGGGCGCCGGCTGCACTGCCGCGGACATCGACGATCAGATCAGCGTACCCCGGTCGCTGGACGGGGTGCAGCTGGCCATGCTCTTTACCGAAGGCCGCAAGGGCAAAACCCGCATCAACTTCCGCAGCTCCGGCAACGTAACCGTGGTGGAGCTTGCTGGGCAATTCAATGGCGGAGGCCACCCCCAAGCCGCCGGCGCCATCCTCGACATGCCCCTGGAACAAGCGATGGCCAAGGTCCTCCCCATCGCGGCCGAGCACATGCGGCGGTTTCCATAGGCCTTGTTATGGATAGAATATGGTGCCATGATCTCTCGTTACGTCCAGCTCGGTCTTGATCGTGCCCCGGTATCTCCAACTTAAGGATGGTCGTTTTCCAGCCGGTCGGCTTGAAGCGTGAGAAGAGCGCAAAGAGCTGAAGGGAAACCTTGGGAGATGCGGCGGCGATGAACGATGCTCCTGGTGAGAAGGCGTGTGAATGGTGAGAAGGGCGCGTAGG
Source organism: Phycisphaera mikurensis (assembly GCA_005240095.1). Taxonomy (GTDB): domain Bacteria; phylum Planctomycetota; class Phycisphaerae; order UBA1845; family UBA1845; genus SBAX01. Next base: position 28,398 of record SBAX01000118.1, read on the forward strand.
GTTTGAACGTGCGAAAAGCGCGAAGGGTGAGAAGGGTATGAAGGGAAAAGCTGCGGAATCCTTCGAGGACCTGCACATCTACCAGCGCGCACGGGAGTTGACCAACGCGATCTATCGCCTGACCAGGGGTTCAGCGTTTGCTCAGGATCGCTCGCTCGTCGATCAGGTTCGACGCGGAAGCGTATCGGTTCTGTCCAACATCGCCGAAGGATTCGAGCGCGGCTCGACGACGGAGTTCATTCAGTTCCTATTCATCGCCAAGGGCTCTTGCGGCGAGGTTCGGGCACAGCTGCGGATAGCCTGCGACCAGGGGTACGTGGGTGCCGACGAGCATGCTCAGCTGCTCGACTTATGTCGGCGC
>SBAX01000048.1 GCA_005240095.1 Phycisphaera mikurensis
GGCTTGAGGACCACGGTCTTGTCGGCCGAGGCGGCGCGGATGTTGGTGAGCTTCTTGGCCCGGCAGACGTTGACTTCCAGATCGTTTTCGCGGTTGTGTTCGCCGACGACCTGTCCGGCGTAGACCTGGTCGCCGGGTTTGACGAACAGGGTGCCGCGTTCGCCGAGTCCGTCGAGGGCGTAGGCGGTGACCTGCCCGCCTTCCATGGCCACCATGACGCCGTTGCCGCGACCGGGGATGGCCCCGCGGAAGTTCTCGTATTCGTAGAAGTTGTGGTGCATGATGGCCGTGCCGTTGGTGGCGGTCATCATGCGGTTGCGCACGCCGATGAGCCCGCGGGCGGGGACCGTGAAGGCCAGATGGGTGCTGTCGCCGCGGGTCTCCATATGCGTGCAGATGCCCCGCTTGGAGCCGAGCATCTCCATGACCGCCCCAACGTGCACGGTGGGCACGTCGATGGCGCAAAGCTCGATGGGCTCGGTCTTCTTGCCGCTGAGCTCACGGTAGATGACCTTGGGCTTGCCGACGGCCACTTCGTAGCCTTCGCGGCGCATGTTCTCGATAAGCACGGAGAGGTGCAGCAGGCCGCGCCCGGAGACGTGGAACTCTTCCGGCGTGGTGCCCGGCTCGACGCGCAGGGCGACGTTGCGCTGCAGCTCTTTTTCGAGGCGGTCGCGCAGGTGCCGGCTGGTGATGTACTTGCCGGACCGCCCCGCGAAAGGAGAGTCGTTCACCCGGAAGGTCATGTGCAGCGTGGGCTCGTCGATGTTGATCAGGGGCAACGGCTGCGGGTTTTCGGGATCGGCGATGGTGTTGCCGATGTCCACGGAGGTCAGGCCTACTACCGCGCAGATGTCGCCGACGGGCACTTGACTGACCTTCTGGCGGCCCAGGCCGTCGAACACGTACAGCTCGGCGATTTTTTCCTGAGACTGGATGCCGTCGCGACGGATGACCACCACGGGCTTTTCCGCGTGGAGGGTGCCGGCAAAGACGCGTCCGATGCCGATGCGCCCCACGTAGTCGTTGTAGTCGAGCGTGGTGATGAGCATCTGCATGGGGGCTTCGAGTTCGCCCGTAGGCGGGGGCACGTGCTGGAGGATGGTTTCGAAGAGGGCCTGCACGTTGTCGGTGCGCTGGGCGGGATCATGGGAGGCGTAGCCCAGCGTGGCGGAAGTGTAGACCACGGGGAAGTCGAGGGCGGCGTCATCGGCGTGGAGCTCGATGAACAGGTCGAAGACTTCCTCGAGCACTTCCTTGGGCCGGGCGTCGGGGCGATCGATCTTGTTGATGACCACGATGGGGCGAAGGTGATACTCGAAGGCTTTGCGGAGGACGAAGCGGGTCTGCGGCATGGGGCCCTCGAAGGCATCGACGAGCAGCAGGCAGCCGTCGGCCATTTTCAGGACCCGCTCGACCTCGCCGCCGAAGTCGGCGTGGCCGGGGGTGTCGATGAGATTGATTTTCACGTCCTGGTAGCGGATGGCGATGTTCTTGGCCAGGATCGTGATGCCCCGCTCGCGCTCCAGGTCGTTGGAGTCCAGGATGCGCTCGCCCTTGAGCTGCGACTGGCGGAACTGCCCGCACTGGCGGAGCATCTGGTCCACCAGCGTGGTCTTGCCATGGTCCACGTGGGCGATGATGGCGACGTTGCGGATATCGTTAATGGTCATTTGCAAACTCACGTGCAGCCGTTGCCGCAGTAGGCCACGGTCAGCCGGCTTGGGCCAACTGTTGGTTAACGGTGTGCCAGAAGATGGCTGTCGCCTGCGGGTCGCCGTCGAAGAAATCCTCAAAGAATCCTGGGGCATTCATGACCGCCGGGTAGGCGTAGCGCTCGCCGTCCTGTCCCCTCTCGAATACCCAGTTGCGCGGAAGATGGCGATCCGCAACCGTGAACAGCTGCCGCGGATAAAGGTAGGGCCGCCCTTGATCGTTGATGATGCGGAAATCATCGGCCTCGATCCCGAGGACGACGTAGAGTTGCCCAGGTGACAGGTCGGGGTACTTTGGATCTCGCTTACGAAGCCTGACGGTCATGTCGAATCAATCCGTTTCCGTTTGATCTCCACGCGCCCGATGCCGCGATGTTCGTACCAGTGATACTCGTACCACCGTCGGCCAAGCCTGAACGGCGGACTGCTTTTCTTGACCCAGCCTGACGGCCGTCCGCCGTAGCGAAGGACCAACCGCCCTACATCGCGGATCTTCGCTCCCCGGGCGATTACCCGCGACAACGCCAGCATTTGCCGCGTCAAGGGCGATGCAGTCAATCGATCTTATCTCCATCAGGCACGACAAAGCTACGAATAGAAGGTATCCGCGAACAGGTCATTCATTCTTTGGGCGTGCCATAGAGATAATGGTCAAGGTCCCTGGCGGCGTCGGGGGGAAGTCCCTCAACCGTCCCGGCCAGTTCGAGAAGACGGTCCCAGACGGGGGGCCTGGGCTCAGCCGCGCCGACGACCTCGATGGTTACGGCAGCGCCTTCGGGCAGAGCCGCCGGCTCATCTAGGGCGATCTGTCCGTTGCGAACATGTCCACGATACGTCATAGCTGTCTCCGCGGGCTATTCTATCGGTAAGGGATGCTGATGATCAAGGATCGTAAGACCAAGGGTTCAGCCTTTGGAGCGGGACTTGTAGAGGGCCTTGAGGGTCTGGATCTGCCCGGCGTGGTAAACATCGTGCAGGGTGATCCCGTACACGTGAGGGCCGATGTCCTTTCCGACGCCGTATTTGGTCGTGCAAAGCGCCGTCCAGGTGGCCTCGATGATGGCCTTTCGCAGGGCGGCGTGCTCGGTGTCAAGTAGCGTCACCTGGGCCTTCCAGTCGGCCTCGCTGAGGCGGTCGGGCAGGGCGAACCAGTTGCTTCCTTTCAGGGTAAAGGAGCCGCGCTTGTCGTCGCGGATGCGCCGCCGCACCGCGTACTTCCAGTAGGCGCAGTGCACGACGATCTCCGCGATGCTGTGGCGTCCGGGCGCGGGTCGCCAGGCGGCCTGTCGCGCATCCACTCGCCGGATCGCTCCGCGCAGGTTGGGCCCGTGCCACGCCTTGTGGTCAAAGGCCTCGTCAAGAAGACGCAGGAAGATCGACCGGTCGGCGCGGTTGGCAGTTCGCTGGCGGGTCATGGTCTCTGGCATAGCCGAGGAAGCCTAGCTGAACGCTCGCTTGTGAGCAACCGTTCGCATCAACCGGCCGGGATGGCATGGAATGTCGCCAGGTATTGCCCGTACGCCGCGACTTGGTTCTGGAACTCCTCCGCGCCGATTCCGAGTTCCTCGCAGATCATGCGCGCACCGTGGTGGAGGCGCTCGATCCGGGTCTCGGCATCCCAATGCAGGAAGCCGGCGCGGCGCTCGATCAGATCCTCGACGTTGCAGACCATTTCATGGCGACACACGTACTTGACCTCGGCACGGATGGGTTCGGCAAGCGGATCGGGGTGCCGTCCAAGCGCAATCGCCGTTGCCTCGGGACAGATGCGATGTGCATCCAGACCGTAGCGCTCGAAGAGGATGCGAATGTAGTCGGCGAGTTTGGGACACGCCCTCACCCATTGGGCGAGGCCTTCCGCGACCTGCTCGTTGTCGCCGCCGATGGGCGTTGTGGCGGTGGCGCAGGGACGGAGGGGTGCTTGGGGTCGCAGGCGCGGCGCGACGTGTTTCAGAACCCGCTGGGCCATGGCTCGGGCCGTGGTGAGTTTTCCTCCGACCACGGTGACCAGACCGGCCTGCGAGGTCTCAATGAGGTCATCGCGGGTACTGGCCGATGGGGACCGCCCCGGGCTGCCCTGTGCGATCAGAGGTCGAAAGCCGCTGTACACATGGCGAACCTTCTCCAACACCGGCGCGCACTCCGGCATGAAGGCTTCCAATGATTCGACGAGGTAGCGCACGTCCGCGGCGTGCGGAACGGGATGATCCGGCTGATCGTCCGTCCAGTCGTCGGTGGTGCCGTACAAGAAGGAGCCGTCACGTTGTACGAGAAAGAGAGACCGGCCGCCGAGGCGCGAAGGGAAGACCGTTGAAATGTTCAAAGGAATGTCTTCGGCGCGGAAAACAAGATGCGTTCCGCGCGAAACCCTTACCAGGGGCGAGGCGGCGGGGTCATCGAGGGCACGGATGCGGTCGCAGCACACGCCCGCGGCATTGATGACCAACGCCGAATTTACAGTGAATTCACGTTTGCCGATGCTGTCGGTTGCCGCCACGCCGCAGATTCGTCCCGCGCTTTTGACCATCTGCGTCACTGGCGCGTGGTTGAGGGCCAGCCCACCGTGACGCACGCCGTCCTTGACGACTTCGATGGTCCAACGGGAATCGTTCACCATCGCATCGTAATAGACGACGGATCCGGAGAGGCCTGTGACGGGAATCCCCGGGGCCAGCAGCAGGGTTTCTTCCCGGGAGATGAAACGGTGGAAGCGGTGGTTGCGCAGGCCGCCGAGGGCCTCGTAGAGGGCCATCCCCAGGCGCATGGACAGGCGGCTTGGCTTTTCATGCCTGTAGAGGGGGACCAAGAACGGAACGGGCTTGACCAGTCGCCTGTTGAGCCGCACATGGAGGTTGCGCTCGTGGCATGATTCCCAGGCCAGGCGGAACCCAAGATTCTTCAGGTAGCGCAACCCGCCATGGATGAGCTTTGAGCTGCGACTGCTCGTGCCGGAGGCAAAGTCATGGGCCTCGATCAGCGCGGCCCGCAGACCGCGTTGTGCAGCGTCGCGAAAGATCGACGCGCCGGTGATGCCTCCACCGATGACGATTAGATCGCAGGGGTCCGCAGTCATCGCGTCGATGATGGCGCTGCGACCCTGTATGTTGAAACTCTCCAGGCAGCGGAGCGTCACGATTTTCCGGCTCCCGGTTTGGGGCTGGCGATCAGAACATGGTTGGTAGAGTCACGGCCTGAGTGGATCCGGGTCGTGGCGGCATCGAAGCCGCACACATCGAGAATCGCAGCGAAGACATCCGGCTCATAGTAGTGAGCCTTGTAGCCCACGTACTTCCCGGACAGGGCATAGGGCGCGGGCGTGAAACAATCCGTAAGCAGCAGGCCGTCGGGCTTGAGGACCGAAGACAGCCAGCGGAGATGCTCGATGGTGTGCGGCTTGGGGAGCCAGCTGGAAAGGCCCACGAACAGGGCAGCATCAAAGGGGGCATATTCTTCGTATTTCCGGCGGGTGCTCGCCTCGGTCAGATCGGCGCGGAGGAATTCGAGTTCCACGCCAAGCTCTCGCGCCCGGCGCCGAACCTCGGATTGAATCCGGTCATGGGGATCAAGGTCGCTGGCCACGAATCGCAGCGCCCGCCCCGCGCGCTGGTCGGGGCTTACGCGAGAAACCGCCCCCAGCACGTCATAGGCATACCCGGATGGTGCCGAAAACACGGTGATGCCCGTGTGCTGGGCGAGGCGATGGCGCAGGTGATCGCTAAGATGCTCTACGAGAATCTGGAGGCGATCATAGACCGCCCGGTGCAGAGGGTAATTCAGGAACGCCCGCTGGAAGAAGCCGGCACCCACGTTGGTCAGTTCGTAAATGTCCTTCATCACATCCGCCGAGTATCCCTCGCGAAGAAAGCGCCGGCCGGGAGGGCTGCAGACGAAGAGGGGCTCGCGCCAGGCGCTGCGGAACCAGTAACGCGCGAGGTAGCCAAACAGATACCGGAAGTTGAAGATCTTGCGGATGAAGCTCGACCCCACGAGCCGCTCGGTCGTCGTACCCAGCGGTCGACCGGCGGTGCCCGAACCGACGCCGCGTGCGGTAATGATCGGGCGAGTGGCATCCATGACGGCTTGCAGGGTCTGGCCCGCCGTAAAGTGGTCACATGGAACGACGATGATCTGCGCATCCGGGCGAAACTCGCGGAACGCGTCCAGCGTTCGCAGGTACATGTGTCCGGCTTGCTCAAGGTCCGAGAGGTTCTCGTGACGGTCGGTGCGGCCGCCGCGGCGTGCGATCCGCTGCAGAGCAGTGGCCGGCGAGATATCGAGCAGCACCACCACGTCCGGCAACAAACCGGCCTTGATCGTGTGGATACGGCACCAGCGATAGACCCAGCGGCCCAGCCTGAGGGACGGCAGGACGCGGCGGCTTTCCGGCGGAAGGGGCCGGCCTTCGAGAATGTAGGCATAAGCCGTGGCGAGGTCGTGGGGCTGCGGCTCCGGCAGGGCGTCTTGCCGGTCATCACTGGCCGGTCGTCGATAGTTCGCGGCGCGTCCCGCGGCGGAGAGCATGAGATCGCCGTCGCTGATCATGACGTCGACGTGGTGGCGCCGGGAGAGCTTGAACGCCGCGCTGTCCTGAAGGATCAGGTGCGCCAGCTTGAGCACGGCATACCATTTCCGGTTGTCGACATGGCGTTTGGCTTTTCGTTTGAAGAAGCGGGCGAGCCGCACGGCGGCAAGGGGGCTTTGCGGTTCAAACCCGGGCACGGTGATGTCCTCATCGGGGGCGACGACGGTGAAGCCGTCTCCGCACGAGCCCGCACGGCAATTGTGTTCGGCCGCAAGAAGGCGAGGCAGCACCCTGCACACCGTGCTCTTGCCGCTGCCGTCGATCCCGAGAATGCAAATGTGCAGCGTCATGCGGTGCCCTTTGAGGTCTTTGAGATTTGAGGATCCGCGGCGGGCAGGCTGACGAAGTTGAGGGCGCCGGCAATGCCGAAGCGCAAAGAGCCTGTGAATGTGCACGGGTCTTCGTCAAGGAAGAAGCCGGCCGCAGGCCGATCACACAGACGTAGTTCGAGCACCTTCTCTGACGTCAGGGTGTAGGTTCTGGCGCGGTCGATTGCCCGGCGAGGCGCCAAGGCTAAGCTCAAAACCGTTCGTCGACTGTCCAAGGACAGCAGGAAGCACTTTGCTTCGAGCTGACCCGCGCCGACTGCGGGATCAAACGGAACGCCAGGGATCGCGAAGCTCATGATTACTCCCGCGAGCAACCGAAGCTTTTCGGTTTGCCCGTCGAATGAAACTCCCACCGTTTCCGCAGTGGCCGGCCTGACCGCACAACGGACGCCACGAGCGAGCAGCGCCAGTACGTACTCGCAGTTCGTCGTGCTTTCGACTCCCAGCAGCGCTCGCAGGACCGGCCGGGCAGTCCGTATCAGTCCCCGTCCTCTCGCGAGGTCTGCGGGAACCCGGCCGAATTGCCCCAGACCCGCCATGGTCGCGCTGTAAGCGACTCGGGGCGTCGAGTCGCCGTCCGTGCCCGGATCGTGGTATTCACATCGGACGATCGTGCTCGTTTCTACGGCACCATCGCATATGGCCTGCGAAATCCGGTGAATTCCCTCGAAGGGATCCTTGGGGACGCCCAAGCGTCGAGCCAGCACATTGCCGGAGCCGAGACGCAACGGCGCGAGGCGCATGCGATCTGCGGCGCCCGGACGTTCGAATACGGCTTCGATCGTCGCACGAAGTGTTCCTCCACCGCCGCCGACCACGATCGCCGCCGGATCGGAAGAAAGCCCGAGGAACTGCCGAGCCTGTTGTTTGACCGCAGCATGGCCATCGACCAGGGCAACGTGCGTTTCAATACCTGCCGGCAGGAGCTCGCGAAGAAGGGCGGTGAGCTGAGCGCCGAGGGCATCTCCGGGCCATGATCCGGCAGTGCGATTGGCGAGCCAAAGAACGCGCCGCACGAAGCCAGGGGGCGCTGCGGGATCAAGGCTGGTCCTCATTCATCCCTGAAGATACGGCAAGCGGTGAAAGTTCAACTGTCGCTCGATCCGCCGAACGCTTCGTCCAGCAAGCGAAGCACCCATGCCCGCCTTTCCTCCACTAACCGCGTCCGCCGGTTGTGCATGATTCCGTCTCCTATTAGCTGAATCGGGGCGAAAACGCAATTCGGATGGTCCTTGGCCCATGCCCCTGGAAGACATTCCGGCGCACGGCTAAACTGCCCGGCGAATCGAATGTGCTCGGCGGAAGGCGAGGGCTCAATGTCGACCGCGCAGTATGTTCAACTACAAAGGAAGTTCGGCCAGACGTTGAGGCGGGACGCCTGGTGGGCCGGGCCGCTGGTCGTCTTCCTGGGACTGTCCGCCTTCGTGGTTTACTCGACGTGGGCCGCCTTTCAGGGCGAACACTATTACGCGGCGCCGTATCTCTCGCCGTTCTATTCGCCGGAGCTGTTCGGCAATTCCCCGGAAAGCTGGTTTGGGGCAAAGCCTTCCTGGTGGGCTTCCTGGCTTCCCTGGTCTCCGGCTTTTCTGATTCTTTGGGCCCCGGGCGGCTTCCGATTGACCTGCTATTACTACCGCGGGGCGTATTACAAGGCTTTTTGGGCCGATCCGCCCTCGTGCGCCGTGGGCGAGCCGCGAAAATCCTACCGCGGGGAGAGTTCCTTTCCCCTGATCGTGCAGAACGTGCACCGGTATTTCTTATATCTGGCTCTGCTTTTTCTCATCTTCCTGGCCCATGACGTCTGGAAGGCGTGCTGGTTCGACGATCCGCGAACGGGTGGGACGACCTTCGGCATCGGTATTGGAACGATCGTGCTGGCTATCAATGTGCTGCTGCTGGGCGGCTACACGCTGGGTTGTCATTCGCTTCGCCATCTGGTCGGGGGTCGGCTGGACGTGATCTCCCGGTCGCCTGCTTCTCATCAAGCCTACCGTTGCGTGAATTGTCTGAACCGCCGTCACATGCTGTGGGCCTGGATGAGCCTTTTTTGGGTGGGCTTTTCCGATCTCTACGTCCGCTTGTGCTCGATGGGCGTCTGGTCCGACTGGAGAATCATCGGGTGAGCGATTACCAGACGCATGAATACGACGTTCTAGTGGTCGGCGCCGGGGGGGCCGGTCTACGGGCCGCGATCGAGGCCTCGGCCAACGGCGTGTCGGTCGGCTTGGTGTGCAAGTCGCTGCTGGGCAAGGCGCACACGGTGATGGCCGAAGGTGGGATCGCGGCGGCGCTGGCCACGGTCGATGATCGCGACAATTGGAAGGTGCACTTCGCGGATACGTTGCGCGGCGGTCAATACCTCAACCATTGGCGAATGGCTGAGCTCCACGCGAAAGAAGCCCCGGCCTGCGTACGGGAGCTGGAAGCCTGGGGGGCGCTCTTTGATCGCACCAAGGATGGGCGCATTCTTCAGCGACACTTCGGCGGACACAAGTATCCGCGCCTGGCGCACGTCGGCGATCGAACCGGACTGGAAATGATCCGCACCCTCCAGGACTACGGCGTGCATCGCGGCATTGCGGTGCACATGGAATGTACGATCGTTCGGCTCTTAAGCGATGCCGGACGGGTTGCGGGGGGCTTCGGCTATGACCGAAACACGGGTCGGTTTCTCGTCTTCCGGGCCAAGGCCGTGGTTCTGGCTACCGGCGGCATGGGTCGCGCCTACAAGATCACCAGCAACAGTTGGGAATACACCGGCGACGGGCATTCGCTGGCGTATCACGCGGGCGCGGAACTGATCGACATGGAGTTCGTGCAATTCCATCCCACGGGCATGGTTTGGCCGCCCGGCGTGCGGGGCATCCTGGTTACGGAGAGCGTGCGCGGAGAGGGCGGCGTCCTCCGCAACAGCCTCGGCGAACGATTCATGTTCAGAGATATTCCGGAGCTGTACGTGAAGCAAACCGCAAGCACGGAAGAGGAAGGATGGCGCTACACGCAGGGGGACCGCGACGCGCGGCGACCTCCGGAGTTGCTGACCCGCGATCACGTCGCGCGGTGCATCGTTCGTGAGATCAAGGAGGGTCGCGGTACTCCGCACGGCGGCGTGTGGCTGGACATCGCCTGGATCAAAGAGCGCCTTCCCGACGCGGGCGAGCATATCAAACGAAAACTGCCCAGCATGTATCATCAGTTCAAGCAGCTGGCGGACGTCGACATCACCAGCCAGCCCATGGAGGTCGGCCCGACGACGCACTACATGATGGGCGGCGTCCGCGTGGACCCGGATACGCAGATGTCCACGTTGGCGGGCCTGTTCGCCGCCGGCGAATGCGCCGCCGGGCTGCACGGGGCCAACCGCCTGGGTGGCAACTCGCTGTCCGATCTGCTGGTCTTCGGGAAACGAGCGGGTCACTTCGCCGCTTCATTCGCCAAGGAGCATCGCTTGGGGGGCAGCGGCGACGCCGATCTGGCAGCCGCCGCCCGCGCGTGCCTTCGTCCCTTTGAGGAGAGGGGAGCGGAAGCGGAGAGCCCCTACGGAATTCAAGGCGATTTGCAGGAGATGATGCAGGCGAAGGTAGGCATCGTGCGGATGGCCGCGGAGATGGAGGAGGCCCTCGAGGGGATCGCCTCGCTGCGGCGGCGGGCTGAGCGGACGCACGTGGGCGGGCATCGGGAGTATAATCCCGGCTGGCACACGGCGTTGGATTTGGAATCGCTCCTGACGGTATCCGAAGCGGTCACGCGGGCGGCGCTGGCCCGCCGTGAGAGCCGCGGGGCGCACTTCCGTGAGGACCATCCGACCAAGGACGACGCCTGGGCAAAGGTCAATTTTGTGGTTCGTAAAGGCCAGGACGGGGCCATGGAGGTTCGCCCCGCGCCGACGCCGGAAATGCCCGCGGAATACCAACAGATCATCAAGGAGATGGCCTGATGTCCGAAGCCAGGTTTTTGATATGGCGCGGAGACAGCGACGGGGGCGCCTTCCACGAATACGCCACGCCGACCACGGAAGGCATGGTGGTGCTCGATGCGGTACATCAGATTCAGGCCGAACAAACCCACGACCTGGCCGTGCGCTGGAACTGCAAGGCAGGCAGGTGCGGCTCTTGTTCAGCGGAAATCAACGGCGTTCCGCGGCTGATGTGCATAACCCGCATGAACGAATTGCCCGTGGACCGGCCCATCACGCTGGAGCCCATGCGGGCGTTCCCGCCGCTCCGCGATCTGGTCAGCGATGTTTCCTGGAACTTCGAGGTCAAGAAGCGGATCAAGGCCTTCAAGCCGCACCCGCCGGACGAAGCCGACGGGACGTGGCGAATGCGGCAGGAAGATGTCGATCGTGTGCAGGAGTTTCGCAAGTGTATCGAATGCTTTCTATGCCAGGATGTGTGTCATGTGCTTCGCGATCATCGGCTTCACGACAGGTTCGTCGGCCCGCGGTACTTCGTGCACGTGGCCGCTCTGGAGATGCACCCCCTGGACACGCAGGACCGCGCCGGAGAGTTGATCGAGGCGGCCGGCGTGGGGTATTGCAACATCACCAAGTGTTGCACGAAGGTATGCCCGGAAGGCATCAAGATCACCGACAATGCGATCATTCCCCTGAAGAAACTATGAAAGCCGGGTCGCCTTGACACAGTTTCGGGCTTTTGGCCCAGTGTCGACGGGCTGATCGCGTGGATCGCCCAGGTTCAGCTTA
>SBAX01000235.1 GCA_005240095.1 Phycisphaera mikurensis
ACCTGGAGCAGGCCGACCTCGACGCCCGCGAGGCCGACCGCATCTTCCGCCTCCTCATGGGCGACAACGTCGAAGACCGCCGCCGCTTCATCGAAGAAAACGCCATCAACGTGAAGAACCTGGACGTGTAATAGCTCTCCCCTGGGGTTCCGCTTCCTTCTCAGGCCCACCAGCCTTGCCAACTTTGACGGCGTCGGGCTGGCGAGAAACGAGGGGTAACCGACGTTTTGTAGCCGAATGGCATCAAAAAACCGATGTGGCTCTTGACAAGAAAGAACAACAAGGTTGTACTTATCATCGCATGGATGCGCATTTCAGCGCAGGCTTCGCCCGCCGTGTGGTTGGGCTCTCTCAGCGATGTCTCGACTATTGGGACGACAGGGCGGTCATTTCGCCCTCGGTTGCTGCCGACGGCAAAGGCTCCGAACGCCGCTACTCCTTCGAGGATCTCGTCAAGCTTTCCGTCGTCAAGCACTTGCGCGATGCCGGTCTGAGCCTCCAACGGATTCGTAAGGGCCTACGCGCACTTGCCCGAACACCAGAGGGAAAACAGGCGCTTTTACGGCAACGCCTGATAACAGACGGGAAATCGCTTCATCGCTTGACCGACAACCCTGGGTTCGTGGAAGATGTATTGAAGGGGGGACAATTGGTCCTCAGCATCGTTGCCGTAGGAAAGATCGAAGCCGAACTTAAGGCCAGAGTAGTCAGGATCGACGAATCCCCAAGACCGCGATTGCGCACCGGCACTGCTGCCGTGCGTCGGAAACGCGCGAGGGCCTGAGACCAAAGCTGCTAACGGAGGTTTCGCCATGATCGATCTAGCGAAAGAGGTCGCAATCGTGCCGCTTCCACTTCAATTCGCGATGATCGCCGATCGAGCGGAAGTGGCTCTGATCCGTATCGAAGGCAAGGAGAAGTTTCGGGAGGAGGACCAACGCGCCCTCAAGAACGCGATGGAACTTTTGGAAAAGGCCACGGCTGGGGAGCAAATCCGAGGCGCCCCAACAAGGGACCGTTACCAACCCGAAGCGATCTACGCGTACGAATTCACGGAGAAAGCATCAGAGAAGGCCCATCTTAGCATCCCAAGCTTCCGGCAGAAGTTTCATGAGGAACTCAAATCGCTCTTCTCCTCGAAGTCCCCGCCCAGCAGTCTATCCGACGTTCGGAGCTTTTTTCATCATCTCGCCGAATGGTGCCTGGAGCAGGATATCGCGGAGTTTGAACAGATTGAACTAGGCGTCAAACCAAATGGCGGGCGTTGATCGCTTAAGAGCGGGCGCCGTCAGGAATCTAGCAGAGTTTCTCCGTGAGAGTTTCCAGCGCCTTGCCGCAGATGCTCCCGTTAAGGGCTTCAAGCAGCTTGCCGAAAGCTTCGAAGCCTTTAGTGGTTGGTTGATCCGATACTACGATGCCGCCATAGCTAGAGCCAAGAACGATCCTTATCCGGATCAATCCGTCAGCAGAACCGACCGTGTGTTCTCCGCCATTCTTCGTGAAGTCCAACAGAACTGCGCGCGGCTCATTCACCCTCCGGGCGTGGAAGATTTTCCCGATGAGCTGGCAGCATGGTCCAAGCAGTGGATTTGCCACTTCGGTGGTTATGACCCCAGACGAACCTCCGTCGCGCTCGTACCCCAGTGGCCGTTCACGTACGTCGTTGCGAAATTCCCGAACCCTCTACAACGCATTCGCGACGAGGTCGAGCAGCTGTTGGGCCTGCCGGCCATTCCTGGTCTTAAGAGAGCCGAGGCAAAGTATGCCGACTCCTTCCTGCATTTTGCCTTTCCGCGCATCGAAGGACGGGATATCCTCTTTCAGCCAATCCTCCTCCACGAATTCGGGCACACGATCGATTGGAACAACAGCCTGATGGAGCAAGTCTATACGTCTCTCGGCCTGTCGGGGCCAACTAAGAGCGAAGACGACGAACGACTAACGAGCTGGATTAGGGAGTTTATTGCCGACTTGCTTGCCACGCGCCTCGGCGGTCCCTGTTTTGCGCTTGCCCTTCAACAGTTGTCGGTGATCGCCAATGTGTTGGACCAAGATAGCCCGACACATCCGGCTAGCCGGTTCCGATTGAGCATGATTGTTGAGCATCTGCAATCAATGGGCTACTTTGCTAGTCCCCCTGGCTCTCTTGTTGAACAGGCAGTCCGTGAGTGGTTAGTCGACCTGTCCGTCGATCCAACAAAGAATCCTTTTCCGGGGACAAGGAGCACTCTCCTGAATCCCGCCGCTCGGTCGAAAATGCATGCCGTTGTCGAAGGATACTGTCGCAGCAACAACTTGACACCCTTTGACTGTGATTCATTCAAGGTAAACGTGCCCAGTCTCGTGACGCAGCTTCGGAGAGGGGTTCCACCGGTCCTGGCGGCGACTCATACCGACCATCTGTCCCCACTGCCCCCGGTCTTCAATGCAGCATGGGAACTCTGGCTGAGCACCGATCCAGTCTTTGATGACTTCCACGAGACGGCCAATAGAGGACCTACCCTTCATGTGCTGTCTGGTCTGGCTTTCAAGGCTGTTCAGGCAGCCGAAGTGGTGCGGCTTTGGAAGAAGGGAGCCACAACAAACGCACTGCACCAACAGAGCGGGCCGACCATCAGGACGGCCGCGAGTGTGCCCAACGCTGCCGTGCTGACGGAAGCCGAGCTTCGCCGAAGGATACGGGAACAACAGATAATCATTACCCCCTTACTCGATCGGGCTCAGGTTGGGGAGGGCAGCATCAACCTTCGCTTGGGGACGGACTTTATTATCACGCGCGTCGCGGATTTGCCCTCTTTCAAGCCGCATGAATTCGGAGAAGAAGCGATTCGGCGATATCAGGAACGCGTTTCGAAAACCTTCGGCGAGCCTTTTGTGCTTCATCCCGGGCGACTGGTATTAGCTGCGACGCTAGAATACATCGCTCTCCCGCTGGATTGCGCTGCGTTGGTTCTTTCGCGGTCGAGTTACGGCCGATTGGGGCTAATTGTCGCCACCGCTGTCTACGTGCAACCGGGTTGGAAGGGTTGCCTAACGCTGGAACTATCCAATGCTGCCGACATCCCAATAGAACTGCTCTGCGGAGCACCTATCGCCCAACTCGTTGTGTTCAGCGCCCAGACGCTACGCTCAAAGCCCAAACTGTTTCCGGCCGGGCGGCGCCCTTACCCGACCTTCCCGGAGTTTTCACCCCTCAAGGGTTCGCCGGAATGGAAACGTCTACAAAAGATTGCCGAACACATGAGGAGCCTGTAGCGGACCGCATGATCGTCAAAATCTGCGGCATTACGACGGTTGAGGACGCGCGGTATGCCCTGGGCTGCGGGGCGGATTGGATCGGGCTCAACCTCGTAGCGGGGCCGCGGAGGATCGAGATTTCCGCTGCGGTTTCCATTGCCGCACAGTTGCCTGATCCTTCCCGCGCCGTGGCTTTGACCGCCTTCCCTGGCGCGACCCCCTATAATCCCCCCCTGCGAAGGGGGGAGGCAAACTCTTTGCCGGCCGATCTGGAAACTTTGCGCCGCGCGGGGGTCTTACGCTTGCAGGTCTATGGAGCGGTGACGGCCGAAGTGCTTGGTGACCTGAACGGGCGCGGGTTTGAGACCATCCTTGTGCATCCTCTCGCGGACGAAGCGTCCTTCGACGCGCTCGAGAACTTCCTTGCCCGATGCGGCGATCGCCGGCCCGATTACGTGCTCTTCGACGCTCCGTCTTTCGAGCCCCAAGCGGAAGCGCGGGGCTCATCCGCGGAGTCCCAAGCCCTGCGTTCCCCCAGAGAATCGGGGACCATCTCCCCGCTCGGCGGCACCGGGCGGCGTGCCAACTGGATGGCACTCGCGGATGCGTACACGGCGGGCCGTTACGCCGCCTGGCCACCGATTCTTCTGGCCGGTGGCTTGACCCCGCACAACGTGGGCGAAGCCATCCGGGTTACGCACCCCGTCGGCGTGGACGTCAGTTCCGGCGTGGAGATGTCGCCGGGGCGCAAGGATCCCGAGAAAGTGACTGCCTTCGTTCGCGCCGCCCGCGGCCTGCCGAACCCGTAAGACAAGAATCCACAGGGCATGGTGGTCGAATCTACCCATACAGGCCCGCGGCGGTAGAATCCGCAACACACTTGCGCTTCATGACGCACCGGACCTGCCTTCCTTTGGGTCCAAGGAAGGCGAGGAGTCGACCTTGGAGCTGCTTACCGTCGTTGTTCTGGTCCTGCTGGCGGTGACTCTGGTCGGTCACGGAATCTGGACGGCCTTCGCTTGGCTGTTTCGCGGCGGGCGCCCGCGGAGCGATCCGCACCCGTACGAGCCGACGGTCAGCGACGACCGCGCCGCCGCCGCACGCTGCCTGCGACGCCTTCGCTCTCAAAACGCCATCGATGAGCAGACCTACGCCACGCTGCTGCGGGCCATCGCCGACGAATCTCGCCCGACGTGGGAGCCGGCTTCGCCCGAGCCGCGCGATACGCCCGGCGCGGCAGCCGTGACCATGAATCTCGCCGAGTTGGCCCAGAGGCCGCGCCCGTCGCGGCCTCCTCAACGGGTCAAGGCCGATACGGAGCCCGGCGATCACGCTGTGCCTTCCCGCGAGACACGTGTCGAGCCGGTGTTGCCTGCAACGCTGCCACAGCGCATCGAGCCGGCGCCTCCGCCGAGCGCAGCGCGCCGACCGCTGAGTGAAGTGCTCGCCGCCTTCATGGCCGAAAAGAACATCCGCTGGGGCGAGCTGGTCGGCGGACTGCTGATCCTCTGTTGTTCGACGGCGCTGGTGATCAGCCTGTGGTCGAAGATCGAGGCCATCCCGGTGGCCAAGTTCGTGATCTTCACCGCGGTGACGGCGGCGCTGTTCGGCGCGGGGTTGTTCGTGCACCGCCGCTGGCGACTGCCCACCACGGGCTATGCCGTGCTCATGGTGGCGGTGCTGCTGGTGCCCCTCAACTTCCTTGCTTTTGCGGCGTTTTCGCTGCGCGGCACGGCCGCCACGGGGTCGCTGGTCGTCGAACTGTTTGCGGTGGTGCTGTTCGCGTGGCTGACGCTGCTGGCGGCGCGCGTTCTCATGCCCGCTGCGCCGGTGCTGTTTGCCGGCGGAGTGGTGGGCCTTTCGGCGATTTCGCTGGGAATCCCCGCGGTGTCTCCGCTCACGAGCTCGCTGCTGGTGGGGGCGGCGGTTGTGCCCGTCGCCCTGTATTCCCTGGTGATGGGGCTGTCTCTGTGGCGATTCGTACGCGTGCGCCCCATGGCGGACGCCGAGGCGCGGCTGCTCCTGGCGCAGCTGGGGGTTGCGACCCTTTCGTGCCTCGTTCCCGTGGGACTGATGGTGTACCAGGCCGGCGACTTCGCGGGCGCGATGCGCCAGCTGGCGCCCGTAGTCTGTGCGTTGACGTGGCCGGCGCTGCTGACCGGCTTCATCCTGTTTGTCGGTCTGGCCGAGGGCGTCCCGGCGCAGATGCGTACGGCCGCGGCGAGCGTAGCGGTCTGCGCTTGCGCCGTCATGCTCGTTGGTGTCGGTTTGGCTTGGCCCATCCCGTCGCGGCTGCTGCCCGCACTGCTCGTCAACGGACTGGCCATGGCGGCGGCCAGTCGAGCGACGCGCTATCCCGGGGCTCACGCCGCGACGGCGGCTTGGCTCACCGCCGCGTGGGTGCTCGGCGTTCATCTTTTTGTCGGCAGCGTCTCGTGGTCCTCCGATGCGCCGGGGCCTCTGCTAGCGGCGATGCCATCTGCTCTGACGGGCAAGGCCCTCGTCGGAGCCGTCCTCGTATGTGGTGCGATCGCGGCATGGCTCGACCGACGCAAGCAAGCAGGGCTTGCACTCGCCTATGCCGCAACTGCTCTGGCGTTCGCCATCATCAGTACTGCGTTGGTGACGGCCTTCGGCTTTGCCGTCGCCGGTGATCCGCATCATATCACCTGGGTGTATCTGGTGCTGGGCGCGGCCGCTTTTCTAGCGGGCCATCGGTTGCAGGCACCTCTGGCAACGTGGGTCGGGGCATTTCTGGTCCAGATGGCGATCATCGAGGGTCTCGTCTACGTGTGGCCGGTGCGACAGTTCCCCTGGGCCACGGCGTTGATTGCCGGGGCAACATCCTGTGCCGCCGCGGGCGTGCTCTTGAGACTGCTTCGGCCGCTTGCGGATGTCGACAGGCTCTACATAACGCCGCTGGCGATGTTCGCCATCTGCCTTTCGTGGGTCGCGGCGATCTGGATGACCATCGATCTGTCGGCCGGCGCGCTGAACGCCTACGCCGTCCGGATGGCCTGGGTATCGGTACTGTGGATCGTGCTGGCCTTCCTGGGGCGCTGGGCGCTGATGTTCGCTCTCGGGCAGGGCGGGCTCATGGTGGCCGCGTGCGCCGGCCTGCAAAGCCGGTTGTTCGAGGCGCACTGGTTTGAGCTTCTGACCTCGCCGTGGCGTGAGCCTTGGGTCTGGCAGGGTTACCTGCTCGTCGTCGCCGGGTCTTGCCTTGGCTGGGCCGCGGGTCGCGCATTCATCGGCCGGTTCGCGGCCAGAGCCAATGCCAGCGCCGCACCGCCTGGCTGGCTTGGCGTGGCGGACGAACTGCTGAACCCGACTTTTCTCGCCGTCGATCGGTGGGTGACGGGAATCGTGCTGTTGGGACTCGTCGGGCTGGCGCTTTGGAGTGCGCTCCCTGGCGCGGCGGCCGAGCAGGGCTGGCTGATCGATCTCTCCTATCTGGATTGGCACGCCCACGCTGCGGGAATGGCCTCGTGGATTCTTCTGGTGATCGTGGCGCTCACGCTCGCTCTGCGTTTGATGGAAGGCTCGTTCGTGGAAGCCGTGGTCGCGGGCCTGGCACTCCTCGCCTGCGGCATTGCGTTGGTGGCTGCTCGATTCGAAGGGCAGCAGCAGGTGGTGGGCGCGTGGCGAGTGCTTGCGGGGCTCGCGTATCTGCTGGTTTGTGCCGCGATCTGGGCTCGACGTTATTGGCTCCGCGGGCGGGAGATGCCTGTCGATCTGCCGAGCATTCGACTTTACGCCTTTGCGTTGTTCGCCGGACCGGCCGTCTTCCTGACCGCGACGTTAGGCCTCGCCGCCGCACGGGGCGACGCGTTGGCGATGACCCAGGCCTCCGACGTGTGGGTGCGCATCGTGCTGCTCGGTCCGCTGCTGCCGGTGGTCATGGGGCTCGTCGGGAATGGACTGCGGGAACGTGATCCGGGATACGCGGTGGCCAGCGCGCTGTTCGTGTGTGTGGTCGTGACCGGCGTGGAGTTGTGCGGGCTGAACCGGGCAGGGTCCGCGGTTTCGGCCCCGTTTACGCTATGGCTTGTGCAACTCAATGTCCTTTTCCTTTCGCTGGCGGGAATCCTCTGGCCTGTTGCGGAGGAAGTCAGCGAGGGCAAGCCGGTGACCCTCTTTCCCCGATGGTTGCTGGTGCTCTCCAGCGGTCTGCTGGCCGCGGCGGCAGGTTTAGTGGTAGGGGGCGTGTGGGTCCGCCCCGGTTTGGTTTCGGCGAGCGCGATCCAGGCGGGCAGCCTGTGGGGCATTGGAGCGGCGATCCTCACCGAGTGCGCCTTGTGGAGGACGGCCCCTCCGTCGAAGCGCGGGCAGCGCCGCCGCTGGGGCATGTGGGTCCTCTTCGGCGCCACCATCCTGCCCTGCACGCTGGGACGCTTCGACACAGGGAACTGGCTGTGTTTCCACGCTTTGATGGTTGCACTGGCGCTCGGCGGGTGGGTGTTGCTCTTCGCCGGCGCTGCCCGCCTGCGAGCACTGCTGGGCGTCGGGTGGCAGGAGACATTCGACGTCGCCTCCGCGCAGGCCGGCCACGAAGGCGCCGTCATCAACCATGATCTGTCGTGCGCGGGATGCAGCTACAACGTGCGCGGGCTCCCGCCCGAGGGACGATGCCCGGAATGTTCCCTGCCGGTGACGGACTCGCTCGAGGCGGCCATCGAACGGCTGACCCCCGAGTGGGCCGGTCGGCTCGTGCGTGTCCGGTCGAAGACCGTCGCCGCGGTTCTGGTGTGCGTTGCCACGGCCACGGTTTTTGCGCTTCGTGCGGCGCTCGACGATCCCCAGCGGCCGTGGTGGTCGAGCGCGGGGCTCATCGCGTTGGCGGCTGCGTGTTTCTCCCTGGCCAGTTGGGCGCCTCGACGGGTCGTGGCTTATTTAGGCGGCGCGGAGATTGCCCTGGCAGCGAGTATCTGGTGGGCGACCCGGCACTGGCAGAGCACCCGCGCCGCCTTCGACGACAACCTGATCAACCTGGTCAACGTCAACATCGCCGCACTCGTGCTGGCCGGGGCTGTCTGGATGTTCGTGGAGCGAAGGACGCTGTGCGCTCGCCTTTCGGAGCTTACTCCCTGGCCCGCATTTCATCAGGTTGTCGCCCTGGGCGCCACGGCCGCGATTGCCGTTCAGACCGCCGCGGCGCTTTACTTCGTCCTGAGTCGCGACGCGATGGGCGGCTTGCCGTTTCTGATCTGGCTGGCGTGGGGCGCGACTGCCGCACTGCTGGCCAGCTGCTATGTGGGCCGAGCCCTTCGTGGAGGGGCCGCCGGTCTGTACGTAGCGGGACTCTGCGGCGCTGTGCTGACGCTGGCTCAAGGTCGGCCCCCACCGCTCGCCGTTGCGGGGGCCTTGTCCATCGCCCTGGCGGGATACGCCTTGGTCACCACCGCAATCTGGCGGGTGGTGCCGAGGAGCAAGCAGGATTCTCCGGCTGTCGCTCCTGCGGACGGGCGGTTGCTGGGGGCCAATGCCCTTCTGGGCATCGCGTCCATTGCCTTGGCGATCTTCGTCAGCTTCGTCCATCCGGAGATGGACAGGCGGATGATCGTGGCCCTGTCTGCCGTGCTCTGCGCCGCGGGTGCACGGGTCGGCGCCGTCGGCGCGGCACGTACCGTCATGCAAACAGCGATGATCGGCTTCGTGGCCATGGCGGGTGTGCTCCTGGCGTGGTCGTGCGTACCGCCCGGCCGGGACATTGGGCTTCTGCACCGCGCCATCGCCGTGGTCGGCGCAGCCGCCTTGACCATCCTCGCCTCCAGCGGGGTTGCCATGCGACTCGATTCGCAAGGCACCTGGAGCGTCGCCGTACGCCGCGCCGGCCTGGCGGCATGCTTCATCGGGAGCAGCGCACTGCTCTATTGCGCCGGCTTCGAGGCCAATGCGTTGATGAGCCGTCAATCCGTGGGGCTGGCTCGATGGGCGGTTGCGGTGCTGGCGGGAGCGCTGCCCGTCATGGCGGTGGGTTGTATCGTCTTCGCGGTGCGCGAGCGGCTCGACCCGCTGCGCCTCACGGCCGCCACGAGAGGTGCCTACATTTATGTGGCTGAAGGCCTGGGCGCTCTTTTTGTTCTGCACCTTCGGGCCACGATGCCGTGGCTGTTTTCGGGGATGATATCGCAGTACTGGCCCGTGCTGGTCATGGGCCTGGCGTTCGCCGCGGCGGGCGCCGGCGAAGCGTGCGCCCGGCGAGACCTTCAGGTTGCGGCGCGCCCGCTGTCGCGAACGGGGCTGTTCCTGCCGGTGCTGGCGCTGCTGGAGTTCTTCATCCGCTCTTCGCAGGTGAACTACGCAATCGTGCTGCTGACGTTTGGAGCGTTCTATGCCGTTCTCGCGGGTCTGCGGCGTTCGGTCGGTCTCGCCTTGCTCGCCGCCCTGGCCCTGAATGCCAGCTTGTGGCACCTGTTGCAGCATACGCCGGGCCTGGGGCTCACCGAGCATCCCCAGCTGTGGTTCATACCCCCGGCATTGGCCGTGCTCGCCGCCACGCACCTGAATCGAACACGGCTCAGCGAAGAGCAGCGCCGGACGCTGCACTACGGGTGCCTGCTGGCCATCTATCTTTCCTCCACCGCGGACATTTTCCTGATCGGCGTGGCTCGCGCGCCTTGGCTGCCGCTGGTGCTGGCCGGGTTGTCGCTGGCGGGCATCTTCGTGGGCTTCGCTTTTCGGGTGCGCTCCTTCCTGCTGATGGGCGTGGGCTTCCTGTGCCTCTCCATGCTGACCATGATCTGGCACGCCGCCGCCAATCTCGGCTGGACCTGGGTCTGGTACGTGTCCGGCATCGTGCTCGGCGTGGCCATCATCACCGTCTTCGCCTTCTTCGAGAAGAAGCGCAACGAAATGAGCGCCTGGCTCGATGACCTGAAGGACTGGGCGGCGTGAGACCGCGGCGAGCCTGTTCCGCGCGTGAGCTCGGGAGGGCGAGCCTCCCGGCGAGCCGAGGCTTTCGCGACGCCGCCGCTCTTCGAACGGCTCGGCAGGAGCCTCGCCCTCCCGATAGGAACTCGTTGATGGACTTCTACCCCAAACCGTTGGCGATGACTTTTTCCATGGCCTCGATGAAGGCGTCGACCTCCGCCAGCGTCGTGTAGGTGTTGGGCGTGACCCGAATGCCGTCGATGTGCTCGTGGACGATGGGGGTTACGAAGATCTTGTGCTTGGCGAACAGGTGCTTGGTCAGATCGGGGGCCTTGACGCCCTCGATGCCGATGGTGCCGATGGCGCAGGACTGCGCCGGATCAAGACTGGTGTAGAGGCGAACACCCTTCTGTCCCATCAGCCGTTTGGCCCACCGATCCCGCAGATAGCGCAGGCGGGCGGCTTTGCGCTCCGCGCCGATGCCCTGATAGAAGCGCAGGGCTTCGGCAATGGCCAGGCGCGGGGCGGTGGGGTGCGTGCCGATCTCTTCGAATTTGCGGATGTTCTCGCGCGATTCCGGCGGGGCGGCCATCAGCGGCCACAAGTCGGCGATCTTCGACTTCCGCACGTAGAGTAGCCCAGTGCCGATGGGGGCGCTGAGCCATTTGTGCAGGCTGCTTCCGTAGTAGTCGCAGTCCAGGTCCGCGTGCTTGAAGGGGAAGTGGGCAAAAGCGTGGGCCCCGTCCACGATGACGGGGATGCCGCGCGAGCGGCCCAGGTTCACGATCTCTTTCACCGGCAGAATCTGGCCGGTGATGTTGATGATGTGGCACATCAGGATCATCTTCGTGCGCGGAGTGATATTCTGCTCATAAAGCTCGGTGATCTCGTGCAGACCATCCGGCGGCGTGGGGATGGGAAAAGTCCTGAGCACCACGCCTTCGCGGCCCTCGCGCTGCTTGAGGGTGTTGATCATCCGCGGGTAGTCGTGCGAGGTGGTGAGGATCTCGTCGCCGCGTTTCAAGTCGATGCCGAACAGGCACGTCTCCAGGGCCTCGCTGGCGTTGCGGACCACGGCGATTTCTTCCGCGTCGCAGCCGAAGACCTCGGCCAGCGACTGCCGCACGGGCTCGACCTGCGGATCGAGCAACTCCCACAGGTGGCGGGCGGGCAGGTGGTTGGTGAACTCATCGTGGCGGTGCACGGCGTCGAGCACCACCCGCGGGGCGGGAGCCACGCCGCCGTTGTTGAGATTGATCATGGAGCGGTCCACGTCATAGGCCTGCTGGACGGTGAACCAGAAGTCCTCGTCGCCGGCCAGGGCGTCGGGCGACTTGTCGCTCACCCCCGCCACCGCGGCCAGCACCTTCTCAATGGCTCCCTCCCGTAACGTCGCGTAGGCCAGTCCGCTCATCCCCAGCGTGCCTCCCAGGAAACTTCGTCGTGATGGCTGCATGGTTCGCGCCCCGCAAGATCACCCGTCGAATGGCGACACCATCGTACCATCCGGACGGGGAAACGCAGAAACACAGAAACGCAGAAACGGAGGGACGAAGAGACGTGGGGACGGAGGGACGGAGGAGAAACAGGCAGAAGCCACGACGAGCGATTGTAATCGGGTTCGTTTGGGTTCGTTATACACTTTATGGAACCATAACTCTTTATTTGGCAAGTACTTGTGGATTTGTAATCCGGTTCGTTTCGCACCGGCGGGGGACCCACAGCAGGAACGGGGGACGGAGGACACAGGGACGAAGGGACGGAGGGGATGAAAATGCACAAACGCAGAAACGCAGAAAGGAAACGTCAAAACGTCGAAACGTCAAAAAGT
>SBAX01000472.1 GCA_005240095.1 Phycisphaera mikurensis
AAGAGGCCCCGTGCGCCAGGGATGTCCAGCGATTCTCTGACCAGGGTTCCGCTGCCGTCCGGATGAAACACCGCCTCATACACGATACCCCTGCCCAGCCACCGGATACCCAGGATCCTGATTCGTTGCGGCGGGACATACTCCTCACGGAAGGCGAACGGAATGCAAAACCAGGGAAGGACAGGCAGCCAGGTTCGCCCGGCCAGCCAGTTCTGTCCCGATGCCGTAAGCCGGACGGGGCGCAGTGTCTTGGGATGCACACATGGTATGTGCTCAAAGTCAAAGAACTGTTCGATCACTCGCGACGGAGGATACGGAACCCAGATTTCGTGGCCAATGCGAATCATGGCGTCCTGCCCGTCTTGAGCCTCCACGCCGCGTGTGGGCGGCTCTTCGTCGGCTTTTGCAGAAGCCGTTCCGGCGCGCCGCTCGCCGCCGTCATGCTGCTGCCGGCCAGAGCCAGGCGAACGTCGCGCCGGTGATGACGCCATAGATGACGCCGTCACACACGAACTTGATGGTGATGCCCCACTTCTGGCCCTTCCAGATGGACTCGGGGAATACGCCCATCGCGTAGCCGAGGACGGCGGCCAAGCCGGTCAGGTGGAAAACAGGCTTGAACGCGGCGCCGGGGCCCAGACCTTGGGCGGCGAGCGCCACCAAAACCGAAACGAGGATGGAGAACAGAAACCACTGCACGAGGTTCTTTCCCATTCCCGGGACGCCGCTGGGGGTGACGGTGAGGAAGCCCACCGGCCCGAGCTTGCACTTCTCGATCATCGGAGACGTGCACATGTCCTTCATGTTCTCCGCGCAGGGGAACATGTAGGTGCCGGGCTGAAGACCCTGGGCGCGCATTTCAGCGAGGATCTTGTCTTCGCCGGGCATTTTCTTGAAGTCTCCTTTGTGGATCGGCAGGGCCATGTGAATGATGCTGCTGGCGATGAACACGAACACCGCCGACAGCAGAATTGGCAGCCACAACTCGGTCACGTGTACCATTTCTTTTTCTCCAGTTTCGACAGGGCTTCGAACGACGGCAGTTTAGCATTGCGCCCCACGCGAGCAACATTACTCATCGCCCTCCCCTGCCCGGCGTATTTTGTAAAAATGGGCAAAGGGGAAGAGCGACCGGTCGACTGCCGCGGCCTCAAATACTGGCAACCGATCATTGACCAGCCTGAGAACTCGGTCTCGCTGCGAGCTGTGACCAACCTATGATCTGCGTGCCGCATTCCGGACATCGGGGGGACGGCAGACCCGTAAGATCGTATGCGCATTTTACGCAACGCCCGGCGCGACGGCGGTAGGCACGGCGGATTGGACCGAGCAGGCCGGCGACGCTCGGGTACAGCAGAAGGACAAGCAGTAGAGCCCAGATAGGAACCCAAACCGCATGGGTCGTCCAAGTACTGGCGGGGGGCGCCGGCGAAATCGAGCCAAGGTACTGGGGCATAGGGCTGACCGTGGTGTTCCAGGTCTTCCACCTGAAGGGACCATGCCAAAAGTCGCGCGCCGGCACGCCGTAGCCGGGGAACCATCGAGCTCCTTTGCACTGAGGCCCATGTGCCGTGCCCGATTGCAGGCACATAGGACACCTGTCGATTGTGAAGTACGCGATTCCGTTTCTTGCCCAGCAATCGATGGTGTACGCGGAGACATCCATCGAAACGCGGACACCGGCGGTCTTCCCATGCACGACGGCGCGGTGACTGCCCCAC
This sequence comes from Phycisphaera mikurensis, assembly GCA_005240095.1. GTDB lineage: Bacteria > Planctomycetota > Phycisphaerae > UBA1845 > UBA1845 > SBAX01. The sequence continues at coordinate 1,722 of SBAX01000472.1, forward strand.
CACAGCGCAACTAGCGTTGCTGATGCGATTACGAAAACGATGACAATGGATTGACGCAACACTGCAAGCGGCTCAGGGCACTTCCCTACCAGTAAGACCAGACATTATACGAATCGATGCGCGTCCGGAGGCGATGGCGGAGCCCCGATGCGCCGGAACCCGCCCACTGCCGAATCAGCGTGAGGCGCCGTTGCCGACTGTCTCGACGGCGGCGATGTGCAGGCACGGGATCAGTGAGTATCGGTCACCGTCGGGGTCGGCGACGAGGAGGCGGCTGCGCATCACGACGGCAAAGCCGGGGTCATGGACTTCGCAAGCGGTGCCGTTGCTGAGGCGGACGCGAAACGGCTCGAACGGCGCATGCTCCACGAACTCCGCAAGTTCCTCCCGGTTCGTACGCTAAGTCTAAGCATCCGCGCGGCCGAATTCAATCATGTCACGGGGCTTGCGCCCGTTGCTCCGATCGGGTACAATCTCGTCCACCGGTTGGAAACCGGTGCCACGGGGATGACCCCCTTTGTCGCGCTTGGCGAGGGAAGCGGAGGCCGAGGGCGGCGCGGCGAACGGCGCTCAACCTCTCCCAGGGTGAGAGGGGGAAATGACGCCACCCACGAGGGCGAGGCTACATTGGATCGAACGTCCGCGCGGGCTGAAGCCACGCGGCTCGCAAAATGGACCCCCCCTTTATCCCCCCTTATGAAGGGGGGAGGCAATCGAGGATGACGGATGGCTGATACACCAACGGACATAACCAGAAGCGACGGCGCGCCCCTTGGGAACGAGCATATCGTCGATCATCGATTGATCGAGGAGATGCAGGACTCGTACCTGACGTACTCGATGAGCGTGATCATGGCCCGGGCGCTGCCCGACGTGCGCGACGGGCTCAAGCCCAGCCAGCGGCGGATTCTCGTCGCCATGAACGACCTGAATCTGGGCCCGCGGGCACAGACCAAGAAGTGCGCCAAGATCAGCGGCGACACCTCCGGCAACTACCACCCCCACGGCGAGTCGGTGATCTATCCCACGCTGGTGCGGATGGCCCAAGCATGGAACATGCGCCAGCCGCTCATCGACGGGCAGGGCAACTTCGGCTCCATCGACGGCGACCCCCCTGCGGCCATGCGCTACACTGAAGCCCGCATGACCTCGGCCGCGGCCATGATGCTCGAAGACCTCGAGTATGAGACCGTCGATTTCATCCCCAACTACGACAACTCCCGCGAGGAGCCCACCGTCCTGCCCGGCAAGTTCCCCAACCTGCTGGTCAACGGGACCACGGGCATCGCCGTGGGCATGGCCACCAACCTCGCCCCGCACAACGTCGGCGAGGTGTGCAACGCCCTGCTGGCATACCTCGAGAACCCGGCGATCTCGGTGGAGAAGCTGCTGGAGCACCTGCCCGGCCCGGACTTTCCGACCGGCGGGCAGATCTGCGGGAGGCGCGGAATCCTGGACGCCTATCGCACGGGGCGCGGAAGCATCGTGGTGCGCGGCAAGTGCCACGTGGAGGAATCCAAGACCGGAAAGCGCACCATCGTCATTACCGAGGTGCCCTACGGGGTGCTGCGCAGCACGGTCACGGAGAAGATCGCCGCGGCAGTCAAGGAAGGCCAGATCAAGGACGTCTCCGCAGTCAACGATGCCTCCGACCGCAAGAGCGAGGTGCGCATCGAGATCGACCTGAAGCGCGACGCCAACGAGGACGTGATCATCAACCAGCTCTACGAATACACGCCCTTCCAGTCCAGCTATCACATCATGAACATCGCCCTGGTCGATCGCCAGCCGCGAACGCTGACCCTTCCGCAGATGCTTGGCCTGTACATCGAACACCGCCGGGACGTGATCCGCCGCCGGACGCAGTTTCTGCTCCGCCGGGCCAAGCAGCGGGCGCACATTCTGGAAGGATTGATCCTGGCCGTCGGGGACATCGATGCGATCATCGAACTCATCAAGAAGTCCGCGGACCCCAATACGGCACGAGCCAATCTCATGGCCCGAGGGTTGCGGCTTACTGAACAAGCCAGCTTGCGCAAGCTCCTGCCGAAGGCATTTGTCGAACGCTTCGGTGGGCACGGCCCCTACGCGGAGCACCACCTGACCGCCGTGCAGGCCAACGCCATCCTGGCCATGCAGCTCCAGCGGCTCACCGGTCTGGAAATCGAGAAGCTGGGCACGGACTACGCGAAGCTCGTGGAGGAGATCGAAGGGTACGAGCGGCTGCTGCGTGAGGAGAAGCTCGTTCGCGAGGTGATTCGCAAGGACATCGAGGAGGTCAAAGCCGCCTTCCCCAGCAAGCGCCGCACCGAGATCGTCGAGGCCGTCGGCGAGTTCAGGATGGAGGAACTCATCCCGGACGAGCAAGTGGTGGTTACTATTTCCCGCGAAGGGTACATCAAGCGTACGGACGTGGATTCCTATCGCAAGCAGGGGCGCGGCGGCAAGGGCGTGCGCGGCGGGGAGACGAAAGAGGGCGATTTCCTCGAGCACCTATTCGTCGTGTCCACGCACGATTACCTCCTGTTCTTTACGGATCGCGGGCGGGTCTATTGGGCGCGGGTGTACGATCTGCCGGCCATGGCGCGCACGGCCCGCGGTCGTTCCATCGCCAACCTATTGTCCATGCAGCCCAACGAGACGCACCGCGCCGTCCTGCCGGTGAAGGAATTCGAGGAGGCTTTCATCTTCTTCGCCACGGCCAAGGGCACGGTGAAGAAGACGCCGATGAACGCCTTCAGCCGCCCGCGGCCCAGCGGCATCATCGCTATCACTCTCGATGCCGACGATTCGCTCATCAACGTCGAACGGACTACGGGTGACAACGAGATTGTCCTCGGCTCCCGCGACGGTATGGCCGTCCGCTTCCGCGAGAGCGACGTGCGGGCCATGGGCCGCAGTGCTCATGGGGTGCGCGGCATGACCTTGGAGCAGGACGACGCGGTGGTCGCCATGGTGGCCATCAATCCCGGAATGTCGTTGCTGACGGTCTGCGAGAACGGCTACGGGAAACGGACGGACATCGAGGAATACCGAAAAACGCGTCGCGGCGGCAAGGGCGTGATCAACATCAAGACGACGGACCGCAACGGGAAGGTGGTGGCCATCAAGGCAGTGGTCGATGACGATGAGCTGATGCTCATTACCGCCAAGGGCATGATGCTCCGCACGGACCTGTCCGCCGTCCGGGAGATCGGCCGGGCCACCCAGGGCGTGCGCCTGATCCGTCTCGACGAGGGTGACAAAGTCGTTGCCGCCGCCAAACTGGCTCGCGACGAAGATGAGGAGTCCGAAGCTGTCTCCGAGGCACCGCCCGAGGGCCCGGCCGAGGCGCCGCCCTCTGCCGAGCAGCCGCCCGAGGAGGGTCCTCCCGGCATGGCTCCAGAATCCAACGAGTGAATCCTGCTCCCCGTGAGGGCAGAGGCTGAAAGGCCGGCCAGACCAGTTCTTACAAGAGGACTCGCATGCGGGCCGGGAATGTGGTTAACTCTGCCGGGCGGGCAGCGGAGCTGTTGGAGCTATTCAGTGATTGTCGGATCGAGGAGAGAAAAATGAGACGAACTGTTTGTGTATTGGCGGCCGTCGCTTTTGCGGCAACCGCGTGGGCTCAGGATGCCTCCAAGGGAGCAAAACTGACGGACCCGGTGGAGATTCTCAAGAAGGCCGACGAGGCCTCGAAGCCGATCAAGTCGTTCCGTTCCACGGCGACTTGGGAAGGACTCCACGGCGATGCCGAGCGTGCCCCGAAGATGACGGGGAAGGTCATCGCGGCGCCGGCGCCCGAGGGGAAGCAGGCGCTGATGCGTACTGAAGCCAAAGTCACGCGACCGGGCTCGTCCGACGTTGAAGAGGTGACCGTTGGTTGTGACGGCAACGAGTATTACGTCATCGACGGCAAGAATAAGAAGGCCTACGTGGACCTCGACCCTGGAGTCATGGGCTCATTTCGTCGCACGGCCGGGGCCCTGCGGATGCAGGAGTACGGGCATGAGACGCCCTTCCAAGACGAGATCAACGGCAAGGTGAAGGAGTTCAAGGGGATCGAGAAGGTCGGCGACGAGGAGTGCTATCACGTCTACGTCGAGTATTCCCAGCAGGGCCTGGTCACGGATTGGTGGTTTTCGACGAAGGACTTCCTGCCGCGGCGAGCCGATCGAGTTCGAACCAATCCGGAGAACGGCCAAAAGGGCGGTGGAAAGCTCGTGGTGACTGGTCTGGAGGTGAATCCCAAGTTTGAAGAAAAGGATTTCAAGGTCACCATTCCCGAGGGTTACACCAAGGTGGAGGACTTCGCCCCCTGAAGAAACTATGAAAGCCGGGTCGCCTTGACACAGTTTCGGGCTTTTGGCCCAGTGTCGACGGGCTGATCGCGTGGAT
>SBAX01000430.1 GCA_005240095.1 Phycisphaera mikurensis
AATCTCCCCGGGTGCGCTTCGACACGCCCAAGCTGGAGCTGCTGGCCGCTTTCCTGGTTTGCGGCGCCTTGGCGGTCTGCCTCAGTGTCGTGCTTTCGCGGACGACCTGGTCTGCCACCCAGCAGATCGTTCCCGGCGCCACCGTCGCAGCCCTGGGCGAGCGTCTGCTGACTGTCTATCTGGTTCCCTTCGAGGTAGCGGGCGTCCTGCTGATGATCGTCATGGTTGGAGCGGCGCATCTGGCGAGGCAGGAGGAATGAGAGGAAAACTACAAAGTACCAGATTCCAAGTACCAAGGAACAGCATGGGACCGGGGACAGCAGACAGCATTTTGGTACTTCGTACTTCGTACCTGGTACTTGGTACTCCATCGAGCCGATCATGACCATCACTTTGTCACACTACCTCTTCGTCTCCGCGATCCTCTTCGCCTCCGGTCTGTTCACGATGATGACCAAGCGAAACGCCATCGGCATCCTCATCGGCGTGGAGCTGGTGCTTAACAGCGCAGGCGTGAACGTGGTGGCGTTCGACCGCTATCTGGGGCCCGGCCGACTCGACGGACAACTGACCGCGCTCTTCGTCATCGTCCTCGCCGCGGCGGAAGCGGCCCTGGCCGTGGGGATTTGCATTAACGTCTATAAGAACCTGTCGACCGTGGACGTAGACACCGCGGCGCGACTGCAAGGATAAGGCCGCCGCGAACTTCAAATGACTCAGCACTCCTACGAAATCGCCCTTGCCCTCGGGATTCTCTCCCCGCTCGTCAGCTTTTGGATCCTTGTTTTCTTTGGTCCGAGGCTGGGCAAGCCCGCCTCGGGTTGGGTCGGCGTAATCCTGGGAATGGGAGTTCCGCTGGCTCTTGCGACCTACGTACTGCTTGGATGGTACGGCAACGACGTCGAGACGCGAGCGCAGCTCACCGCCAACGCCTTCCGCTATCACTGGGCCGACCTCGGCAGCGTGCCCGCCACCATCGGCGTGAAGCTCGACTCCCTCACCGTGGCCATGTATTTCATGGTCACCTTCGTGGCCTTCTGGATCTTTGTCTTCAGCGTCGGCTACATGGCCGGGCACAGCGATGAAGTCGATCACCAAAGCAAGTATCACCGCTTTTTCGCCTACCTGTCGCTCTTCGGCTTCAGCATGCTCGGCCTGGTAGTCAGCAACAGCCTGCTGTTCCTGTTCATCTTCTGGGAGCTGGTGGGCTTATGCAGCTACCTGCTCATCGGCTTCTACTTCGACAGGGCCTACGCCTCCCGCGCCGCCATCAAGGCCTTCGTCACCAACCGCGTGGGCGACTTCGGCTTCCTCATCGGCCTCATGCTCGTGTATTTCCAGCTCGGCACCTTGGACCTTGACCAGGCCGCCGCGAAGTTCGCCGAGCAGTACGCCGCGGGCACGGGACTCTTCGCCAGCAACTACACTCTCTTCGGCTGGTCGCTGGCCACCATCATGGGCATCGGCCTGTTCTGCGGGGCCATGGGCAAGAGCGCCCAGTTCCCCCTGCACGTGTGGCTGCCTGACGCCATGGCCGGGCCCACGCCGGTCAGCGCCCTGATCCACGCCGCCACGATGGTCGCGGCCGGCGTCTATCTCGTGGCCCGCGTCTTCCGCCTCATGACCCCCGACGCGTTGATGTTCATCGCCACCATCGGGTGCCTGACGCTCTTCCTCATGTCGCTCATCGCCATCGTGCAGACGGACATCAAGAAGTGCCTGGCGTACTCTACGCTCTCCCAGCTTGGCTACATGATCTTCGGCATGGGCTGCGGGGCCTGGATCGCGGCCTTGTTCCACCTCATCACCCACGCCTTCTTCAAGGCCATGCTCTTCCTCGGCTCGGGCCAGGTCATCGAAGGCTGTCATCACGAGCAGGACATGCGCAAGATGGGCGGGCTGATCAAGAAGATGCCCGTGACGGCCTATACCTTCCTGATCGGCGTCCTCGCCATCGCCGGCTTCGGCATCCCCGGCACGCAGCTTGGCCTGGGCGGCTTCTTCAGCAAGGACGAAATCCTCGCCGTCGCCTACGTCCGCGCCTTCGAGTGGACCGACTACACCAGGCATGATTCCCATGATTCCCATAATTCCCATGGCGGACATGCCGCGATGGGGACCGAGCAGACCAGTCGAGAGTTTCGCCTCGTCAGTGATCCGCCGTCAACGCCGCACTCTGCCGAAATGCCCGCCAAGCATGGCGAGTTCGGCAAGGCCTCGATCTTCAAGAACACCCCGCCCTTACCCAAGTGGATGTTCATGCTGGCCATCATCACCGCCTACGTGACACCGTTCTACATGATGCGCTGCTGGTGGATGACCTTCATGGGCAAGCCCCGCGATCATCATGTGTACGAGCACGCCCATGAGAGCCCGCTGATGTTCTGGCCCCTCATTGTGCTAGCAGCGGGGACGATATACTCGAGTTACTACCTCTTTCGCCCGATGATCTCCGACGCCTCGCTGACTGCCACGGCGGCGCCGCTGGTGCTTGCAGTAGACGGCGCGGCCCACAACCCGGCCATCAACACCGCTCACCGCTGGCTGGTCTTCGGCGTAGGCCTCGCCTTCCTCGTTGGCTTCGGAGTCGCCATCGGGATCTACATGCACGGGCTGGCACTCGCCGAGCGCATCCGCCGAAGTGTCTGGCCGCTGCACACCCTGCTGGAGCACAAATACTACTTCGATGAAGTCTATGAGATCGTCTGGGTGAAGGGCTGCATTGGCTTGGCCAAGGTTTGCCGCTTCATCGACACTTGGTTCGTGGATCTGATCTTCAACATCACCGCCAGCGCCACTGAGCGCCTGGCCGCGTTCTCCGGACTGATCCTCGACAACCAGGGCGTGGACGGCTTCGTCAACGGCGTCTCCGACGCCTCCATGACCTTCTCGGATTACATCCGCGGCCCCCAGACCGGGCGGATTCGCAATTACGTGCTCTTCGCCGCCGCCGCGGCGACGATTGTATTGGTGGTTCTATTGATCTATACCGCGCAGTCCGGCGGCGATGCCGTCGTGACCGCATCGGCAGTGACAGAATAACGGGTGGCACGGACAAGCTCTGCTTGTCCGTGGGGTATTAGCGACGGACTCTGGTATGCAAAACATTCTCTCCTGGACGGTCTTCCTTCCCGCAATCGGCGCAGTCCTGTGCCTCGTTGCTCCCAAGCGGCACGCCCGGACCATTGCCTTTGTGGCCACGCTGGCCACGTTGATCCTCTCGCTTACCCTTTTCCCCACCTTCTGGAACGGCAGCGAGCCCGAGGGCGCCAAGGCCGTCTTCGGCAGCAACTATGGGATGCTCCACCACGTCGAGCGCGCCACCTGGATCGAAATGCCCGGCAAGCTCACCATCGATTACTTCCTGGGCATCGACGGACTGGGCTTCCCCCTCTTCATTCTCACCACACTGATTTCTTTCCTGGCCTGCTGGGCAAGCTGGAACTTCGATCACTGGACCATCAACAAAGGCCCGCGGGCCTATTTCTTCCTTTTCCTGCTGCTTGAGACCGGGATGCTGGGAGTGTTTGTCTCTCTGGACTTCTTCCTCTTCTACATCTTCTGGGAAGTGATGCTCCTGCCCATGTATTTCCTCATCGGCGTATGGGGCGGGCCACGAAAAGAATACGCCGCCATCAAGTTCTTCCTGTTCACTCTTGCGGGCTCAGTGCTGATGCTCGTCGCATTGGTGGCCATGTATTTCTACAGCGGCACCGCCATTGCCGACGCCGGGGGCAGTGTCCCCAGTGCCTATCGAGTCGCAGAGAAGACCGTGCTGACTCACGGCACCTTCGATCTGATCGAACTGGCCACCAACCCCGTTATCCAAGAGTACTTCGCCCGGGCCACGACCTTGTTCCTGGGGCTGAAGTTCGCCCCACTGATGTTCATCTTCCTGTTCATCGGGTTCGCCATTAAGCTGCCCAGTGTTCCGGTACACACGTGGTTGCCGGATGCCCACGTGGAAGCCCCCACGCCCATCAGCATGATCCTTGCCGGCGTGCTGCTGAAGATGGGCGGCTATGGTTTCCTAAGACTGTGCTATCCGATCTTCCCCACCGGCGGAGAGGTCTGGGCTTTTTCTCTGGCGGTCATTGCCGTCGTCAGCATTCTCTACGGTGCCCTCTGCGCCATGGCCCAGAGCGACTTCAAGAAACTCGTCGCCTACAGCTCCGTCTCCCACATGGGATATGTGCTTCTGGGAATTGCGGTCATGACTCAGGCCGGTTTCCAGGGGGCCATGTTCCAAATGATCGCCCACGGCATCAGCTCACCGATGTGCTTCTTCCTGGTCGGCGTCATTTACGACCGCGCCCACCATCGGGAGATCAACCGCTTCGGCGGACTGTGGCTCACCATGCCCAAATACGGAACCATGGCCACGATCGGCTTCTTCGCCTCATTGGGACTGCCCGGTCTGTGCGGGTTCATCGGCGAAGTTTGGGTATTGCTGGGTACCTTCCACGCCGGGAAGACATTCCCCTGGGCGTATCCGATGGCCATTCTGGCGGCGGCCGGTGTCATCCTCACCGCCGGTTACATTCTCTGGCTCATCCGCCGCGTCTACCTCGGCCGCGAGCGCCACGAGTACGCCGAATACCCCGACGCCAGCGCGCGAGAAACCTTCATCCTCGTTCCCATGGCCGTGCTGTGCATCGCATTGGGGATTCTGCCCATGCAGACGGTCTTCAACTACACCAACGGAACGCTGGACCTGATGCTCTCTCACGTGCAGAAAGCCACGCAAGTCCACCAAACCGCCATTGACGATCACCGGGATGGCGAGCCTCCCGGCGAGCCGCGGCTCGGCAGCAGCGCATCGCAGAATCGGGGGTTGGTCAGAACGCCATGAACGCCTGGGCCAACATTCCCATCGCCGAGCACCTGTTCCTCTTCTCGCCCATGATCGCGCTGACCGCGACCATGCTCGCCGTGGTGGCGACCCCGCTCATCGCCGGGCGCTCCACGCGAGCGGTGGCCGGTGTGGCGTCCATCGGTATTGTCGTTGCCTTCATTCTTGCCATTCGCGTAGCTCGCGCCGTGGCTCAAGGAGGCGTCAGCGGTTTTTCCCCGCAGCCCGCGGCCGGGATGCTGCTGGTGGACAACCTTTCCGCCGGCTTCCAAGTCGTGCTCATCGTTTTCCTGGCCGCCGTGACCTACCTGTGGTGGATCGGCTCCGCCGCGCGGGAGCGCAACGCCCCGGAGTTCTTCATCCTCCTCCTGGGCAGCGCCTTAGGCATGGCCCTGATGACCAGCTCTGCGAACCTGCTGATGATCGTCATCGCCATCGAAACCGCGTCCTTACCCAGCTACGCCATCGTGGGCTTCGACAAACGCGACCGCCTCGGCGCGGAAGCGTCCCTGAAGTACATGATCTTCGGCGCCGTCTGCGCCGCGATCATGCTCTACGGGGCGAGTCTGCTCTATGGTCTGGTGGGCAGTCTTGCCGTAACTGACGTGGCTCAGTACGCGGTCCTGCAACTTGCTGACGGAGACAACTTACTGCTGACTTCCGCGGCGCTGCTGTGCTTCCTGTGCGGCATCGCCTTCAAGATCTCCGCCGTGCCCTTCCACTTCTGGTGCCCGGACGCCTTCGAGGGCGCCAAGATCGAGGTCACCACCTGGCTCAGCGTGGTCAGCAAGGCCGCGGGACTGATCCTGCTCACTCGAATCGTCCTGATCTTCAGCAGCGCCGTGGACAGCCCCCTGGCCATCTCCATCGTGCAGCCCTTGGCCTGGACCATCGCCATCATGGCCGCCATCACCTGCACCTACGGCAACTTCGCCGCCTATCAGCAGACAAGCGTCAAGCGCTTGCTCGCGTACTCCTCCATCGCCCACGCCGGCTACATGCTCATGGCGGCCGCCGTCTTCATCCACCCCGCCGCTACCGGCCACAGCGCCGGCCTCAGCGCCATGCTCGTCTACGTGGTCATCTACCTGTTCATGAACCTGGGCGCCTTCGGCGTCACCGCCCTGGTCTCCTGGGATGCGGGAACAGATTCCATCGACGCCTTCACCGGCCTGGCCCGCCGTGCCCCCTGGCTGGCCGTGCCCATGATCATCTGCCTCATGTCCCTCGTGGGCATGCCGCCCTTGGCCGGCTTCCTCGGAAAATGGTGGATCCTCATCGCCCTCGGCAACCTGGACACCACCCTGGGCTGGTTCCTGGTGATCACCGCGGTGTTCAACACTCTTTTCAGCCTGTACTACTACGTGCGCATCGTCGTGCAGATGTCCCTCCGCGACGACGGCCGACCGCAGCCTTCGGTGTCCTTTGGAGGCTTGGCCCTGGTGAACATCTGCGCCGTGGCCTTGCTGGCCCTGTTCATTTTCGCCCAGCCCCTCAAGTCCGCCGCCGACCGCTTCTCCACCAAGCTCAACCCCCTCTCGGCCACCCTCGACCACCCCCGCACCGCCCTGCTGCCGCCAGCCGACCGCTGACATCGGCGGGAGGTCACCTGGTTTCCTGTGTGTGGGTCCAGCTCAAGACGGCCGGGTTACGTCTGTGTGCCAGTTAAGACGAAGGTGTCTGTTTGAGGTACAAGGATCTTTCCTCCGGCAAGGCTCGTGTGCCATGCAGAACGCTTGGCCGTGACTGCCACCGGTGGAAAGACCTCCCTCGGGAGAATGACATCAAAACTTTGCCAGAAAGCGTTAACTGGCTTCACCCCGAAGGAGGCACCCTCATGATAGCTGGAGACCGTCATGAATCCAAACTCGGCATCCTCTTCCCCCGCGGAAGAGACCCCCGTGGCATCCGCTCAGCGGATTGTGGTGGGCGTGGATCCGGGCCTCGACGAACATGGCGTCGCCGTCTTGGCGGCGGGGACCTGCGCCCGACTCGAGCGACGTAAGTTTCCCAATACAGTGGCGGGGATGGAGTCGCTGGTCCAACGATTAACCGAATGGCGTGAGCGAAGCGGCGGGCAGTTGACCATCGCCATGGAGGAGGCCAGCGCCTACGGAGAGGCGTTGGAGTGCTACCTGAGCCAGGCGGGCTTTGCCGCAGTTGTGGTCTGCGAGACCAAGGTAGCAGCGTTCAAGAAGGCCCTCGGCGGCGACGCCAACGACCTGCTCGATGCAGAAGCGGTCGCCCGTTTCGTCTTGGTACAGCCGGAATCTGGTACGTCGTCCGGCACGGCAGGCCGTGGAGGCGGATGCCCACGGTTCCGTGCATCGTCGGCTACGCATGCTGTCCCGGCGTCATCACCGCTGGACACGGGACCGTACTGCCGCGGTCAACGAGTTGCACGCCGTTCTGCGTATGGCCTGGTTGGCCGATTATCAGCGGTTTTTCAGCGATAGCGCCTGTGGCTCGGGATTGGAACTGTGGCAGTCCTACCCCACGCCCGCTGAAGCGGCCGGCGCCCCGGTGGAGGAAATTGCCGCGTTGCTTCGCAAGGCCAGCCATGGCCGCTTCACCCAGGCGGTGTGCGCCGCGAAGGCGGCCGACATCCAAGGCACCGCCAAGCTGCTGATGTGTGCCCTGGGGAAGGCGGATCCCAACCGCTGGTCCGGCTGGGCCATGGATATTCGCGGGCTCGCCAGGCATGTGATGCACCTCGACCAGCAGCTCGCCGGTTTGCGGCAGCAGATGGACGCCTTGCTCACCGCCATCGACTCACCGCTACGGCGTTCGAAGGGCATCGGACCGATCACCGCCGCTGCGATTCATGGGGAAACGCTCTCCGTCCATCGCTTCCCCAGTGCCGACCACTTCGCCCGTTACAATGGCACCGCGCCGCGTGAGGACAGCAGCGGTCGCGGGCCCCGATTCGTGAAAAACCATCGCTGCAACCGGCGGCTCCGACAGGCCTTCATGCAACTGGCCCTGAACGCCGACAAATACATGGTCGCTTCCAAGGCCTATCTGCTGCACCTGAAGGCCCACGGCCTCACCGGAGCCGCGGCGCGCATTCGCTTAGCCCGGCGATTGTCCGACATCGTCTTTGCCATGCTTCGCGACCATCGCCCCTACGATTTGGAGTATTACATGACGCACAAAAAAACGGCCGCGTAAAACCGGCCATAAGAGATCGTGCGCTTGACCATCTCTCAAAACTCACGGCCGTGTCGGCCGTGCTTTCGCGCCACGGCGTGGGCGTCGCTTACCTGAGCACGCGCGGGAATGCCACTCGTGTCTCGTCCTTGGTATTTGGTCCTTCGTCCTTGGTCCCGTCAGTTCCAACCTGCCCGTTCCCGCCGTCAAGGGCTCCTAGAACACCCTTGGTTTCTTGAGGGCCTGGCGGCAGACGGTGAGCTGGCCTATGTGCCAGAACTGGTGCGTGCCTTGCAGACCCCACAAGGCCCCCAGGGTGGGGAAGGTCTTCCAGCTGGAGGCGTCGTTCCACTTCTTCTCATCGAAGGTGGTCAGTTCCTCGATCGTGCGGCCCCGGCTGTTGCGGAAGAGCTCGTCGAGCTCCTTGCGGGAAGGGTATCTGGACGCATCCGCCACGCACGTGGAGCCGCCCTTGAACAGCTCGGCCGTGGAATCGGGGATTCGCTTGGGCTTGCCGGTAAGCTGCGCCAGGATGGAGTCCTCCGAGCAGGCCACGTGACCGACGATCCACGCGGCATGGTTGCCCCCCTCCACCGGCGGGCGGAAATACTCGGCGTCGGAGAGGTCCGCGGTAAACTTCTCGAAGAAGAACTGGCCCGTGCGTAGCTGGCTCAGCAAGGTGTCCTTGACGCTGCTCATTCGTTTTCCTCCTTAACTCGCGTGGTACGGGACGTATCGTGCCCACGGCCGCAGGGTTCGGCAACGGGTCTGACGCCCGGCGGCCCGGCGGATAAGATCGTAACGTGCCAAGGCCCACGAACTCCTCACTCCCTGCCCTAGAGCCGCAGGCATCGCCCGCGAGTCGCCGGGCATGGCTGATGGCCGGCGTGGCGATCATCATGGGCCTGCCCACCTTGCGCGGCACCTTCGTGGGCGGCGACGACCAGCGGCTGGTCCTCAACCACGTGCTCGTCAACCACCCCTCGATTCCGCACGCTATCGAGCTGTTCACCATCGTCCACCGCGACCTCTATCAACCT
>SBAX01000142.1 GCA_005240095.1 Phycisphaera mikurensis
CTCCCAGAGGATGCTCTTTTTGTAGCTGTAGGCCCAAAGCAGCCCGAGGAACGTGGGAATGACAAGAGAAACAATCGCAATCATGCGTGAGCGTGTGAGTCGATCGAATCTTGCTACTCTCGTCATGACAACCACCCTGGGCGGAGGATTCGCACGTCATTCGGACTGACTTCTCGACCTGCGCCCTCGAGGTTCCGCCAGTGCGGTGTCTGCGTCCATCGCTCCGGCCTTCTGAATGCTTCGCTCGCCTTCCGCCAGTAGCCTGTCCAACTCGCCCGGAGCGAAGTCCCCGAATGATCCCCTTCTGTTGGAGTAGCCGAACCTGCGTGGACGACCTCTGTCGCGGCGCCTTCCGAACTCGCTCTTTCAGCCGGCGTCCCGCATTCCGGACACACCCCTGAAGTATTGCCGGTCAGATCGTATCCGCAGCCAAGGCAGCGCCCCGTGCGAAGCCAGCGAACCCTACGGCATGCCCGAGCTCCGAGCAGTCCGGCGGGGAACGCCGCCAGCAGGAAAAGAGCCCAGAACGGCAACGTCACTTCGCGCGTGTGCCAATACGACGTCGCGACTGGCCCATGGGGACCATGCATGATGCTCCTGGGCGCTGAGTCGCGCCGCAAGGAGAATCCGAGGCCGCGGTGGTCGAAGGGTGGGTCTCGCATCGGCGAAAGGGCGGTTCGGCTGATCGTCAGAGTGACAGCGCCTCCCACTGTGCGCCCTATGAAAGCCGATTCGTTGGATAGCCACACCCAAGTGCGGCCGACTTTCGCGGGCTCCCAATAGGCTCCCGAGTCAATGAACTTGCGTGCCAGAGTGCCTTCTGCAGGAAATGGGCGCCAGCGTACACGGTAGCTGTCGGCCCATGCGGCGAGAACGGCAAGCACAAACAGACTGAGCAGGATCGTGATCGTCAGCCGCGCGTACCCGATCGCCTGCAACCAGGATGGACGGTCACTTGCCAATCAGCCTCCGGAACTCGTCCTCGTCGACGACCTTGATGCCCAGTTCCTTGGCTTTGTCGAGCTTGGAGCCGGGGGATTCGCCGGCGACGACGAGGTCGGTGCTCTTGCTGACGCTGCCTGCGGCCTTGCCGCCGAGCTGCTTGATGAGGTCCTGGACTTCCTTGCGGCCCATGGATTCCAGCGTGCCGGTGACGACCACGGTCTTGCCGGCCAGCGGGCCGGAGGCGGCGCGGGCCTTGCGCGCCTCGGTCATGTTCACGCCGTGCTCCTCCAGGCGCTTGACCAGTTCGCGCCCGACTTTGCTGGTGCAGAAATGGTGGATGCTCCTGGCCAGCTCGGGCCCAACGCCGTCGACCTCCATGAGCTCTTCTTCGCTCGCTTCCATCAGCTTCTTCATCGAGCCGAAGTGCTCGGCGAGCAGGTCGGCCGTGCTGGCCCCCACGTGGCGGATGTTCAGGCCCGCCAGCAGCCGCGAAAGGGGCTGCTTCTTGCTCCGCTCGATGCCCTCCAGCAGCTTGTCGGTGCGCTTCTCGCCGAATTGAACGATGGTGATCTTCGTGCCGTCGTCGGTCTTGCGCTCCTGCTCGATTTCCAGCTTGGTGATCTGCTCGCGGCGCTTGTGAAGGTCGTAGATGTCCGCGTGGGACTTCACCCAGCCCTTGTCCACGAGCTGCTCGACGAGCATCTCGCCCATCCCCTCGATGTCCATCTGGTTGCGGTGAGCGAAGTGGGTGAGGCGCTCCTTGAGCTGCGCCGGGCAGGCCGGGTTGATGCAGCGGATGTACACGCCGCCTTCGTCCTTCTCGACATCGCCGTCGCACACCGGACATTTCTTGGGCGGCTTGATGGGCTTGGCGTCCTTGGGACGCTTTTCCTTCACCACGCTCATTACCTGGGGGATGATCTCGCCGGCCTTCTCCACCACCACGGTGTCGCCGATCATGACGCCAAGGCGTTCGACCTGATCGAAATTGTGGAGCGTCGCGTGACGCACGGTGGTGCCGGAAAGCTGCATGGGGTCCATGACCGCCCGGGGGGTGATGGTGCCCAGCTTCCCTACCTGGAAGTCCACACGACGCACGACGCTGCGGGCCTGCTCGGGGGCGAACTTGTAGGCGATGCACCAGCGGGGATGGCGGCTGGTGGAGCCCAGCACATCGCGCTGATAGAAGGCATCCACCTTGATGACCAGGCCGTCGGTTTCAAACGCAAACGATCGGCGGCGTTTGTCCCACTCATCGAGACGTCTGACGACGTCCTCGATGGAGTCGAGGCGCACGCGCAGCGAGGGGACCGGGATGCCCCAGTTCTTGAGCTTCTCGAAAAGCTCCCACTCGGAGTCGATCTTCAGGGGCTCGACCTGCCCGATGCCGTGAGCGATGAACATCAGTCCGCGCCCGGCGACCTCGCGGGGGTCGAGCTGCTTGAGGGCCCCGGCCGCGGCGTTGCGGGGGTTGGCGAAGACGGGCTTGCCTTCCGCCTCGCGCTTGGCGTTGTGCTTGCGGAAGAGGTCGATGGGCCAGAGCACCTCGCCGCGCACTTCGAGCACCTCCGGCACGTCTTTTCCGCTGAGTCGCAGCGGCACGGAACGCACGGTGCGGATGTTGTGCGAGACGTCGTCGCCGGTGAAGCCGTCCCCGCGGGTGGCGGCCTGTGTAAAGACCCCGCCTTCGTAGCGCAGGGACACGGCCACCCCGTCGAACTTCGGATCGACGACGTAATGGTAGGGCTCCCCGCCCAATCCCTTGGCCACGCGGGCATCGAACTCGCGCAGTTGGTCGGCGTTGTAGGTGTTGTCGATGGAGAGCATGGGGATGGAGTGCCTGACGTGCTCGAACCCTTCGATGGGCTCGCCGCCCACCCGCTGCGTCGGCGAATCCGGCGTCACCAGCTCCGGATGTTCGTCCTCCAGCTTCTTGAGCTCATCGAAGAGCTTGTCGTACTCCCGGTCCGAAATCACCGGCTCCCCGAGCACGTAATAGGCGTAGTCATGCTCGCGAATCTGCTGGCGAAGTTGGTCGATTCGTTTGGAAACGGCTGCTGACATCCGCAAATGCAATCCCGAGTAGGCCGGAGTTAGTTGAACCGGACGTTCCGTTAAGGTGGCGGCTTGGTTTCAGTTTGAATCGCTTCGTCCAGGAGCGCGATCAAGCGGGGCAAGTCTTCCGTCACCGCGCTCCAGACTTGGTCTTCGTCGATCTCGAAATAGCCATGCACGAGCCGATTGCGCATTCCAACCATCTCGGGCCAAGGCAAACCCGCGAGACGGCGACGTGTCTCCATGCCGACGTGTCCTGCCGCCTCGCCAATGATCTCAACGCACTTGACGAGCCCAAGCATCCAAACGTGATCGTTGGAAAGGTCCGCGCGGCAGCGTCCTCGAACCGCCCCAACTGCCGTTTGGGCTGCATCACGCATGTCCTTGAGCAATGTCAGGTCGTCACGCTTCGACATAGTGCGGAACTGCCTCCCGCAGCACTTCGTCGCGGAAATGCCGCGAAAGCTCTGCGGGTGTTCTCAAGTCGGCCTTCCGGCCCAGCAACTCACTCAACTCCAGCTCGAGGTGCGCCATGCCCAGGAACCCGGGAACCCTACCCGGCTCAAACTCGACCAGGACGTCTATATCGCTGGTGGGGCCAAAGTCGTCGCGGAGGACCGAACCAAACAGCGATAGCCGACGGATGCCGTGGCGCCGACAGTATCCCGCGAGCTGCTCTTCCGAGATGTTTAGGTCGTGGTAGTTCATGGCTCTAGGATTCTAGCCGACAGA
>SBAX01000247.1 GCA_005240095.1 Phycisphaera mikurensis
ATCCACGCGATCAGCCCGTCGACACTGGGCCAAAAGCCCGAAACTGTGTCAAGGCGACCCGGCTTTCATAGTTTCTTCAGGGCTTGAGCGGTTTTTGGCGCGAAACCCAGGGCGTTGCCCTGGGCTGGTATATTTCGGCCCTTCGGGTCTGACGAAAGGCCCTGGGCAGGACCATGTCGGCCCTTCGGGCCTTGCGTTGCGTAGGTGGGGAACACGCGCGGCAAAGCCCGTTGAAACGGGCTGACAGGGGAGAAGGAAATCGGTGGTCGGGTAACCAGCCCTAGAAGGGCTGGCCTAATACCGCCTGCGGCGGAAAGCCCCGTAAACGGGGCTGAAGTCGAGCTCGGCCTCAGTTGCCTACGACTCACGGTCGAACTCAACGTACGTTCCTGCGGCGATGAAGCCGGCGGATTCGAATAAGGCCTGTTGGGGGCGATCTTGCGGGGCGAGGGCAACGAGCACGGTGGGGATGGTGAGGCGTTTGGCCAGGGCGAGGGCATGGTGCAGGAGTGCGGCCCGTGCATGATCGGCGGCGGCATGGTCGGTGACGGCGAGGTCGACGATCTGGGCGATGTCGCCGGTTTGATAGAGCGCGCAGCGCCCCACGGAGGTCTTGTCGGCCAGGGCGACGAACATGTCGAGCTGGGGATCGTCGAGGCGCTCGACGGCGGCCTCGGCGCGAAGGTCTTCCAGGGGCTGATCATCATCGCGGGAGGACCGAGATGGGAATGCCGGTCCAGCATTCCGGAAACTCGGTCCAGCATGGTCGCGGAAGGTCTCGCGGAGGGCGGCGCGCGTGGCTCGCGCGGGCAGAATGCGAAGGCCGTGCGTGGACAGCGCAGAGGTCCAGCGGGCCAGGCCCATGATGAGGCTCTGCCGCGGGGTGAAGCCGCGCTCGATCAGAAAGGGTCCGAGATGCTCGGTGCCCTGGCCTTCGGCAGGGGACCATCGCAGGCAATGCAGATTTCGGGAGGCGAACCAGCTTTCCGTTTCCCGGAAAGCATCAGCGACCTTCGAAGGATCGGGGATCCAGACTTCGCGAAACTGGCAGGCTTCGACCAGGGGGGCGAAGCGCGGGCTGTAGTAGGCGATGCCGTACTGCAGGGTCTCCTTGTCGCAGAGCTGCTGGCAGAAGGCCTGCGTCGATCGCAGCCATGAACCGATGGCGGTGCGCTCCATAGGGTCACATTGTATCTAAATCGGCTGCAATGCGTGATTCACGCGCCACCGGCTTTGGAAACATCCAATTCTGCGTGACTACAATTCTGCAGGCACGTCCGTGGGCATCGCACCTGCGCGGGCCGCGAGGAGAACAGGGTGATGACTCTCGAAACAAAGGACCGCGTAGCGTCGGCGGGGTTGCTGCTGATTCGGGTTTTCATCGGGCTGGGGCTTGCCGCCCACGGATGGGGCAAGTTCTTCGGCGAGCAGGGCATCTCCGGCTTCGCCGGCTTCCTCGAGAAGCTGGGCGTCCCTTCGCCGCAAGTAGCGGCCTATCTCAGCGCCTCGACTGAACTCGTCGGCGGCCTGCTCATTGCCATCGGCTTGCTGACCCGGCTGGTGGCCGTACCGCTGGCCTTCAACATGTTTGTGGCCGTCGTCACCGTCCACCGCTCCTCCTACTTCCTCTCCAATGATCCGCCGGGGATGGAGTATGCCCTGAACCTGGGTGTCATCTTTCTGGCACTGGTCTTCACCGGGGCGGGGCGGTTTTCGGTGGACTACGCCCTGTTTCGCCGCAAGCCGGCGGTGGTGACGCCGACGGTCGCGTGAGCCCGTCGAACAATCAAGCCCGCTCCCTGACGGTCGCGGTACTGATCGCGCGACGGGTCGGCGGAGCCTCACGAGACCCCCCTTTGTCCCCCCTTATGAAGGGGGAGGCGCGCGGCTCGGCGTGAGCCTCGCCCTCCCAGGCTTCCTTCGGCAATCCTACGATGTCCGAGTGTGGACGTGGCCCTGGCCGTAGCGCTTGGCGGATTCCAGAACGTGCTCGGCAAAGGGGGACTCTTCGATGGTGTACACGAAGGTGGTGTCGGCGATGGTGATGACGTCGCGATCGTTCAGCGCCGTGGGTGCGGCGATCTTGGCACCATTGACGAAGACGCCGTTCTTACTCTCGAAGTCGATGGCGTAGTGGCGCTTCTCGTCGATGGCGTGCTTGATCTGCATGTGGCAGCGGGAGAGCTTTGGGTCAATGATCTGCAGGGTGCAGGAGGCGTCCCGCCCGATCATGACGAGCTGATGGCCTTCGAGCGAGAACTTCTGGCCTGTGGCCGGTCCCTGGGTGACGTAAAGCATTGCCATTTTCGCGACCCTCCACACTGCGGGCGAGCCGCCAAGCACCCGTGGGCGACTTGCGGCACTGGCGGACAAGCCGCCAGTGGCACCCGCGCGCCAGGCGCCGTGTGCCGGTGGCACCCGAACTCGTCGCCATCATACCTAATCCTGCCCGGCGAAGGCAATCGACAAGTGCGAAACAGGGCTCGACAATCGAGCGGTGGATGAGCCATTTCGATGTGATGTGGCCGTGGTGGGGGCCGGGGCGGCGGGGCTGAGTGCGGCCATCTTTGCCGCCCGCCAACTGCGCGAGCGGGGGGTGTCCGGAAAGCGGATCGTCTGCCTGGACGGGGCGCGCAAGATCGGGGCCAAAATCCTGGTCAGCGGGG
>SBAX01000244.1 GCA_005240095.1 Phycisphaera mikurensis
GCCTAAAAGCGGTCAGGATTCGAGCCGTAGCTGTCACAGCTTCCGTGCTCCTTCTTCTCCAGGGGAGGGCGTTCGCCCAGGCGCCTGCCGGCTCGATCGTCGGTTGGGGCTCTCAGGTTGTCGGCGTGGACCTGACCGGACCCTTCACGCAAGTTGCCGCCGGCTGGCGTCACAGCTTGGGCCTCAAATCCGACGGCGCTATCGTGGCGTGGGGAAACAACGAGTATAAGCAGGCAGACGTCCCGGCGCCCAATTCCGATTTCGTCGGCATCGCCGCGGGCGGGTATCACAGCCTAGGGCTCAGGTCCGGCTCCATTGTGGGGTGGGGATGGAACCGCGAGGGCCAGACGACGATCCCCGCGCCCAACAGCGGCTTCGTGGCCATCGCGGCAGGCGAGAGCTTGGGCCTCAAGTCCGACGGCTCCATCGTAGCGTGGGGATGGAATGGCTATGGTCAAACGACCGTCCCTGGGGTGCTGGCCAGGTGGACAGTGGATCATTCCCGCACTACGGCCAGTCCATCGTCCCCGCCCCCAACCGGCGCTTCCTGGCCGTCGCTGGGGGCGAGACTCATAGTTTGGGGTTGGGGGCCGACGGCTCCATCGTGGCGTGGGGACGCAACAACTATGGTCAAACGAACGTCCCCGCGCCCAATGCTGATTTCATTGGGATCGCCGCAGCCGGGTGGCACAGTTTAGGCCTCAAGTCCGACGGCAGCATCGTCGGTTGGGGAGACAATCGTTACGCTCAGACGAGTGTCCCTGCGCCCAACAGCGACTTCGTGGCCGTTGCGGCGGGCCAGTATCACAGCTTGGGGCTCAAGTCCGATGGCTCCATCGTGGCATGGGGGTTCAACAACTCGGGTCAAAGGAATGTCCCTGCGCCCAATGCCGATTTCATCGGCATTGCGGCGGGCGATTATCACAGCTTGGGCCTGAAGTTCGATGGCTCCATCATTGCGTGGGGACGAAACAGCGAGGGCCAGACGAACGTCCCCGACGCAAACAACGGATTCGTGGCCGTCGCTGCGGGGGGTTATCACAGCCTGGGCCTCAAACCCGACGGCTCCATCGTAGCGTGGGGAAGCAACGACGCTGGTAAGACGAACGTACCCTCGCCCAATGGCGATTTCATCGGCGTCGCCGCGGGCGCGATTCACAGTTTAGGCCTCAGATTCGACGGCTCGGTCGTGGCGTGGGGAGCCAACTACTATGGTCAAACGAACGTCCCCACACCCAATGGCAGCTTCGTGCAGGTCGCGGCAGGCGGATTTCACAGTCTCGGTCAAAGGTCCGACGGCTCGATCATCGCTTGGGGAGCTAACTACTCTGGTCAGGCGAACGTTCCGACGCCCAACAGCGGCGTCGTGGCCATCGCCGCGGGGTACACGCACAGCCTCGCCATCCGCCTGGCCGACGAGGACGGCGATGGCGTGCCCGATGGGGACGACGTTTGCCCGGGCTCGGACCTCAGCGAGACCGTGGTGATTGACGGGTGTGACACGGGGATTGCCAACGAGATCTCAGTCGACGGCTGCACGCGAGCCGACGTTGTTGCGGGGTGTAGCGGCGAGGCGCGTAATCGTGGACAGTTCGTTTCCTGTGTTGCTTCGCTGGCCAAGGAATGGAAGCAGGTTGGGGACATCACGGATAGTGAGCACGGGCGGCTCATGCGCTGCGCCGCCCAGGCCGGTAGCGTAGATCGTCGTGGCACCAAGCCCTCACCCCTGCCCCTCTCCCGCGGGGAGAGGGGAAACGGTTCCGCGCTGCGGCTCCCGCCCTCACCGTCGCTCGCCCAAACGACTCGGCCGGAGCCATGATGCCGCCGGCACAGGACCTCGCAGGACGCTATCGAACCGCGGCCGTCAGGAAACGAACCAGAGGAAAAACCGCTTGCTGACGCGCGGCTCGGATGCCACCGGTGGCGACCCCCTGTGGTTCCCCCTCGGCAAGCGTGACAGCACACGGCTCGGCGTTCGGGCACCCGCCTGGTCGCTCTGACCCTCGTCTTCCCGGTTACTTGAGCAGCTCTTCGACCTTGGCCTCGAAGGCGGCCCGGAACTTGTCGTATTCTGCGCCGGTGGCGGGACCGCTAAATCCGGTGTAGACGGCGCGCCCTTTGCCTTCGGCATCGAGGAGGATGATGGTGGGATAGGCCCGCAGCTTGTCGATGATGGGCAGCGCCGCGGAGGCCTTCTCGCGATCGGCCACGCCCGCCAGCAGCAGCGGGTACTCGATCTTGTGGTACTCCGCGAAGGCTTTCACCTGCTCGGCGTCGCGGGCGAAGTCGCCGGTGTATTCGAAGGCCAGGCCGACGACGGAAAGGCCGCGGTCCTTGTACTTGCGGTGCAGCTCCACGAGGTAGCGCGAGGCGTCGTTGCAGTTCGGGCACCAGGAGCCGAAGACCTCGATGATCCGCGCCTTGCCCGCGAAAGCCGGTTCATCGAGCGAGCGCGTCTTCCCCTGCAAGTCGGGGAACTTCAGATCGGAGAGCTTGGCCCCCTCGCTGAACTGCGTCTGGGCAAAAGCATCGGGCAGGGTGGCGGCATCATCGCGCGTGGCCGTCCAGGTGTCGTGGACCGTGTCGCCGGACCACAGGTCGCCCTTGAGCGTGCGCCCGTCCTCCGATCTGGCCACGAGGAGCAACGCATGAGAGCCGTCAAAGGTGGACAAGTGCAGCTCGCTGACTCTTTCCGCGGGCCAGGCGAGATACCCTTCCATGAAGCCGTAGTCGCCACCGGGCGTGAGGATCGTGCCGACCACCGTGTCATTGGGGCGGGTCTGAAGTACGACCACGGAGGACTGCTCGTCCATCGACCACCGGCCGTCGATCGTCCAGGGTCGAGTGGGTTTCTCCGCGTGAGGGGGCGGGGGCGTCTCGAGTGCGCTGGGGTCGCCGGCACGGCCGCGAAATCGAGTGTGGAATCCGGCAGTGGCGTGGAAGGCCAGCTTCACGACTTTGTCGCCACGTCCACGTTTTTGCCATTCCCCGTCGAGCTTGGCGCCGCCTTCGCTGGCTTTGGCGCGAATCGTGGAGGCGTAGTGGGGGATCGAGAGGACAAGCTCATTCGCCGATACTTCAACGCGCGGGACTTCGGCGCGATCTTCTCCGTTGATGAGCCAGGCCTTCCAGGAATCGCCCTCTTTTTTCAACTCCAGGCCGAAGGGCAGTTCGCCGCCGGGGCTGTCCAGCCAGGCGCGCCAGCGGCCGGGGCGAAGCTCAGCAGGGGCGGTTTGGCCAAAGGTGAGTACGAGACCGAGAATGGCTGCCTGGAGCATGACACGCCTCCTTTCGCCCCGTCGGGGCGGGATGGAACGCGCTATTCCTACCATGGGCTTGCGCCCGTGGCTACAACCCTTGGCCCCTGCCGGCGCCAAGGAGCAGGCGTCAAC
>SBAX01000389.1 GCA_005240095.1 Phycisphaera mikurensis
GAGCTGTGCAACGAGGACGTCGGGCTGTGCTTCGATCCGCCGGGACCGGCGGGCAGCTCGCAAGACTGCCACGCGGCCATCCAGAACCACTGCGCGGTCCTGGATCTCACATGTTCGAATACTCGGGGCGGCGGCTCGGGTGAAGACTGCTGCGGCAGCGATTCCTGTCCGTAGCCACGCCTGGTACTAACTGGACCTCTTTCGGGGGCGGCATTCGTGCCGCCCCCTTGTTTTTTGCCCAGGAGCCACGACCGAATGTTTTTCAGTGTCTGACGATCTTGTAACTTATGAACGCAATTGACACAAAAGCACACTTGACAGTTCAGGAAGGTATCGGTTAACTTGGCGAGGGTTCTCACGGATGGGGAATTGCCGTGGCCTCAGCACTTTTTTGGGGGCCAAGGTCGTGGGGGAGTTTTCAGGGCGCGAAACTGGGCGGATCGGAGGACGGGAAAATCGGGAAGTTTGATTCCCGTTAGGTCCAGTCGGTGGTTCCGCACTTGCAAAACGCAAGGCTAACGGCGCTGTGTGCGCCCTTGGCAAAGTGGCTGAATGCGTTGAAGCGCATCGCAGCAGAGGAAGTGGGTGTTGCTCGCCGGTGATACAGCTCGTGGTTGTGCCAGCCTCGGTGAGCCCTCGGTAAGGAGTTTTGGAAATGAGAGCGAAGTCTTCCGCAATGATGTTGGCTTTCGGTGCGGCCGCGGTGTTCGCGTGCGGCAGCCTTGCCAAGGCGGGTGGCGTCAACTGCGACGACCCATTTGCTGAGCACGGCGCGGGCGCCACCAAGGCCTGTTCCAATCGATGCCTCGGCGAAACCATGTCGTGCACGGCGACGTTCTTCAACCTGGACGGGTTCCAGGATTCGCTGCAACTTCTGGAAGCCTTTGACACGGTGGATGGCTCGATCCGCGTGCCTGCGGCGGGCAACCTGCCGATCATCGCCGTGCTGGGAAACGCGGTGTGCACGGGCGCGACCTGTAACCCCGCCACAGGCGCAAACTGCTCGTTCCCGTGCCTGGTTTGTACGGCCGGGACGGTGGATTCCCACGGCGGGCTGCAGTGCCCGGGACTCCTGCAGGCAGGCGCGGTTCGCGTTCGGCAGAACACCCACGTGCTCACGCATACCGGGACGACCCCGGATACGATCAGTTTCAAGTACACGGACAATTGCGACAGTGGATGTTCCAACTGTCCGACCACGCAGCTGACCACGCCCGCCGGCTCGGCCACGCTTGTGCCGGACTGCGATGACGACGATCCCTGCACGATCGACTGCTGCGAGCTGGCGGTCTGCTCGCACCCCAGTGATTGCGTAGGGGCCACCTGCCGCGATGTCAACGGCAATGTGACCAACTTCCCACCAATCACGTGCACGGACAACGACGTCTGCACCAGCGACATCTGCGTGAACGACACCGATGTGCAGACCGATTGCTGCGACAACCCGCCGATCCCCTGTCCGGATCGCACCTGCTTCGACCTGACCGGCTGCGACCCGATCCTCGGCTGTCAGTATGCCTCGGAGTGCCTCAACCCCAATCGCTGCAACGACAGCAACGTCTGCACGGCGGATGCCTGCGACGAGAACCTTCCGACGTGCTGCTCGAACACGCCGATCCCCTGCCCCGATCGCACCTGCTTCGACCTGACGGGCTGTGATCCGGAGCTCGGTTGCCTGTATGCCTCGGAGTGCCTGGATCCCAATCGCTGCAACGACAACGACGTGTGCACGGCGGACGCCTGCGATGAGAATCTGCCGACGTGCTGCTCCAACACGCCGATCCCCTGCCAGCCGCGGGTGTGCTTCAACATCACCGACTGCGATCCTGTCCTGGGGTGTCAGTATGAGTCGGTCTGCACGGACCCCAACTTCTGCGATGACGGCGATGCGTGCACGCGGGACACATGCGACACGACCGAAACGGGATGCTGCATCCACGAAAACATCTGCATCTGCGGCGACGGAGACATCGATCCCGGCGAGTTCTGCGACGGGGCCGCGGAAGCGCCCGGCGTGAACTGCACGGATACCTGCGACGCGCAATGCACCTGCTGCGGAGACGGTGTGCGGCAGACGGGCGAGCGCTGCGACGGCACGCAGTTTGAGCCCGCCGGCCCCAATCAGACCGGCGAGGGCACTTGCCGGCCGAATTGCACCTACTGCGGTGACGGAACGGTCAACGGCGATGAGGAGTGCGACGATGGCAACAACGTCGACACCGACGAGTGCATGAACAACTGCACGCCGCCGCGGCTCGAGGCCATCTGCCGCACGCCAGGCTTCTGGGGCACGCACGCGGGCACGGAGAAGCCGCGGAGCGTGAACATCACCCAGGCGGTGATTGCCGCCGCGGGTGGATCGATCACCGTGTGCGGGGAGTGCATCAACGCCACCGTGCCGGTCAACAATGCGGCTTCGGCGGTGGAGGCCCTCTGTGTGGCGCCGAAGGGAGCCTCGGTGCTGCAGAACGCCCGCCAGCTCACCGCCATGGCCCTGAACTGCATCGTGAGCGGCTTCGGCGCGGACTGCGGCGGCGATGCCAGCCTGGATGATCTGTTCGACGATTGCAATGCGGCCTGCCTGGGGCTGCCCAGCGATCGCACCAACGAGGAGTGCCGCGCGGAGATCGACTGCTTCAACAACGGCGGTATCTTCCACGACGGCAAGAGCAGCTTCTGCCAGACCGGCACCTGCGCCAACGGCGATCCCTGCAATGGATCGAGGGCTTGTGTTGACGGCTCCGCCTGCACGCCGCTCGCGAACAACTGCCATGATCGCGAGCTGTGCAACGAGGACGTCGGTATCTGCTTCGAACCGCCGGGTCCCGCGGGCAGCTCCAACGCCTGCCACGCAGCGAATGCCAATCACTGCGCGATCCTGGATCTGACGTGCTCGAACGAACGGGGCGGCGGATCGGGCGAAGACTGCTGCGGCAGCGATTCCTGCCCGTAGCCACGCCGGGTAGTAAGTTGTACCTTCTTGGGGGCGGCATTCGTGCCGCCCCCTTTTTCTTCTCGGGGGAGCGTGCAACTGCACGTTGCGATGCCATGTACAAGGGGCAGATCTACTCCCGCACGGAGAGTCCGTCGTCATGGAGATCAAAACATGAGCCAACGCCTGATGGGAGCGTTATTGATCGTGTTGTGTGGGGCGACCGCCTATGCGCAGCTTCGCGAAAAGCCGACCGCGAGCAGCTCGGCCGGTGCCTACCGGGTGACCTCATGGCCTGCACACACCGGGGCGGACCAACAGTACGAGGACACGGTTCAGGAGCACCTCAACCGCATGGCTGCTGAGGGCTGGCGTTTCCAGGGAGACCTGGCGGGCCAGTTCGGCAAGATGATGGTCTTCGAACGAGTCTCCGGCCGCTGAAGGCGCGCACGCTTTTTTTGCCCGCGACGCGGAGATGGGCTGGAGCTGCCGCCCTGGCGACATAAGGTTATGTTTCACAAAGAGTTACGTGCATAACACCGCGTTCATCCATTCCCATCACTCCAGGGCGGTATCGCGGTTGGCCTCCCATGCGTAGGCAAAGCGCAGAATGGGACTATACTTCTCGGTGGCGGCCTGCGGCTGTGCGTGGTGCGAGTAGCCGTCGGCGCGGTCTTGGAGGTCTGTGGTGATGAGGTTCATGTCGAGTTCCAGAGTCTGCGTAGCACTGACAGGTCTGCTGATCGGCCAAGATGCGTTCGCGGCTAAGACGTGCCCGCAGTGCGTGGCCGATGCCCAGCAAATCCTCGCCCAGATGGACGCGGCCAAATCCACCACGGCCAAGCTGATTACCGCCGCCGAGACCCATTGCAAAGGGCAGGCGGTCGGCGTCATGTTGGACTGGTTGAACGCGGCGTGGGACGCCAAGGTGTTCTGTGTCGTCGACGGGAAGGTGCAAGCGGTTTCGCTCGACGCCGCCGGAACCGTCACCAAGATGGAAGAGGCCAAGGGCATGGACTCACTGGTGCCCGTGGCGAGCAGCATGTCCGCCGGAAAGCTCACACTGGTGAAGGTGGTCGAGGCCGCAGAGAGTCGCACCCGGGGAAAGGCACTGGCCGTGATCGCTGCCGTCGAAGAGGGATCGCCCTCGTTCGACTGCTATTGCGCCAAGCCGGAAGTGATCGTCCGCGTTGCAGTCGACGCGACCGGGAAGGCGGGTAAGGTAGCCGACGCGGATTTCGTTCCCAGCGAGGGACACAAGGGACACCCCGAGAAGAAGAGGGCTCCCGCCGGCTAGCCGTTGCGGCGGAAGAGCCCCAACTCATTTGCATTGAAGCGCAACGCGTCGGCGGCGTGTGGCCGCCGATGTTCAGGATCACATCCGTTGTCGCATAGGAGAAGCAACGCATGAAGTCGTTCAAGCAGTTCGCCCTCGTAGCACTGGGCGCGGGAGTTCTGGGCTGGGCGGTGGCGCCGGTCCTCGCACACTGCGGCAAGTGCGCGGGAGACCTAAAGGAAGTGGTCAAGCAGATGGACGCGGGCAAGCTGACCGCGGCCTCGATGATCGCCACGGCTGAGGCCGCCGCGAAGGGCAAAGCGGTCGGCATGTACGTAGATCTGGACAAGGGCAAGATGGATGCCGACGTCTTCGTCCTGGCGGGTGACAAGGTGCAGGCCGTCGAGATCGGCGCGGACGGCAAAGCCGGCAAGATGGAAGAGGCCAAGGACATGAAGGGCATGGCGGATGTGATGAAGGCCATGGACACCGCCAAGCTCACCATGGGCGCCGTGGTCGCGGCTGCCGAGGAGAAGTCCAAGGGAAAAGCCGTCGCCGTCGTTGCCACAGCCACGGGCGGCAAGGCCAGCTTCGACGTCTACTGCATGGCCGGGGATGATCTGCAGAAGGTCACTGTGGATGGCGCCGGCAAGGCCGCCGGCATGGCCAAGGCCGAGTCGCTCCCCAGCGCCGGTGCGGAAAAGCCCGCTCCCAAGCCGGGCGGCTGATCCACGACCCTATGCGGCGGGGTTCACAAACCCGCCGCCATGAGGTAGAAATTCAAGGACGTTCGACGGGCGCGCGGTTCGTTGACCGTGGCGCCCGTCGTGCTTTCGTGTGCCTAAGACTGTGCCGAGAATCCTTTCTCGGCACAAACGAGTGCACCTGGAGCGCTGCACGCTCAACTGTAGCGTCGCCCCTTGTGGGCGGCGCTTGGAGTCAAGCGCCGGGGACAAGCCCCGACGCTGCACCTGATCGATAGATCATCTAACGCTGTGGAGGGCAATGCCATGATCGACAAAGTCATCAGCTACATCGACCAGAACAAGGACAAGGCCGTCGATCGGCTCAAGGACTTCCTACGGATACCAAGCATCTCCACCGATCCGGAGCGCAAGGGTGACACGCGCAAGGCCGGTGAATGGGTCCTCAAGCTGCTCACAGATTGCGGGGTCAAGGCGGAGATCATCGAGACCAAAGGGCACCCCTGCATCTTCGCGGACACAGGTCCGGTGGACGGCGCCCCCACTGTGCTCATCTACGGCCATTACGACGTGCAGCCCACCGGCGATGAATCGCTGTGGAAGTCCCCGCCCTTCGAGCCCACCGTCCGCGACGGGCAGATCTACGCCCGCGGCTCGGCCGACGACAAAGGGCAGGTGCTCACCCACCTGCTGGCCGCGGAAGCCTGGATGAAGGCCGGCGGCAAGCTATCCTGCCGCGTCAAGTTCCTCATCGAAGGCGAGGAGGAAATCGGCTCGCCGAATCTCGAGCCGCTGATCACCAAGCTCAAGGACCGCCTGGCGTGCCAGTACGTGGCACTTTCCGACACGCCCAAGTTCGACAAGACCACCCCGGCGATCACCTATGGCACCAAGGGCCTGGTCTACAAGGAGATCATCCTCACCGGGCCCAAGCAGAACCTGCACAGCGGCTCCTACGGCGGGACGCTGACCAATCCCGGCAACGCCGCCTGCACGATCATCGCCGCCCTGCGGGACGCGGATAATCGCGTGACCATTCCGGGCTTCTACGACGACGTAAAGTCCCTCACGGACGAGGAGCGCAAGCGGCTCAAGGAGCTGCCCTTCGACGAGAAAGGTTATCTGGAGGCCATGGGGGCGCCGGCGCTGATCGGCGAGAAGGGTTACAGCACCATCGAGCGGCGCTGGGCGAGGCCCACCCTGGACGTCAACGGCATGTACGGCGGGTTCATGGGCGTGGGGGCTTCCACGGTGATCCCCGCCAAGGTGGGCATCAAGGTCTCCATGCGCATCGTGCCCAACCAGGACCCAGAGAAGATCAACAAGGCCTTCGAAGAGACGGTGAAGAAGCTCTGCCCGCCGGGGGTGAAGATGGAGATCCTCACCCACAGCTACTGCGCCGCCTACGCCGCCCCGACGGACTCACCGGGCATGCGTGCCGCGGCCGCGGCTCTCAAGGCCGGCTTCGGCAAGGCCCCCGTCTTCATCCGCGAGGGCGGCACCCTGCCGATCCTGCCGCTGTTCAAGCGGGAACTCGGTGCCGACTCGATCATGATTGGCTTCTGCATGCCCGACTGCAACGCCCACGGTCCCAACGAATTCTTCGGCCTCGACGATTTGCACAACGGCACCAGAACCGCGGCGCACTTCTTAAGCGCCCTCGCCAAGGCGAGATAGGCGAGCCCCGTGGCTTTAGCCCGCGCGGACGTGCGGAGCGACGAAGCGACGAAGCCACGAAGCGACGGAGGGTCGGTGTGCCACCGCTGTGTCAGCAGTGGAGTTCCCCCTCCCCGCGGGAGAGGGCCGGGGTGACGGCGCTGTCGGCGAGCCGCGGGCTCTAAGCCCGCGCGGACGTTCGTGAATAGGCAAGCCTACGCCTTGCGATCGATGCCCGTGGTTGCGCTGGGCGGGCTGAAGACGTCGAGGACGATCGAGCGTTCCAGCACGTCGGCCTCATGAGCGAGATTGGACGGCAGGTGCAGCACCTCGCCGGGGCTCAAGATCAGCTCGCGCCGCGAAGAGCCCAACCGAAAGAGCATCTTCCCCTCCAGCAGACACACGAACTGCTCATTCTCGTGGCTGTGCGACGGCACGAAGCAGCCCTTCTCCAGGGTCACGTGAGAGATCATCGCCTGCTGCCCGATCACCCTCCGGCGGGCGAGCATCTCCATGGGATGATCCACGGGCAGCGTTGCCCACGAGTAGACGGCCGCATCAGCGATGGCGCTCATGGTGCGATGATCCTAATGGGAAGCTGTAGCATCTCCAACTCCTCCGGGCAGTGCGCCGAACAGCACAAGACAGGTCTGGTCATACCATTCTGTGCCCCAGGCATGGCGCCCGTGGAGCAGCAAGGCGGCGGCTGCCACGGGCGCCACCGGCGCGGAGCGCTGCAGGAACGGCAGGATCGACTCCGGCTCGTCATGCACAAACTCCAGCGCCGTGTGCTCCTGATCCGGGTCTGCAGGGTCAAAGCGACGCAGCAGCTCATGGCGGGTGACCGTCAGGGAAACGTCAAAGAGCAGTTCCGGCTGCCGCAGCGATCGATCACGCACCACACCCGTGATCCACACCTCGCCGATCTCATCCCGCTCCACACGGACTTCTTCGAACAGTTCGCGCAGAACGGCCCCCACAATATCCACCTTTCCATCGGACCTACGGTCCATGCCCTCCACCAATCCCCCGAAGGTGTGCAGGAACCCGCCATGCATGGCCAGCTCGGATCGTCGGCGGCCCAGTCCAAGATAGCCGTCGCGAGTCACGACCAAGGCGCTGACGCCCAGCGGGTCCGCCAGATGCGCGGGATCAATGGCAGCACCCTCGAGCGCTGCCCGGATGTTCGTTCCCACAAAATCGCGGAAGCACGTTTTACCCAGGCGCAGGTGAAGCCCGTCGGCCGAGCCCGATACGGCCGATGCCCGAATCAGCTCACCGTTGTATAGACGCCGACCCTTCGCCTCTGCGGCGCGGGACGCTTCCTGCCAGGTGCCTTCGATCTGCTCATCGAGCGCCGGCGTGGTCGGGCGCGGCTCCTCCGTCCACGATTGCGACAACTGTGCCGGCTCGAGCCGCTCCGTGGCCTCGACGAAAAACGGGGCTTGCTCGGTCGATGTTCGTACTGCCCGGCCGGAGCGCGGCGCCGACCGGGCGAAGGCCACGAAGCGTAACCCCAGCAACATCAACCCCGGAAGGGAGTATAGAAATCCGGTCAGAAAAAACTCGAGGACCCCGTTGACCGGCACGCCGCGGACCACGCGCGGATTGGGTGCCGCATCGGTCACGCCGATGGCCCCGGCCACGCCGGTAAGAACCGAGAGCCAGCCCACAAACAGCAGGATGTCGCCCAGCGTGCGCTGCCGCAGGGGCCAGCGACGTCGCGCCGCAAGCGCCGCAATCGCCAGGGCCACATGCCCGGCCGCGGCGATGCCGACGGCCACCACCGCCGCCGCATCCCACATGAGCAACCGTCCCCGGCTGCGCCACCACAGGCTGCTCACCGTCACCAGCGATGCGACCGCCACCGTCAGCGCCGCCACCGCCACCGCCCATCGCCGCCCGCCGCGGCGTTCCAGCGCTGCTGACACCAACGCGTCCACATCGATGTCCCATCCACACCACGGGCATCTATCCCCCGGTGCCCCCGTGAGGTTGTAGTCGCATTCCGGACAACGCAGATCAAGATCGACAGGCTCAGCCGACGCGCTCACACACCAATTGTCGATTGTCGATTGCCGATTGTCGATTGAGTGGCATGGGAGAGCGAGGAACCTGCGAGCTGCGGGCTTCAGCCCGCGCGGACCTGGGAGGGCGAGGCTCCTGCCGAGCCGCGTGGGCAAAGACAAGTCGCCTAGGGGCAACGACTCACTTGGGCGGCGTGGCACACGGGCGGCGGATCAGCACCGCGGTCCCGGCGGTAGCCAGCAGCAGGGTCACGATCACCAGACCCCATGACGACACGGCCGGTATGTCCAGCGCTTGCGGCAGTTGACCTTTGATGAAACCCGCGTGCGGCATCGGTGGCCCGGCCGCCGCGGACCCGTCTGCCTGACCGGAACCCCCCGGCGAAGCCGGCAGTAGTGTGCCGATCCCGGTAGTTGGTTCGTCCAACAGGGAGGTGCGTAACTCGCCTTGCAGAACCGTGGAGGTAAGAATCATGTTCAGCGCATCATCGGGGATAAGGAATTCGTTGACATCCGTCGGGCCGGCGTTGATCCGCGGGGGAACGATATCGAAATCGAAGTCCCAGTACGTCCCGGTCCCCGACGACCGTGGCTGACCACCGGATGGGTACGAGGACCCGAACACCGCCGAACTGTTCTCGTGGGAAGGCAGCGGCGGCAAGACCAGGTAATCCCAGTTCTGATAGTCCGAACTCTCGTACGTTGCCCCGACGCGGATGGTGATGGGCGGCTCGACGTCCTCGAGATCCATTTCGACCCTCGACCGAATGGTCCCATCCCCGTTGAGTCTACTCTTGAGCTGGGTCTCGATCACGTCGTCATCGGCAAACACGATACGGACGCTGGCCACCGTCGGGAGAACGATCATGTTGAACTCCCAGCTGCCCGGAGCGGTTTCGAGCCAGATCGTCGGCAGCCCGTCGTCGCCGCCCGGCTCCTGCGTCGCCCCGGCGACCACGATGCGCCCATCCAGCGGGTCCGTGGCGATCCCGGAGCCTTTGCTGTTCGTCCCAGGCCCGCTATCCGGCAACTCGATGGGCGGGATCAACACGCCGTTGGAGTCCAACTCCCACAGCACGGCCTTGACCGTCGTCGTCTTTCCGAACGTACAGCGCGCCTCGCCCGCACACGCAAAGTAGACGCCGCCTTCAACCGGTGCGAGATCCCCAATTTTTGCAGAGCCGCACCCTTGGGGAAGTGGCACCGGGTCCGTCAGTTGTGCAGGAAGCGGATCAACCCTCCAAACGGTCGGCAGCCGATTGGGAACGTTGCCAGCGCCTCCGCCGGCGAAGCACTGCCCGCTGCTGTTGCACGCCACGGCGGAGGCGACAGCGGGCTGGTCGGGCGGCTCGGTTGGAAGGACGGTCAAGGTGAAGCTCTGCCCGCCGTCTGAGGAATGCCACGCCGCGGCCCGAGTGGTCGTGTCGGGACGGGTCACCGAGCCAACCACCAGCGGCCGGTCAGGGTCCCCCTCCATGAACGCGAAGTCGTAGGCCTGCGAAGCGATAAAACCACTGTCGGGCAGGAGCGTGACGGCCAGTTGCACCGGGGCACAGAGCCCACCCGTGCACGTCCCGGCGCCGAAGCCTTCGCGAGTGCACACTGTGCCATTGGATGCGTTGTTGGTCAGGCACTGTCCGTTGCCGTCGCAGGTGTCCGGATCGGTGCAATGATCGTCGACAATGCTTCCGCAGGACGTCCCCGCGGGCATGGGCGTATTGTTGCAGGCCCCAGCCAGCACGAAGCAATCATCCACCGTGCAGGGATTGAAGTCCTCGCAATCCGCGTCGGTGGTGCATTGCCCCAGCGCCGGTGACGCCGACCCGGCCACACAGTGCGCGGCTAGCAGCAAACCGGCAATCTTGCAAAAGCGCCGCGAAAGAACAGTCGCGTTCATGGGCACTCCTCCCTCGACCCTCAGTCGGCGCGCAGCCGACCCCCAAAGTTCCTTGGGTTGCGAAGTGCCAATCTTTCACCGAAACGAGCAAGAAACTGCACACCCCTCTCCCTCGCGGGGAGAGGGGTGTGC
>SBAX01000214.1 GCA_005240095.1 Phycisphaera mikurensis
CATGGGCGTGCGCGAGAACGGCTCAGCATTGAGCCGGTTCCTCGACCTCACTGAAGCTCAGGACGGCGGCGCCGACTTCAGCAGAATGCAGGTCGTCTCGGACGTGACCGCCACCATCGAGTGGTACCACTCCAACATCGCCAGCGCCAACAGCTTCTTTCTGGTCGGCCACTGGAACGCCTGCAGTTTGACCAGCAATTCCTACGTGGTGACGGACCTGGGCGCGATCACGGGGACCAAGAGCAGCCTCGCCTATCACGTGAATGCGTCGGGCAAAGTGGCCGGGTTCGAGGAGGACGCCAGCGGCAATCCGATCGCATGGTTCGCGGACTGCGGTACGCTCACCGCGCTAGGGACGCTGGGTGGGTCCTATGCCGAGGCCCACGGCATCAACAATTCCAACCGCGTCGTCGGCTGGGCGCACAATGCCAGCGGCAAGCGGCGGGCGTTCACCTGGGTCAGTCCGACCATGACTGACTTGGGCGTGGTTTCGGGCCGCACCGATAGTGAGTCACTTTCCGTGAACGCCAACGCCGAGGTGGTGGGAACGGTGGTGAACTTCGCTTCGCCGCCGTACAACCGTCTGGCGTTCCTGTACCTGCCGGCGGCGGCGTACACGCTGAGCGCGGGCATGAACAGCCTCGGTACTCTCGGCGGTACGCAGAGCGTGGGGATGGATATCAATGACTCCGGCCAAGTCGTCGGCGGGGCCCAGAACGCCAGCGGAAACTTCCGGCCGTTTCGCTGGCAAAACGGCACCATGACCGACTTGGGAACGTTGGGTGGGGATAGCAGCGTGGTCGATCACCGGGCCGATGCGATCAACAGTGACGGCGACGTCTGCGGCCGGTCCTACACCGCCGCGGGCGCCAAACGAGCCTTCTTCTGGGATGGCAGCATGACCGATCTCGGCGTCTTGACCGGCGGCACCGAAAGCTGGGCCTTCGGGATCAACGCCAGTCAAAAGGTCGTCGGCACCTCCAACGTCACCGGCGGCGCATTTCGCGCTTTCATCTGGGACACGGTCAACGGCATGCGCAATCTCAACGACCTGCTTCCCGCCGGTTCCGGATGGACCCTGACGCGGGCCACGGACATCAATGACGATGGCGAGATCGTCGGCTTCGGCACCAACCCAAGCGGCAACGTCCGCGCCTTCCTGCTCACCCCGACCTGCAAGATCGGCGGCGGGGCGGCTGCCGCCGCTGAGGCGGTGCTCGCCGCCGGATCGGGCATGACCGACGACACCGGAACCTTCGATCGGTTGGTGGTTGACCTCAGCGGAGAGCCGTTGGGGACGATCAGTCTCATCGCCCCGGAGCCGGGCTTGCGGGTGGACTATTTCGTGTCCGAGCCGGTACTGGCGCCCGACGACCCGGACTCCGACACTCGGCCCGGTTTCAGAGACGGCGTGGCCCTGGACCGGATCCTCAAGGTGGACACGACCGCATCGCCGGACGAATCTATCCTGACGGTCAGCATGCACTTCACCCTCGAGGAGATCGAGGAGCTGGGCGAGGACCCGTCGGATCTGCAATTGCACGTCTTCGATCGCAGCATCCCGGACTCCCAGGCGGTTTGGGTGCCGGCAGGAAAGTACATCGGCGAATCAGCACCGACGAGCGTCATCGGAGAGGCGGGCGTCGTGCGGCTCGGGGACGGCACCGTGGAGTACTGGTGCGTGCGCGACGCTGGCGGCACGTTCCGCGTCGGAAAACCATATGACGACCACGCCACGCGCCCGACAGGCCCCGCGCCCCGCGCCTGCGGAGTGGCTGCGATTCCACTGTTGCTCGTCGGACTTGCCGTTCTGTTGCTGAACAAATCGAGACGTTGAATCCCGAACCCGGAGCGCGAGCGACGGGCCCTAGGTAGCCGCCCGGCCCACGGCACCGAAGACCCCGCGCTGGCGCTTGGGGTCCGGGATAGGACCCGGTAGGATGTCACTGGTTGCTGGCGCAGACTCCCAGGCTACAGCGACGCGAACAACAGTCAGTGTCTGTTTGGCAAAGCCCGCCCGTGTGCACCCCCGTGGAACACACGTCGCTGGGGTTGCTTCCTGCCGCGAACGCCTCGTGAGCGGAGAGGGTCACAATGACCGGCGCGACGTAGGCGAGCTTGGCCCCGACGCGAAGC
The DNA here is from genome assembly GCA_005240095.1 of Phycisphaera mikurensis. Lineage (GTDB taxonomy): Bacteria > Planctomycetota > Phycisphaerae > UBA1845 > UBA1845 > SBAX01. The sequence goes on from SBAX01000214.1 coordinate 2,137, forward strand.
ACTTCTCGGCGACTCGGGCGTCTGTCTGACGGTTTCCGTCTGTCGGCGCAGCGGGGCGCCCGAACGTACTGTTCGTCGGGGGCGGTCGCCATTTGCGGACTGAGCGATTCGAGAAGCTTGGCGGTTTCTTCCGGGTCGCCCACGGTCAGGGAAAAGCAGGCCGCGCCTTCGACAGTGGCGGCGATGAGCGGGATCGCTTGGTCGGCAAATTCGTGGCGATTAAAGCAGCAACGCCGCAGTTCCAGCGCCGCCCGCGCCCGGGACATCGGCCGAATGCATGCCGGTGCTCCATGACCATAGGTTGGAAAGACGACGAATCGAACCGGCGCGGGCTCGGCCACGGCGTCGTTTGCGCTGATGTATCCGACCCGACCCTTAAATGCCTTGACGTAGTCTCGTCGCCGGGCGAACGAAAGGCCCATTCGCCGGACGGCTTGGTACGAACCGGCTTTGATGCACAGGGCCTTGGGAAACGGCTGCAAGAGCAGCGTATCCCTGTCGAGCAGGGCGAATTCGTCGCACAGGTAGCGCCATCTACGAGTCAGCAGGGCGGCAGCGAGGGTTGACTTCCCGCATCCGGAATCCCCCGCGAAGATGAACCCGTTTCCCTCAAAGGACAGGGACGCGGCGTGCAACTGAAGGTATTCAGACGCGGTCGCGATAATCCGCAGGTTGATGCCCCACTCCACTAGAGGGAACACTCCGTTAGCGGCTCGGCAGCCGCCAACTTCCTCACCATCTGCGTACACGCGATAGAGCCGGCGACCCAGACGCGAGCGCCCGGATCGACGCACGTCAATTTGTATGATCCGCTGCGACCTGGGCCCCCCGGGTGCCGGCGGATATAGTGCCGCAAAGTCTTGAAGAACCTGCTTCAAATCGCTGTCCAGGTGGACGGTGAAACCGCCGATGGCGCATCGAACGGCTGCCTTGTCCTCGGGCTGTGGGTGCGAACTAGACATGACCGACACCGGCGGCGCTGGGCGCCAGCAATCCTCCGATGGCCAGCACATCAATCACGGCATTCACGTGCTCCATCACGGTGTCGAACTCCTCGTCATGGGCGCTCGCCAGAAGGCGAACTGCGTCCCGCAGCGGCCGGCCGTCGCACATATGCCAAAGAGACGCCGCAGTGCTGTTCAGATGAAACAAGGTCTGTGTCGTCGGGTCGAGCAGCAGCAATTCCCCGTCGATCGCGTACTCGTGAACATCGCTTCGTCGCCTCGGTAACTCCGGTGCCACGAAGGAACCCCACTGGTGAACGACGGGCAATTCCGTTCGATCTGTACCCGTGCTGAGTGCACCCCACGGCGCGCCGCTGTGCGTGCGCGGGCGACCTGCGTGGGCTGCGAAGCGCAAACCTGTCTCTGCGTTGGCATGCATTTGCGTAACGGGCCTCCACGATCCGGTCGCTGGTCCAATAATCGGACGCGGCGCGGCGCGCCTTTAGTTCAGAAAAACTCATCGCCGACCCCAACGGGAACCATACGGCGCGCACAACGATTCGGCCGAAGGCCCTCCAGAGTGCCGTTGTTCGGACAGAAACACCACCCTAGAATCGATGCGCAGGAGACCGTACGTTGGATCAGCCCCAGTCCTCAATCTCCGTTGACCCCGATCCCGCCCTCGATCTCGAGGATTTGCCGCCCGGCAACCATGCCCTGGAGGTGGCCGCTCGGCGGGGGTTCGGCCCTCTAAGTCCCAGCGCCAGGCGGGTCTGGCACGGCGACGCCCTGCCCTGTGTCACTTGCGGGCAGCTCGTCCAGCGGGGGGCAGACCAATGTGACCATTGCAACCAGGATCTCCGTGAGGAGATGCGCCAGAAGATGCGGGCTCACTCCGGGCCGTGGTTCGTGCTTGAACATCTGCGCCCGTTTCCCGGCGTGTCGCTCGACCGCATCGTTCGCCAGATTCGACGGGGCTTGATCACCGAGACTTCGATCGTTCGCGGTCCGGCGACCGACTTTCAGTGGCGTTTCGCGGTGGAGACTCCAGGTCTGTGCCGCTACTTCAACCGCTGCTGGCACTGCCATCAGGAGGTGGGACCGGCCGATACGTATTGCCCGGCGTGTCTGTCGCACCTGGCCTTTGAGACGCCGCGGATCGCGGCCACCGAGCAGGCGGCCAGCGCCGCAAAAGTCGAGCCGGGCGTGCCGAGCGCCGGTGCGCGCCCGACCGTCACGGCGACCATCGTCGCTGCACGTGCCGCAACCATGGTACCTTCCACCGCGTTGCCGCCGATGCCTGCCGAGCCGCGGATCCCTGTGCCCCCCACAGCGGGAGCTCTTCGCGGGGCAACAGCGCCACCGATTTCCGCACCCCTTCGATCTTCGACGGAGTTGGAGAAGTTAGCCACAGCGGTGCGCAAACTGGACGCGATACCCACGGCGCCCGAGTGGGATGCCCCGGCGCGACTGGGACCATTCCGGGCCGCCTGGCTCGCCGCAGTCTTGTTGGTCTTGGCCGTCATCGTGCTCCTCGCCGTAGTGCAGGCCCGAATTACCGCCCCGCGTTCATCGCCGCAAAACGCAACGCAGGTCGCCCCCGTTGCCCCGGTTGTGCCATCGCCCGCGGCTTCGTCCCTGTAGTCACGACCACCTTGCGGAGATGGATTTCGCGAAAGCCGTGAAGTGCGAACCGTAACTCTATCTCCCGCAGTGGTTTACATAGCCCAGGGCCCTGTTTTCATCGAGACCCGGCCCCCCTCTCGCAATTGAAAAAGTGGGTTTTCCGTTCCGCAAGTGCAGATTGATTTGGTACGGTGAGGCCGGCTGAAGGGGGGAGGCGCGGCGATGGATGGGCCACCCCTGAATCAGTTTCCGGCGTTGACGAATTGGGTTTCGCAGAGGGTGCGGTAGACGCTGCAGCGGTCGAAGAGTTCCTTGTGCGTGCCGCTGTCCACGATGCGTCCGGCGTCCATGACCACGATGCGGTCGGCGAACTGAATGGTGCTGAGGCGATGGGCGATGATGATTGTGGTGCGCCCTTTGGCGAACTCGCGGAGGGCGTTCTGTATCTTCAACTCCGACTCGGAATCGACCTGGCTGGTGGCCTCATCGAAGATGAGGATGGGGGCGTCGCGGTAGATGGCCCGGGCGATGGCCAGGCGCTGGCGCTGCCCGCCGGAGAGCGTCGAGCCGCGCTCGCCGAGCACGGCCTCGTACCCGCCGGGAATAGCGCGGACGAATTCGTCGGCATAGGCCCGCCGCGCCGCGTCCTCCACCCGCGCTCGATCGGCGCGCCCATTGCCGTACGCGATGTTCTCGATGGGCGTGCCCTCGAAGATCACCGCCTCCTGAGGCACAAGGCCGAACTGCCTCCGCAGGCTGGCGTGCGTGGCATGCCGAACATTCACGCCGTCGTAGCGGACCTCGCCGCGATCGGGATCGAACAGCCGCGGGAGCATGCTCACCAGCGTGGTCTTGCCGCAGCCGTTGGGGCCCACCAGAGCCACGGTTTCCCCGCGGCGAATAGACAGGTTGATGTCGCTTAAGGCCGGGGCGCCGGCGCCTGGATAAGTGAAGGAGACATCCACGAACTCCAGGCCTTTTTCCAGCGGCGCAAGCTCCGTGCCGGCGCCCGCCGGGACCGTCTCCACGGGCCTGTCGAGCACCTGAAAGATCCGCTCGGCCCCGGCCGAGGCCCGCTGGATGCGCACGTACACGTCGGTCATCTTCCGCAGGGGATCAAAGATCATCGCCAGGGTCACGCTCAGCGAGGCAAACGTGGAAAGCGAAAGGGTGTGATCAAGCACGCGGCTGGCCAGCCAAACGGTGAGCACGCTGCCCGCGAGCACCGCGACCGTTTCCATCATGGGGCTCAGGAACGCGTCAAGCTTGGCGAGTTTGAGCTGCTGGCGGAACATGCGGCGATCGACCTCGTCGAGGCGGGCGCGCTCGTACTCCTCGGCGGTGTAGGCCTTCACGACCCGCAGGTTCTGCAAGCTCGCGGTGAGCGCCCCGATCATGGCCCCGTAGGCCTGGAGCAGCTTGCGATTGGCCTTCTTGACGCTTCGCCCCACGGCCCAGAAGAGCACCAAGGCCAGCGGAACAACGACGGACATGGTCAAAGTGATCCGCCAATCGAGAGTCAGTGCCAGTCCGATCAGAAAAAACGCCCGCAGGGGCTCGCGGACGAACTTGCCGAACAGGGTAATGAGGCCGCGCTGGACTTCCTGCACGTCCTGTACGAAGCGAGTCACGAGGTCGGCGGTTTGCGTGCCCGCAAAGAAGGTCATGGGCAGGTGCAGGATGCGCTCGTAGAGGCCGTCGCGAAGATCGAAGAGCGTGCGCAGAATGGCCCGGGCTATCAGGCTCTCGCCGATGTAGCGGAAGAGGTTGGACGTAATCGCGACAGCAACGAGCGCGGCGAGAATCCAGACCAGTGTTCGCAGCTTGGTTTCCGGCGCATCTGCGGGAAGGACCGCGCGGATGCGGTTGAGCAGGCTATATCCGAAGGGTATCTCGCCGGCGTGCAGAGTGACGAGGCGCTGGCCTTCGAAGTCCCGTACCTGCACGGCGATCTCGCCGCCGACGGGTGCGATCACCACATCGCCCAGCCAGGCGCGAATGGGCCGGGACTGCGGATCGCTCAGAGCATCGCCTCCGCGAACATTCAGCCCACGGGCTTCGCTGTCATGGTGCGTGCGAATGACGCGAGCAACGTGGGCATCGGTCAACGGGGCGAACTCGACACCCAGTCTTTTTCCTGCGATGGCCCGGTCGGCCCAGCCGTGGATGCCTTCCTCTTCGAGAAGCACCTGGAAGACGGGAAACGCCCCGCCGATGCTCACGGTGTGCAGGCCGGCGAAGAGCACCGTGCAGCAAAGGCCCATCGCCAGGTAGCGGCGATAGGGTTTGGTCCAGCGCACCAGGCGCCAGAAATCCCGCGCTCGCCAGCCCGAAGGGGCTCGCTGACTGTCGTCGGCGGTGATAAGCAGCGGATCCATCAAACCAGTTCGCGATACATTTCCGCCCAGCGGGGGGCGAGGGCCGACCAATCCAGCACCGCCCGGGCACGTTCGCTTGCGGCGCGAGCGGACCGCCGGCGGGCCTCATCCGATTCGGCCAGAGTTACCCGTAAGGCCTTGCGCAGTTCCACTCGCGTGGGACCGCACACGCGGAGCATCCCATCGGCGCCCGGCGGGGCCGTGAGTGTCGAAGCGAGCACGGGGACACCCGCGGCCAAGCCCTGCATGATGCTCAGCGGAAAGGTGACCTGCAAGCCGGGCGCGGCCACAAGCGTCGCCCGTAAGAGCCACTCACGCTGGACGCCGAGCGAAGCCGCCGTCTCGAAGCGCACGCGGTCCGCGCCGCCTTTTCGCCGGACGGCCGCCTCCAGCATCGGTCGCCACTGACCGCCTTCCCCGCCCACGAGGGCACACTTCCAGCCCGCGCTATCCGGCCCGATCTCCGCGAGCGCCTTCAGCAAGGCCACGCAGCCACCGCGAGGGTGCATGGAGTCCAGCATCACGATCCAAGACCCGCTACCCTCCGTTGTCGACACCGGAAGCTCGCTGTAATCATCAAATCGCAGTCCATAGGGCAGCACGCGCACGTTGGAGTGAAGGTTACGCAACAGTTGCTCTTCGTGGTCGTTTAAGCCGGTGACCATGCTTGCGGCGCGAAGAAGGCGTTTTTCCTGCCGTCGCTGCCGCAGGCGTGCGAACCAACCACGTTGGTCGGAAGGCGAGGCAACCAGGCCGTGGGGGGAAATGACCACCGGGAGTTTTCGTTGAGCGGCCGCGTCAATGGCGGCGCTCGCGGCAGGGTAGCCCCAGCCGTGGACATGGACGAGACTCACGCCCTCGAGCGTAGCATGCTCGACGTGCCCGCCCACGAGGCGCCCGTCGATACCCAATGCGCTCAGCGGCGCGATCGCCCCGTTAAGCGAGACCGCCACCGCGCCCGGAGTCAGTTCGAGCGTTTCGAGAATATGGAGCACCCGTAGCGCCATCGTGCGCACGTATTGTAGTCTCTGCGCGGCGAATTCCCACCGGCTTGCTCAGCCGCCGGTATAGCCGTCGAGTTTATGCGATTTGCGGGTCCGGGCCTTGCGAGCGTACTGCAACGCCCGCGGCGAGAGCCCCGCGAAGAGTATGCGCCAGGCGATTTCACGGTGCCTTATTGCTCCCACATAAGCCCGAAGGCAGCGGGCGAAGTCGGTGCGGGTCACGCTGGGGACATCGAGCAGACTGGCGGCGAGGCGGACCATGGCTTCCTCGGCGGCGGATTCATTCCAGAGGCGGCGGCGCCGCAACCCTTCCACGTCCGCAATCAACACATGCGGCGCAGCCAATTGTGCGTCCCAGTCGTTGATGAGGATGTTCGAAGCCTTGAGATCGCGATGCCGCCAGCCGCTTCGTTCCAATCGTGCAAGAAACTCGGCCACCGCACGCCCAGCTGAGTTTTTTACGTAGCGCTGCTCGTCAGCGGTCAACCGCGGGAGGATGGTGACAGCCAGGCGATCCAGATCGACGGCGCGGTCGAAGAATAGCGTGATGAGCCATGACTCGCTCGCAGCGTCTCGGCGTTCGATCAGGGCAAATGGCCGGGGCGTCTCGATCCAGGCGCTAAGCAAGCCATGCGCCCGCCGGAAATCACGGCGAGCCGCTGATCCACGAATCCGGTCCAGCCAGGCGGCGGTTCCATCCGCGCGCACATACCGGCAAAGAACCGGCATACCCTTCAGCGCGGCCACCGTGGCCCGAATCACCTGACGATCGGCGGAGTGCTTGAGGGCAGCAAAACCCGGTAGCCGCGTGGGGTCGCGAACGAGTTGCTCAAGAAACGACCGCCACGGCTCGACGCCTTCGCCCACGTCACAGACTTCTCCTTGCCAACCATCCGACAGATGGATCGCTTTCCCCAAATGAGCTGGGCAGTTGTGGTCGTGCATGAGCAGGTTCACGGGCCGGCGCGCCGAGCCGTCGAGGGGTCTGTCGAGAGCGATGGCAAAACCTCCTCCTGCAGAAACCGGGCGACGCGCTCCGCCGCTATGCGGTGGCCCTCGACATTGGGATGTTCATTGGCCAGACTCACTCGAAGCAGCTCCGCATCGCGCCCCGCGAAGGTGTCCAGCAGATCAAGATAGGGAACATCCAGGGTGGACACAAACTCGCCCATCAGTGAGTGGACCTCCTTGAGCGGATAATCATTCAGGCGCACCAGCCAGGGAAACAGGACCACGGCGTAGGCGGCCCCGCTCTCCCGCACCGCGTCCCTGCAGGCCCGCAGGTCGATCTGGAACTTGGCCCACGCCGCACGCCTTTCGGCATCGCTGACCCCGCCGCGGAAGTAGTCGATGGCTCGATTCCAGGCCACCCAGTAGCGCACCTGCCGCTCCGCGTAGCGCAGCACGTACGACCAATTGCCGGTGACCAAGTCCCCGTCGCGAATCCGATAGATTTCGTCGAGACGATGGTGCATATGGATCTGGAGGTCGTTGGGATACACCACTTGGACCACCACGTCGGGTTTGATGGCGTCGCGCAGGGGAACGAACCTATCAAGCTGCCAACCCGGTGACGTCCCGGAGAAGCCCATGTTGATCGCCAGGACCCCAGCCGACGTTTGAGGTGCCAGCAGCTCCTCGACAACGTGCGGGAAGGTTTCGTAGGGTTCGACTCCTTCGCCATAGACAATCGAGTCGCCCAGGAAGGCGATTCGAATCCGGCCGTCCGGCGGCGGCGGATACGCCGGCGGCTCGCGCAAGCCAAGCTCGTTGAGGCGGTTGTCGGTGCGCTGGCAGTCCTCCGCAGCGGTTGACGGGGGAGGCGCGGGCCGGATGTCCAGGAGTCGGAACACGGCCTCGGCTGACGCAAAGGCCGCCGACACGGAAATCGCAACCGCGGCAATCTGAAACCGCCGGCGGCGCCTGCGGCGAATCCATCGCTCGCTGCGGCGCAGGGCGACTACGGGCGCCGCCTGACATTGCAGGCGCAGCAGTTCCACAAGAACACCGAGCCATCGGCATTCGAGAAACGCAAGGATCGCCAGGAGGATTGCCGCCACCGCGGCCCCGCCGCGCCACTCGCTCAGTTGCTCGCGGAGCACATCGGCGTACACAGTCCCCGCGAACCAGGCGATGAGGAGCGGCAGCAGCAGGGCGCCCAGCGCCCGAGTGTAGACCGACACGCGGGCTAACCGGCCCTCAGCGGGGGAAAGAAGCTCCACGGAGACGTCATTCACCCGCCTGAGCATCCACGCGTTCCTGCCACGCCGCATCCAGCTCCGACAACTCCGCGGCCATCGCCTCGACGGCTTCTTCGAGCTCCTCGAGTCGCTGGGGATCTCGGACCACTGCCGGATCGCCGAACTGCTCGTGCAGCGCCGCCAGACGCGTCTCCCGATCCATGAGCAGCTCCTCGATCTGCTCGATGGACATCCGATCATAGGGCGATGACGGGCGTTGGGTCCTGGGGGAACCGGCGGTCGTCGCGGGCTGCTTCGGTTTCTTCAGCGCACGTGGCACTCCCGCCGCCTCGGCCCGGGCGCGCTCGACCTCGCTGACGTAGAAGCTGTAGTTCCCGGCGTAGGTTCGGGTCTCTTCCCGACGGATGACCATCAACCGCCCAGCGATGCGATCAAGGAAGTACCGGTCGTGGCTGACGGCGATGATCGTTCCGTCGAACTCCAGCAGGGCCTCCTCCAGGGCCTCGCGGGAGGGGATGTCCAGATGATTGGTGGGTTCGTCGAGGATCAGGACATCCGGGGCGCTGAGGATCAGGCAGGCGAGGCGTACCCGCGACTGCTCCCCGCCGGACAAGGCGCCGAGCGGCTTGAAGACATCGTCGCCGTGGAAGAGGAAGCGGCCCAGATAGCTGCGGGCGTCCTGCTCGCTGAAATCGGTCCGCGCGGCGCGGATTTCATCCACCATTGTTCGCGAGGGATTGGCGACGGCCGCATCCTGTGCGTAGTAGCCGATCTGGGTTTTTTGGGCGACGGTCACCGTTCCGCCGCTGGGGGCTAGCTGGCCGAGGATGATCTTGAGTAACGTGGTCTTGCCCGTGCCGTTGGGCCCGGTGATGCCGAAGCGCTCGCCGCGGCGCACCTGGAAGCTGAGGCGATCGAAGAGTGTCTGCTCGCCAAAACGCATGGAGAAGTCTTCACCACGGACGATCTCATCGCCGCCGCTGACGGCCTCGCGAGGCTGAAAGCGTATGCCTGCTGCCCGCGTGGCCCGCGGAGCCTCGGTTACGAATTCGCCGGCCGCCAGTCGCCGCTCAAGCCGCGTACGCCGCCCCTTGGCTTGTTGGCTCCGCTGACCGGCCAGGTGTTTGGCAATGTAGGCCCGCTCTTTGGCGATGAACTCGGCGTGCTTCTCGTGTTCGCGAGCCTGAGTCAGCTCCAGACGCTCTTTGGTCTGGGCGTAGTTGGTGTAGTTGCCGGGGAAGCTCCGTACCTTCCGCCCACCGACTTCGATGATTCGCTCGCAGAGGCGGTCCAAGAGGTATCGATCGTGGGAGATGACCACCGCGCCGCCGTGATGCCCGATGAGGAACTTCTCGAGCCAGCGCACCGCATCGATGTCCAGATGGTTGGTCGGCTCGTCCAGAAGCAGGAAGGGCTTGTCTTCCAGCAGGAGCTTGGCCAGGGCCGCACGGCAGCGCTGCCCGCCGGAGAGCACGGCCATGGGCTTGGCAAAGTCCTCTTTGGAGAAGCCCAGGCCTCCGAGGATCTCGTTCATCCGCGTCTCGAAGGTGTGCCCGCCGGCCGCCTCGAAGCGGGTGTGCAGGCGGTCATACTCGGCCATGAGCGCTGGCAACGCCGGGTCGTCGTGTCGTAGGGCGATCTCATCCGAAAGGGCGTGCAGCCGAGTTTCCAGGGCCAGTAGATCGGCGAACACCGACCCCACTTCCTCATAGAGACTCCGATCAAGGGACACGTCCGGGTCCTGTCGCAGGTGGCCGATCTCCGTGCCCCGGGCGACGGTCACTGTGCCCAGATCCGGCTGCAGCTCCCGGGTGATCAGCTTGAACAGCGTGGTCTTCCCCGCGCCATTGGCTCCCACCAGCCCGGTGGTCTGCCCGGCATGCAGCTCCAGGCTTACGCCATCCAGCACGACCTGCGTGCCAAACTGCTTCATAACGTTCTGCAGAACCACCGCTGCCATGTTCGCAAGTTTACAGGAAAGTCCGCCGCTTGCAGGATCTGGGCCTCAGAGTAGTGTGTTGCAGGCAGGTCGGTCGCGGGGTTTTGCAACAAGGAGGACGCTAATGAACGCCTATTCGAAATCGGTGGTGGTGAGCCTAGCCGTCATCGCGTGGGTTATCCCGCATCCCTCCCGGGCGCAGGACCCGGTCAAGGTGGGGCCCAACGTCTACCAGACTGTTTTTGAGAACAGCCACGTCCGCGTCAATGAAGTCCGCTTCAAGCCGGGTGAGAAGATCGGCATGCACTCGCACCCCGATCACGTCGTGTACATCCTCAGCGCCGGCAAGCTCAAGTTCGGCTACCCCGACAACACAACCAAGGACATGGAGTTCAAGGTCGGCGATGTCGTGTGGCTCAAGGCGGAGTCGCACCAGGCCGAGAACGTCGGCGGCACCGAGTTCCGCGCCCTGGTTGTCGAACTCCGCGATCCGGCGCCCAGCCCGGGGCAGACCACGGCGGGCGTCGCCGCGACCGACGATCCCATGAAGGTAGCGGCGGACATGTCCAAGGTCTTGTTCGAAAACGAGCGTGTCCGCGTGCTCGATACCGCGCTGAAGCCGGCCGGCAAGATGCCCATGCACGGGCATCCGCCGGTGGCCATTTATAGCGCCTCCGCGGCCAAGCTCAGGTTCACTTCCCCGGATGGCAAGACCACCGAGAAGGACGTGGCCGTGGGCGACATCATCTGGAATGACCCCGTGCGTCATGCGGTCGAAAACATTGGGACGACCGAGGCTCGGGCCATCCACTTCGAGCTCAAGCAGCCAAAGTGATCGCGTGGACGCGATGCTCCGTCAGACGACGTTCCAGACCGTGGTGAGGAGGAACCAAGCTACGGGCATGGCGTACATGGGGCTGTCGATGAGGTCCAGGACGCCGCCGTAGCGAGGGATGAGATTGCCGGAGTCCTTGAGTCCTCCGTCGCGCTTGAGGCAGGATTCGAAGAGGTCGCCGACTTGTCCGGCGGCGGAGACCGCCAGCCCCAGGAGGAAGCCTCGCCACAATGGTCCTATCGCTCCAGCCTCCTGCTGGGTGCTGAAGGACCGCGTGGCATCCTGAACGAGCATGGCCCACGGCTCACTGCCCCCGCCCAGCCAGGTTGGCAGTGCGGCGAGAAGCACGCCGGCCAGCGCGCTTCCCAGCAGCCCGCCGATGGCTCCTTCCACGGACTTGCCGGGGCTCACAGTAGGGATGAGTTTGTGCCGCCCGATGGCCGTCCCCGTAAAGTAGGCGCCGATGTCCGAGGCCTTGGTGACCAGCACGACGATCAGCAACAGCCAGGCGCCCTCTTGGGCGGGAATATCCTTCCCACAGCGGAGCATAACCCCGAAAGAACCCAGGAAACCCAGGTAGAGCACCATCAGCATGGTGGCGCCCACGTCGCGGACCGTTCCCTCCGGGTCCTTCCGTAGCACCCAGAAGAGCCCGCTACCAAGGACTGTCACCATCAAGGCCGTGAGCTGCCAGATGAGTCCTTCCTGCTCGGCCACACCCTGCCCCAGCCAACCGGCTGCCGAGAGCCAGGGAGCCAGCAGCAGGACGACGATCATGACGTTGGCAAACGCGACGTGTGCGCGCACCCCCTTGGCAACGAAGATACGCTTGAGTTCGTAGGAGGCTCGCAGCAGTACAGCGACAAACAACAGAGGCACCAGGCTGCCGCGGCGGAGCAGCTCGCCGACGGGACCGGGAACGCGCACCGCGACCTCCTTGGCGATGAGCACGTCCTGGATGAACAGCAGCAGCAGCAGGGCGATCGCCAGGATGCCGTAGGCCACACGCTGGAACATACGGAGTTGGTACCGAAAAGGGCGGGGCAACGCAACGTGTCAGTCTAGTGGCCCTTGGATGGCGTCCAGCACGGCGCGGGCGATGAGCCGCTGGCCGGCCGGGCCGGGATGGATGCTGTCGACGTAGAGGTCCGCTGACGAATCCGCGAGAAAGGCCTCGGTCACATCGATGAATACGACACCTTCGGCCAGGCACCACTGCCGCAGCGTGCGCCGAAGCGTATCGAGCTCCACATGATGCAGCAGCGTCCGCGAAGGCCAGTAGACGAAAACCAGCCCAGCCCCGCGGGCGGAGCTCAACTCCGCCATTCGCCGCAGTTCCTCGCGAAAACGCCGCCCGTACTCGTTCCCGTCGTCGTACAGCTCCACGCACTTGCGGGTGAAGCCGTGGATGGGAAGGGTAACGCTGCGGTCGGGCAGGGCGGCGCGGACCGTGGCGGCGTCGATCCCGTACTCACCTCCCCCGCGCAGGCGAACCGCCAGGTCCGTGTTCCACAGGCGTCGTACGACGGCACTGCGC